>DATLDH010000146.1:0-11031 GCA_035526015.1 Acidimicrobiales bacterium
GGGGCGCGCCGCACCATCCGCCGTTACCGCGACGGGGCGGCCGTCATCTCCGTGCAACTGCGCGACCGGCCCGCCGCCGACGTCCTGGCCGACATGGTCGACGGCGTGGTCGTGGCCAACGGCCTCGAAGGGCGCGCAGCCGAGGGCTGGCGCCTCGCCCTCCGGACCCTCACCGCGGGGATGGCCGACACCTCGGTCACCCGCCAGGCCCGCGCCGGCGGGAAGGCGGCGTGACAGCATTCAGGCCGGGGGCGTAGCCCAATCGGCAGAGGCGAGGCGCTTAAACCGCCTTCAGTGAGGGTTCGACTCCCTCCGCCCCCACGGGCAGAATGTGCCGTCAGCGATCCGGGGGGTTCGTGCGATGGAGCGGTCGACCGAACTGGTCGAGGTCATGAAGCGGCTCTACGCCGCCGCCCGACGGGGGGACGCGGAAACCATCCGTGCCATGTTCAGCGACGAGGTCGGGTTCTACTTCTGGGGCACCGACCCCGACGAGGGGTGGGCCTCGCCCGACGCCGTGGCCGCCCTATGGCGCATGAACTGGGTGGAGATGGGCGAGACCTTCCCGATGTTCGAGGGCGAGCGCATCCAGGCCTGGTGCGACGGAAACGTCGGTTGGGTCATCGACGAGCCCAGGCTCGAGCCACCGTTCCCCGACGGCCTCCTCATCCGCATCACCGCGGTGTTCCGCCTCGAGCGTGGCATCTGGAAGGTGGTCCACGCCCATGTGTCGGTCGCCGTGGCCAACGAGGAGGCGCTCGGGATCGAGCTGACGACGAGCCTGGAGGCGCTGGCCGACGCCGTCGCCGTCGAACGTCCCGACGTGTCACCGTCAACTGCGCTCGACGGCACCATCACGATCATGTTCACCGACATCTGCGACTCCACCGCGCTCACGCACTCCGTCGGCGACCAGGCGTGGATCGAGGTGCTTCGCCATCACCGCGATCTCGTGACCAAGCAGGTCGGCGCGTGGGGGGGCCAGGTGGTGAAGTCGATCGGTGACGGCTTCATGCTCGCCTTCCCGTCTGCCCGCTCGGCCGTCCGGTGCGGGATGGCCATCCAGTCCGACGTGGCCGCCGTGGTGCTGCCCGGCGGTGAAGCCCTGTCGATCCGCGTCGGTCTGCACGCCGGCGAGCCGGTGCGTGACGGAGAGGACTTCTACGGCACGACCGTGAACATGGCGGCGCGGGTGGCGTCGGCGGCGGGGGCCGGCGAGGTGCTGGTGTCCGACCTGGTGCGCGCCCTCGTCTCCTCCGATGCCGGCATCGAGATGGGCCACGCACGCAACGTCGAGCTCAAGGGTCTTCCCGGCCAGCACGACCTCACGCCAGTGGTCGCGGCCTAACGGCTGGCCGCCACCTTCACCATCGCTGCGGCCGTCGTCGCCCGCTGCCTGGCCTCGGCCACCTCGGCGCCGGTGGCCGTGACCACGCCGAGTCGTCGGCCCGGCCGCATGTCGGGCTTGGCGAAGAGGCGCACCTGTGCGGTCGGCACCGCCAACGCCGCCTCGACACCGCGGTAGACCGGGCCGATGCCCGACTCGGTGGCCAGCACCACCGCCGACGCACCGGCCGGTGCGACCAGGGCCACCGCGGCCTCGTCCACCGGGAGACCCAGGATGGCCCGCACATGGAGCGCGAACTCGCTCTGGGCCTGGGTGGTCATGGTGACCATCCCGGTGTCATGGGGTCGCGGTGAGACCTCGGAGAACAGCACGTCATCGCCCCGCACGAAGAGCTCGACGCCGAAGACGCCCCAGCCACCGAGGGCGTCGGTGACCGAGGTGGCGATCGCTCTCGCCTGCGCCAGCGCCGCGGGCGCCATGGCCTGGGGCTGCCAGCTCTCGCGATAGTCGCCGTCGGTCTGGACATGGCCGATCGGCGCACAGAACGTGAGCCCGTCGCAGTGCCGCACGGTGAGGAGGGTGATCTCGTAGTCGAAGTCGACCAGGCCCTCGACGATCACCGCCTGATCGGCGACCCGGGCCGCCGAGCGGGCGTACCCCCACGCCGCGTCGGCGGCCTCGAGGTCCCGGACCACCGACTGGCCCTTGCCCGAGGAGCTCATCACCGGCTTGACCACACACGGCGTGCCGATGGCCGCCACGGCCGCGTCGAACTCGGCCCGGTCGGCGGCGAAACGGTAGGGCGAGGTCGGCAACCCCAGTTCCTCGGCCGCCATTCGGCGGATGCCTTCGCGATCCATGGTGAGCCTCGCGGCACGAGCGGTGGGAATCACCCGATGGCCGTCGGCTTCGAGCCGGACCAGCTCGTCGGTGGCGATGGCCTCGAGCTCGGGCACGATCAGGGTCGGTCCCTCGGCCTCCACCAGGGCACGGAGCGCCGCGCCGTCCAGCATGTCGATGACGTGGCTGCGATGGGCGATCTGCATGGCCGGCGCCCCGGGGTAGCGGTCGACGGCGATCACCTCGACCCCGAGGCGCATGGCCTCGATGGCGACCTCGCGGCCGAGCTCGCCCGAGCCGAGGAGCATGAGCCGGACCGCGCCCGATGTTCCGGGTGTGCCGAGGGTCGACACCCGCGACGTCAGGACGGGCTCACTCAGGGTCGAAGAAGATGCATTCGCCGGGGCACTCCTCGGCTGCCTCGATGACGGCGTCGGCCAGGTCGTCGGGCATGTCGGCACCGGCCGTCATCTTCAGCGCCGGCGACGAGCCGCTGCCGCTGGGGCCGAAGCGGTTCGGCCAGGCCTTCTCCTTGACGTAGGCGAGCCCGTCGTCGTCCATCTCGAAGATCTTGGGCGCGATCTCGGCGCAGATGCCGTCTCCTGTGCACAGGTCCTGGTCGATCCACACCTTCAACGTCGCGTCTCCCGATTCGTCCGCTCTGCCGGCGAGTCGAGGATAGCGAGGCCGGTGGCCGCGGCCTAACGGAAGCGTCGGGCGGCGCGGGCGACGGTGCCGCCCAGCTCACCATCCGCGCTGAGCCACAGGACGTCGACGAGCTTCTGCACGATGAAGAGCCCCCGACCGGCGTCGGCCAGAGGGTCGGGCTCGATCTCCGGAATCTTGCCGGTGAAGCCGGGGCCGTCGTCGTGGACCTCGATCACCACCGACTCGCGCTCGATACGGCCGCGCACTGCCACTCGCGACTCCGCTGCCTGCACGGCGTTGGTGCACAGCTCGCCGACGGCGGTGACGAGGTCCGCGGCCACGGCGTCGGGCACACCTGCGCCGGTCAGCCACGCCTCGACGCGGTGGCGGGCCTCGGGCAGCGACTCGGGACGCGGGTCGAGTACCAGCTCGATGCGGTCGGCTCCCGAGCTCATGGTGTCCTGGTGGGATCGTCGGCCGCCGCCACCATGGGCACGTGCAGGCCGTCGGGGGTCGCCGGCTCGGCCACGGCGACCACGGTGACCGGGCGGCCGGCGACCCAGGACGTCGAGACGTAGTCTCCGACCATCGGGCCCTGCGTCGTGGGTGGGAGCCACCCGAGCTGGAACGGTGCGCCGATCCGTGCGGGGGCCGACCACCGGAGCCCGCGGTCGTTGCTCGTGGACATCACCGCCTCGAGCTCGCACGCCGGCCTCGTACACCCGGCCTGCAGATAGCGGTAGGTGGTGAGGGCGAGGCGTCCGGTCCCGTCGGCGTCCAGCCCCGGGATCACGTGGTCGAACGGCGCCCCGACCGGGCTGAGGGCGACCCGTGCCGGAGAGGACCACGTGTGTCCGTCGTCGGACGTGGACAGCACGATGTCGTTGGCCCAGCAGTCCCGCCGGTAGCGGCAGTCGTGCCACGCGGCCGACACACGCCCCTGGTCGTCCACGGCCAACGACGGCAGGGGCAGGCTGCGCAGCCCCGCCACGGGCTTGAAGATCGTGATCGGAGCGATGGGACGCGGCGCCGACCACGTGGCGCCGCCGTCAGCCGACCCCCACGTCAGCATGCGCGACACATCGTCCGACCCGGCTACGACCACCACGTCGCCGGCCGGGCGCACCGCCAACTGGGTTCCGGTGCCATGGCCGTCGCCGGCGGTCGTCACGGGCGCGGACCAGGTGAGCCCACCGTCGCGCGATGTGCTGTGCAGCAGCAGATTGCTCCGTGCGTTGTCGTCCCACGCCACGTAGCACGACCCGACGTAGGGGGAGGGCCCGTGGTTGTCGCACGCGACCCACCCTTTGTCGTAGAACCCTCCCGCCGGCGCCTCGGCCAACACGGCGGGCGGCGACCACGTGACGCCGTCAGGCGAGCGGCTCACCAGCAGGGCCTGGCCTCGCGGTCCGTTCGTACCGGGACCGACCCCCAACGTCGTGACCAGCCAGGTTCCGTGGGTCGCGTCATAGGCGACCGCCGGGTCGCTCACCCTGCTCCAACGGCCCCCATCGGCCGTGGTCAGTCCGGGGACCAGGCCCGAGGTCCAGGTGCGCCCCCCATCGAGTGAGGTCGACCAGCCGGCGGTCGTGGCCCCGCCGTCGAAGGCCCGGCCGACCTGGTAGGTGGCGACGACGGTGGCGCCCCATGCCGCGGTGTCCGGCTCGACGAGTGTCTGGTGGAAGGTGTCGGTCGAGCCCGCGGGGAACGGATCCCGCGCCACCACCGTGCCGGTGAGCCGGGGAACGGGAGGAGGCACGACCGGGCCGGCGGCCAACGCCGCGGCCAGGTCCCTCTCGACGGTCCGGTCGAGGGCCCGCTCTCCTCCTACCAGCACGACCCGCTCGACCTCGCCCTTGCGGCGCGCCAGCCATGCCGAGGCCGCCGATCCGGCTGCGCCCGCCGGGGGCACCAGCAGCAGCGAGGCGCGCGTCTTGGCGGTCGCCGCTCCGGCGCTCAGGGCATCCGGCCAGTTCCCACCCGACGCGATCATCGCGGTGGCAGCGGCGGGCCCTCTCGCCAGCGCCCAATCGGCGACCTCGGCGGCCGTGGCGTAACGATCGGGGCCCCACAGCCGGCTGACGGCGATCTCGGCGTTGCCATCGTCACCCGGGTCGGCGAGCGCGCGCAGCACCGCCTCCGACAGCGCAGCCGGACCTCCCACCGCCGCGACCTCCGTGGCGCCGGCGGCGCGCAACGCGTCACGGGTGGCCAGCGGCACGGCGTCGGCCGTGGCCAGGAGGACGGGCCGTTGCAGGAGGGCGCCGGCGGCCGACGCCGCCAACGCGTCCGGCCATCCACGGCCGGCGTCCGCATGCTGGCCCTCGGCCACGAGGAAGGCCTTGCCGCCGACGCGGCGGGCGATCGCCGCTGCCGTCGCGTACCGATCGGCGCCCGCGATCGGTTCGACGGTCGTGACCCCGGCGGCCGCCAGCCCGGCGCCGATGGCCGGCGACGCGGCCAGGTCGCCGCCGATCACGAGCGCGGTCCGAGCCCCGAGGCGGGTGATCTCGGCGGCGACGCCGCGGGAGAGCGACGCGGTGGCGGTGAGCAGAAGAGGCCCATCGAGACGTGCGGCGAGAGGCGCGGCGGCGAGCGCGTCGGGGTAGGTGTCGGAACGGACGAGCACCACCGCCGCCGCGGAGGAGAACGTGGTCCGCGACATTTGGAGGGCGGTGGCGATCCTGTCGGCGCCCGCCAGCCGGCTCACAGCGGCGACCTCGGCGGCGGCACCGGGAACGGCGACGGCTACGACGGCCGTCGAGCCGAGCAGGGCGACGTGGAGCGCGAGAGCCGAGAAGGTCCGCCGAGACCGCACCGGCACACCCTAGGAGCGGCCGGGAGTGACCTTTGCCGTGAGGTCGACCATCACCGGACCGCGGCGCAGGATGGGCGCCAGCGTCTCGCCCTCCTGCGGCATGGCCAGGTAGAAGCCCTGGGCCTGGTCGCACCCGAGGCGCTGGAGCTCGGCCAGCTGTTGGGCGGTCTCCACCCCCTCGGCGATCGTCTTCAGCCCGAGGGCTCGAGCCATGGAGATGATGGCGCCGACGATCTCGGTGTCCTCGGAGCTGCGGCCCAGCCCGTCGACGAACGACGAGTCGATCTTCAGCGCGTCCACCCGGAAGCGGCGCAGGTAGCTCAGCGACGAGTACCCGGTGCCGAAGTCGTCGACGTGCAGCGACACGCCGAGCCGGCGGAGCGAGGCCAACGCCGCCATGCCGGTGCCGCTGTCGTCGAGCAGCGCCGACTCGGTGATCTCGAGGTGCAGCAGGGACGGATCGAGGCCGGTGTCGATCAGGATCGTCTCGAGCAGCTTGGGTAGCTCCGGGTGCAGGAGCTGGCGGGCGGCCAGGTTCACGCTGACGGCGACGGGCTGCTCGACGCCGAGCTCGGAGCGCCACGCGATGGCCTGCGCGGCGGCGGCCCGCAGCGACCAGAGGCCGATGGGCACGATGAGCCCGGTCTCTTCGGCCAACGGGATGAATTCCGATGGCGGCACCAGGCCGCGACCCGGCTGGTCCCAGCGGAGGAGCGCTTCGGCCGCGACATAGCGCCCGCTGCGCAGATCGACGATGGGTTGGTAAAGGAGGCGGAACTCCTCGCGCTCCTGGGCGCGGTGGAGGCTGTTGGCCAAGGACAGGCGGGTGTTCGCCCGCTCCCGCAGGTGCTGGTCGAACAGCTCGGCGCGCGCCTTGCCCAGCTCCTTGGCCCGGTACATGGCGGAGTCGGCGTCTCGCAGCAGGCTCTCGGGACTGTCGTCGTCGTGGCTGCCCGACAGCGCGATGCCGATGCTGGCGGTCAGGAACGTTTCGCCCTCCGGGAGGGCGAACGGCGCGGACAAGAGATCGTTGATCCGGCCGGCGATGCGCGTGGCGTCCTCGGGCTGGCCCACGTCCTCGCACACGATGACGAACTCGTCGCCACCGAAGCGCGCCGCCGTGTCCTGCGGGCGCAGCACGCTCTGGAGCCGGCGGGCGACGGCAACGAGCAGCGCATCGCCGGCGTCGTGACCGAGGCTGTCGTTGACGAGCTTGAAGCGGTCGAGGTCGAGGAAGAGCACGGCGGCCGACGCGCCCGAGCGCTTGCAGCGCCCGATGGCCATGCTCAGGCGGTCGAGCAGGAGTGTGCGGTTGGGCAGGCCGGTGAGCGGATCGTGCAAGGCCTGGTGCTCGAGCAGCTCCTCGGCCCGCTTGCGCTCGGTGATGTCCTGGACCTGGGCGATGAAGTACAGCGGGCGATCCTCGTCGTCGCTCACCAGTGAGGCGCTCACCAGCACCCAGATGAGGCCACCGCTCTTGTGCAGGTAGCGCTTCTCGTAGAGGAACGAGCGTTGGGCCCCCGCCAGCATGCGGCGGATGAGCATCCGACCGGCGGCCTGGTCGTCGGGGTGGGTGATGCCGAGGAACGAGCTGGCCAGCAGCTCCTCCTCGGTGTAGCCCGTGAGGCGCACGAGCTCGTGGTTGACGCGCAGGAAGCGCCCGTCGACGCCGACCAGGGCCATACCGGTGCCGGCGCCGTTGAACGCGCTGCGGAACCGCTGCTCGCTTTCGCGGAGGGCGGACTCGGCCTGCTTGTGCTCGGTGACGTCGACCATGATCCCGCGCAGGCGGACAGGGCGGCCCTCGTCGCGCTCGACCTTGGCGGCATCGTGGAGCCAGACGCTGCGGCCGTCGGCGGCGATCATCCGGTACTCGTGCTCGTAATCGTGCCCGGCGGCGACCCTCGCGTCGGCGTGCTGGATCACGCGCTCGGCGTCCTCCGGGTGCAGGTGCTTCGACCAGAAGTCGGGCATCGTCAGCCAGTCCTCGACGGGGTAGCCCAAGAGGCGCTCGGCCTCCTTGCTCACGAACGTGAAGCCCTGGGTGCCCGGGTCGCTCTCCCAGATGATGGCGTCGAGGCCCTCGACCAGCCCGGCGTAGCGGTGGCCGGCGGCCTCGGCCAGCGTCCTTTGGCGCATCAGGTCGCGCGCCATCATCCCGGCGACGAGCGAGATGAGCAGGAGCACGCCCATGCGGAAGGTGATGCTCTCCGTCGCCAGCCGGTAGCCGTAGTGGCCCGAGCCCCACACCTCGCGGGCGACGTACAGCGCCGTCGTCGCCAGCCAGGTGTTGAGCGCACCACCCAGCCCGAACCGGATGGCGCCTTCGAGCGGCAGGATGTACAGCACGGCCCAGATCGCGGTGCTGGTGTCGAAGGTGTAGAGCCAGACGAAGCCCGAGGCGACGGCGACGTCGACGGCCAGGCCGACCCCGGCCACGAGCAGCCCGGCGCGGACGGTCGTGGTGGCGCGACTCGCGACCGCCAGCACCAGGTTGGCGACGGCCAGCATGGCGATGAGGACGAGGCCCGTGCGCTGGAAGCCGTCCGGGTAGGGGAGCGTCTTGTAGGTGAGGACCTGCACGGCGGCGAACACGACCGCGACCCAGCGGGTGAGCTGCATCACCCGCTCGGCCCGCTGCAGGTCGTCGAGCTGGTCGTGGCGCGCGATGGGTCCAGCCGTCGCCAGCCCTTCCGGCCGCCCCATGGCCATCGAACCCACTCTCCCCGTATCGGCCCCGCAGTTTGGAAGCCTAAGGAAAGAGATACGGCGTGGGCACCCTCCGTACCTCTTCCCGGGCGTCGCGACCGCATAGGGTGGTCGTGTGAGGACCGGGTGAGCGGTCGGTTCGAGGTCACGCCCGGCGTCGTCGGCGAGCTGTTCTGGCGGGTGCCGGATCCCGTGGTGGTCGTCGAGAACGACGCGGTGCTGGCGTGGAACCCGGCGGCCGAGGAGATCCTGGGCATGCCGGCCTCGGCCGCCATCGCCCCCGGTGCCGACCTCCGCCCCGCGTTCGGCGACGCCCTCGACGCATTCTGGGCCCTGGCCCGTACGGGCGGCGAGGCCCAGTTGCACTGCGTCACCGGTTCGGATCGCGAGCTGCAGGGCCAAGCCTGGCCGATGGAAGGCCACCCCGGGCGGATGCTCGTCGTGCTCCACGACGTCACCGTCGAGCGCCGCCACCTCCTCGGTTTGGCCCGCCTGAACAGCCTCGCCCGCGAGCTGCTGCGCCAGCCTGCCATCGACGTCCTCCTGCAACGCCTGGTCGACGAGGCCAAGGAGCTGACCGGCGCCGCGTTCACCGCGCTCCTCGTCCTGCGCGACGGCAGCGACCGCGAGGTGCAGCATTTCGTCTACAACGCGCCACGCGAGCTGTTCCCCGAGCGCCTGCCGCGGGTCGTCGGGCTGCTGGCCGTTCCCATCGAGAGCCGGTCGCTGGCCCGCATCGACGACATCCGGGGCCACCCTGCCGGCGTCGGGATCCCGGTGCAGCACCCGCCCATCGCCGCTCTCCTCGCCGTGCCCGTGTGCGTCGGCGACGTCGTGGTGGGGGAGCTGGCCGTCGCCAACCAGCCCGGCCAACGCCCGTTCGACGAGGTCGACGAGGCCATGCTCCTCGAGCTGGCGTCGCACGCTGCGCTGGCGGTGTCGCTGGCCCAGGCGCGCGCCGCTCGCGAGCACGCCGATCGCGCGCGCCAGGACATGCTCGACCTCGCGCTGCACAACCTGCGCACGCCTCTGACCGTCGCCCGTGGGTTCGTCGACACCCTGCAGTCGCGGGGTGACGACCTCGCCCCCGACGAGCGCGACCGCGCCTTCGAGGCCGTGCACCGGGCCCACGAGCGCATCCAGGAGCTCACCGAGGGCGCGCTCCTCGCCGACCCCTTCCGGAATGCGCCGGCCCAGTCCCAAGCGGTCCTCACCGTCGTCGATGACCTGGTGGGCGAGCTGTGCCGCGACTACGGCACGAGCGCGGACATCACTGTGGAGTGCCGTGTCGAGCCGGGGTCACCGTCGACGATCGATGTCGACCGGCGGGTGGCCCGCGAGCTGCTCGACAACCTGGTGTCCAATGCCGTGAAGCACGCGCCGGTCGGGTCGGTCGTCACCATCACGGTCCGTCCGGAGGGTGACGGCGTCCGCATCGACGTGACCGACCGCGGCCCGGGGATCTCGGCCGAGGACCACAGCCGGGTCTTCGAGCGCTTCTACCGCACGGCGCCGAGCCGCCAGGCGGGGATTCCGGGGTCGGGGGCCGGCCTCTGGATCGCCCGGCGGCTGGCCGAGGATCACGGGGTGGCCATCGGCCTGGCCAGCCGCCTCGGCCACGGAACCACGTTCTGGGCGACGTTCCCTTCCAGCGGGGGCGCCGCTGCGGGTTGAGCTCCTCAGCTCCCCGCCGGCTCGGGAAGCGGGTGGCGGTCGGCCTCGTCCGACGCCGCCGCCGACGCGTGGCGGCGCAGGCGCAACAGCCCGGCGGCACCGACCACACACAGCACGGCGGGGCCGGCGTAGGCCGCGGTGTAGCCGTGGTCGTCGGCCACCGCGCCCACCGCATAGCCGCCGCCGGCGGCCCCGAGATCGAAGAAGGCGGTGAACGAGCCGAGAGCGGCGCCGCGGTCGGCAGGGGCGGCCCGATCCGCACACAGGGCCATGAGGGCCGGGAAGATCAACGCGAACCCCGCCCCGAACAGGCTGACACCCAGCAGCGCGGTGAGAGGCCGGCCGCCGAAGGCGAGCAGTCCGAGGCCGGCGGCACCGCCCAGCATGCCGGGGAGGGCGACCTCGACGCGGCCGTAGCGGTCGGCGAGCGCGCCGCCGAACAGGCGCACGCCGATGACGGTCAGGGCGAAGGAAAGGTACAGCGGCCCCGACGAGCTCATGCCGATGGTCGTGGCGTACAGCGGCGAGAAGACCGAGATGGCGGTGTACCCGACCGCGGCGGTGAGCAGCACGAGTCCCGGCCCGACGGCGGCGGGGTGCACGAGCTGGAACTTCCCGGTGGGGCGGGGTTGGTCGGCCGGCCTGGTCTCGGGCAGGAACAGGGCGATGGCGGCCGAGCCCGCCGCCATCCCGGCGGTCACCCCCCACGCCAGGCCGAACCCGCCGCGGTCGAGCAGGAACTCACCGAGGGCGGGGCCGATGGCGAAGCCGCCGTAGAGGAACAGGCTGAACCGGGCGATGCCGCGGGCCCGGCGCTCCTCGGGCGTCAGGTCGGTCGCCACCGTGGCGGCGGCCGTGTAGAAGGTGGACCCGACCACGCCCTGGACCAGCCGGAGGGCGACGACGGCGATCACGGAGTGCACGGCGAGAAGCGCCAGCGACGTGAGCCCGAGGCCGATGGGCGCCCCGAAGAGGAACCACCGGCGGCCGAGCA
>DATLDH010000153.1:0-21777 GCA_035526015.1 Acidimicrobiales bacterium
CGCGCCGACGTGTTCATGGCCCGCCGCGCCGGCGCCGAGGGCTTCCTCATCAAGCCGCTCTCCCCGCTCAAGCTCCGCCGTGCCGTCGCCGCGCTCATGGCCGACGGGACATACGAGGACACCGCCCAAATGCCAAACCCGGTTTTGGCTACATAGCGCTCGGGCGTCGTCCACTACTGTTTTCCGCTTACCGGGAAGTAGCGCAGCTTGGTTAGCGCGCAGCGTTCGGGACGCTGAGGCCGGGGGTTCAAATCCCCCCTTCCCGACCAGAGAGTGGCCGGGTCAGCCGACGTGCCTGCCCAGGGGAACCGTCCAGGCGACGCACTCCAGCCCGGGGCCGAAGGCGTCGGAGTCGTAGAACGCCATGGTCCCGTAGCGGGATCGCCAGAACCCGTAGGCGACCTCTCGACTGCGTGCACCACTCACAACCACCAGGCGGGTGCACCCCCGCTCGATGGCGACGGTCTCCAGGTGGTCGGCCAGCGCGGTTCCCACCCCTCGCCCCCGGTGGTGCGGGTGCACGTAGGCGGAAACGAGGCTGGCCGGGGTGTCATCTGGCCCGAACAGCGGTGGCCGGATGCCGTCGAACTCCACGCCCATCACGCCGACGACGCGACCTCCCTCGTCAGCAACGACATGGATCTCGCTGTCGTCCGCGAGGACGCGCGACAGCGCCTGCTCCGCGTCGGCGCCGAGCCAGTGCTCGAGTATGGACCGCAGCACGTCCGCGTCCTCCTGCCGCACCGGCCGGATCGAACCATGGAACGAGCGCGTCACCGCACGGAAGGCAATGGCCGGGTCAGCCGGCGCCGAGGAGGACGGCCAGGTCGCGGCGGTTGCGCACGCCGAGCTTGTCGTAGGCGCGGTGCAGGTGGTTGTCGACCGTGCGGACCGAGAGGAACAGGTTCTCGGCGATGACCTTGCTGGTCATGCCCTCGGCGGCCAGGCCGGCGATCTCGCGCTCCCGCCTGGTGAGGGGCATGGCATCGGCCGTCAGGAGCCCGAACGCCGGGGGTCGGGCGCCCTCGCACGACTGCAGGAGCGTCCTCGCCCGCTCGGCGGCGACCATGGCCCGGTCGGGCCGACCGGCCCGGCGGTGGCAGGCGGCGGCGCTGGCCATGATCTCGGCCGCATAGAGCACGGCGCCGGCGTCCTCGAAGCTTCTGGCCACGTCCTCCAGGGCGGGGCCGTCTTCGGCGAAGAGCGCTTCGGCGTGGGCGAGGGCCCGCTCGCCGAACCGCCCCTCCGACCGCCGGGAGTGGATGCGGAGACGAGCGATCACCAGGTCGTCGACCTGCCCGAGCCGGACGATGTCATGGAGAGCGAGCAGGAGGAAGCCGCTCTGGCCCGTCGCCTCGGCCTCGTCGAGGGTGGCGGCGAGGATGCGGTGGGCCTCGGTGGCATCGCCGCGGGCCTGAGCGGCGGCGGCGCGCGCCCGCTCGAGCTCGACCTCGAACAACCGCAGCCCCGGCGTGCGGGCGTCGTCGGCGGCCGCCAGCGTCGCCGATGCGGCGTCGATCTCGCCCGCCACCGCCAAGGCGTGAGCCAGACCACCGAGACACCACGGCAGGTAGCGGTTGCGATCGACGTCGCGCAGGCGGACCGCCGCTTGCCGGAACTCGTGGATGGCCCGGCGCGGCCGGCCGGCGGCGAGGTGGGCGATGCCGAGCGCACAGCCGAGCCCGGCGATGCCGTCGTGGGACCCGGCCCCCTGGGCCAACGCATAGGTCGTTTCGGCCATCGCGTACGCGTCGTTGACGTCGCCGGCGACGAGATAGGCGAGGAACTTCGCGGCCAGCAGCGGCCCGGCCAACATGGTGCCGTCGCCGCCGTCGGTCTCGGTGATGAGCTGGAAGGCTGCCGGCAGGTGAGCGTCGATGACGGCGTGGGCTTCCGACGTTCGCCCCAGCGCGACCAGGGCCGGGCCGGCCGTCACCGCCGCGTACACCGCGTTGCGCGGTGAGTCCTCGGGCTCGGCGTCGAGCACCGTCCGCGCGATCCCGAGGCCGTCGAGAGGCCGACCGGCATAGAGCGCGATGAGCGCCCGCTGCGTGGCCAACGCGTGCCGCGCACCGACGGAGGTGATGGACCGCTCGGCGTGGTCCAGCACGCGGGTGGCTTCATCCACCGAGCCGAGGCCGAAGAGCAGGTTCATCGACCGCCCCGACACCGTCTCCACCAGGGCGGCTTCGCCGTGGGCGCGCGACTGCAGAGTCGCCCAGACCGCCTCGGCGTCCGCCGGCCGCCCCTGCTCGCGGAGCGCGCTGGCCAGCACGCGCTGGGCGGCCATGTCGCCGCCGGCCTCCACCGCGGCTGCGGCCAGTCGTCCGGCCAGCACGAAGTCGAAGCCGGCTTCGGCATGGTGGGCCGCCTGCAGAAGGGCGTCGGGGTCGGGCGCCTCGCCGCCCTCGAGCCGCCAGTGCGCCACGCGCAGGAAGTCGTCGCGACGGCCCAGCGGCGTGGCCTCGACCTCGCGGGCCAGCGACCGTTGGATGGCGCGGGAGCGGAGCTCGGGCACCGACGCCCTCAGCACCTCGCCGTACAGCGGCTCGGCCAGGCGCAGGATCGTTCGGGCCCCGTCCTTCGACACACGGATCTGGTCGTGCTGCTCGAGACGGGCGACCGTCTCGGCGCCGGCGATGGCCTCCAGGACGTCAGCGGCCAGAGGCTCGCCGAACGCGAGGACCTCCATGGCGCGGCGGGCATCGACGTCGATGCGCTCGAGGCGCTGCTCGACCAGGTCCCCGAGCCGGGCGGCGCCGCCGAAGGGCCCCCTCCAGCGCCAGACGCCTTCCTGGCCGGTGAGGCGGCCCCTCTCGATGCCGTCGAGCACCAGCTCGTGCAGGAACAGCGGGTTGCCCCTCGTCACCTCCCACAGCCGGTGCAAGGTGCTGCGCTCGACCTCGCCCCCGAGGACGGCGGCGCACAGCTCGGCGGTCGCCTCAGCCGACAGCGGCTCGAGGTCGATGCGGATGGCGAGCTGGTCCTTCCAGAGGCTGGCGATGGCGTCGGCGGGGACCTCGCCGGTCCGCATGGTGATCACGAGGAACGCCTTGCCGCCGAGGGCCAGCTGGTGGACGAGCGTCGCCGACACCGGATCGAGGCGTTCGGCGTCGTCGACGATCAGTGCCAGCGGGCGGCCGGCGGCGTGGCGGCGGATCTCGGCGGCGACGAGCTGCAGGAGCTCGAGCGGCTCCCGAGCCGACCTCCTGCCGGTCACGGGCGGCAGGAACTGGCTGAAGGCGCCGAGGGGGATGGGGCGGGCCGACTCGGTCGCGACGATCGTCGCGGTGGACGCACCCGCCTCCTCGGCCTCGGTCAGCACGGCGCGGGCCAGGCACGACTTGCCGGTGCCCGGTGGCCCGGCGATCACCACGCCGCGGTAGCGCCGGGATGCCCGCGCCAGCCGCACCAGGCGCAGCTCCCTGTCGCGCCCGGTCAGTGGCCATTCCGGGAGCTCGGCCGGCGCCGACAGCCCTGCTCGCTGCGTGACATGTGCCACTGCTTTTCCCCCCCGTGCGCTACTCAGGCCAGCGTAGGTAGGGAAACCGGTGCCGTGAAGCCAGAACTGAGTAATCGCGCCCAGCGTGGCGGATTCTTTGAGTAACGACCTACTCAGTACCGACGGAGGGCGACTTCCGACACTGGCGGCATGCGAAGCGCAACCACACCCAAGGTCGGCAAGACCGCCAAGGCCTTCCTGGCCGCAGTCGTCGGCGTGGCCGGCGCGGTCTCGGTCTCCGGCATCGACGCCGCCGGCGCCCTGCTCCCCACCGCCGGGATCGTCGACGCCACCGTTGCCGTGGAGAGCCGGCCGGTGACGGTGTCGCCCCCGGGCGCCAACGTGCTCTACCGGGTCACGGCCAGCAACAAGGGCACGGTGCCGTTCGACGGTGCAACCGTCACCGACCTTCTACCGCCCGGCTTCACGTTCCGGTTCTCCAAGGGCGCCCCGTGCTCGGCCAGCGGCCAGACCGTGACGTGCACCGTCGGCGCCCTGGCCCCCGGCCTCAGCGTCGTGTTCGACCTCGTGGCCCAGACCTCGACCACGGCGGGCAACTACGGCAACACCGTCATCATCCAGCCGCGGGGGCTGGCGGCTGCGCTCGAGTACACGGACAACAACAGCGCCACGGCGGCGACCTACGTGGTGGCCTCGACGGCCACCAACGTCGCATCGGCGTTCGTTCCCGGCGGCGGCACGCTGGCCTTCGGCGCCCACCTGCTGAAGGTGCCGGCCCAGCAGTACAACGCCGCCCGCACCGCCCTCGTCCCGGTCGACGGCGTCATCGCCACCCTCAGCCTCACCGACAACCACAGCGCGTTCACCTGCGGCCAGGTGCAGTGCGGCGAGGGCCTGCGCGTCATCTACGACGAGGACCCGTCGTACCAGGTCACCGACCCCGACCACCCGGTGGCGGTGGACACCACGTTCTCCAACGATCCCTGTAACGGGCTCACGGAGAAGTGCGCCGACACGTACTACCGGAAGCCCGGCATGCCCGCCCCCGCCCAGGTCCCCGCCTGTGACGGCGCCGGTTCGGGCAGCAATCCCGGCGCCGGGTCGGCCCGCGTGGGTGGCAGCTACCACCTGTGCGGCGACCAGATCTACAAGGCCGGCGGCTTGCACGTCGTGGTGCTCATGTCGTCGACCGATCCCGACCTCCTGCCTCCCATCCGCAGCGCTGCCGGCCAGGCGACCGGCGGGGCGACGGGCTGAGTCCCACCCCACACACGACGCGTACTGCAGGGCGGCCGGCGACGGCCGCCCTGCTCGCGCCCCACCTCCCGCGCGTCGCGATCGGATGGGCTCCGGGCGAGGACGGCGACGTGAGGTATCGGAGCATCGACGGCTCGCTCGTCTTCGTCGACGTCTCAGGGTTCACCGCACTCTCGGAGCGACTGGCGCGTCGCGGCACGATCGGCGCCGAGGAGCTCACCGAGATCCTCGACCTGTGCTTCAGCGAGATGCTGGCCGACGCCTATGCCGACGGAGGGGGGCTCCTGAAGTTCGGGGGGGACGCCCTGCTTCTTCTCTTCGACGGACGCGATCACGCGACGCGGGCGACGCGCAGCGCGCTGCGGATGCGGGCCACGACCCGACGGGTGGGTACCCGGGCGACGAGCGTCGGGGCCATCCGCCTGCGCATGTCGGTCGGGGTCCACAGCGGCGCCATCGACATGTTCCGGGTCGGTCGCTCCCACCATGAGCTGCTCGTCGCCGGGCCGGCGGCGTCCACCACGGTGGCCATGGAGGCGGCGGCGACCGCCGGCGACATCGTGATCAGCCCGGCGACGGCGGCACTGGTCGACCCCAGCCTCGTCGGGCCCGCCAAGGGTCCAGGCTTCCTGCTGCGCAACCGCTCGGTCGGCGACGCGCCGCGCGACGTCTACACGCCTGCTCCCTCGCCACCGGTGGGGATCGAGTCCTCCGTGCCCACCGCTCTGCGGCGGTACCTGCTCGAGGGCGGGGGCGACGCCGAGCACCGCCACGTCGCCATCGGCTTCGTCCACTTCGAGGGCACCGACGAGCTGATCGAGCGCCATGGGCCCTTGGCCACGGCGGCGGCGCTGGACGAGCTCGTGTCCGACGTGCAGGAGGCCGCCGACCTGAACGGAGTCACCTTCCTGGCCAGCGACATCGACGCCGACGGCGGCAAGCTCATCCTGGTGGCCGGCGCCCCCGAGGCCCAGGGCGACGACGACGCCAGGATGCTCCGCGCCGTGCGCGTCGTGGCCGACGGAGAGCGACTGCTGCCGGTCCGCATCGGCGTGCACCGGGGCGCCGTGTTCGCCGGCTCGGTCGGTCCGCCGTTCCGCCGCACCTACACCGTCATCGGCGATGCCGTGAACCTCGCCGCCCGGCTCATGGCCGCCGCTGCGCCCGATCAGGTCATCGTCAGCCACGAAATCGTGGACCACGCCGGCGCGGGCTACGACCTCACCCCGCTCCCGCCCCTCATGGTGAAAGGCAAGAGCGCGCCTGTGCGGGCTTTCGTCCTCGGCCATGCCGCAGCGCCGGCGCGCAACGTCGATCACCGGGTGCCCTTCGTGGGGCGCGAGGAGGAGTTGTCGTTCCTGGTGGCCGCCCTCGCGGCCGCCGCGGATGGCACAGGCGGCTTCGTGGAGATCTCGGGCGCGGTGGGATCCGGAAAGTCCCGGTTGGTCGACGAGCTCCACCACCGACGGGGGTCGACCCCCGGTCATGTCGTGCACTGCGAGGTCTACGAGCGGGCGACACCGTTCCTGTCCATGAAGAAGCTCCTCGTCGCCGCCGCCGGCGTCGAGACCGACGGCCCCGACCTGCTCGACGCCGTCCTGGGGCGGCTGCCGACCGAGGCCGCCACGTCGCTGGGGGCCTGGGTGCCCCTGCTGGCCGACGTCCTGGGTGCCGAGGTCGACGAGACAGATGCCACCCGCGACCTCGACCCCCGGTTCCGCCGGGAGAGGACGATCCAGATCCTGTTCGACGTCCTCCGTGCGCTGCTCGAGGGACCGGTGCTCCTCTCGTTCGACGACGTGCAGTGGATGGACGACGCCTCGTCGGCCGTGCTCGCCCATCTGACCTCGCGGCTCGACGGCGTGCCCTGGCTGCTGACCGCCACGCGCCGGGACCAGGAGCGGGCGTCGGTCTCGGCCTCGGACGGCGTCCAGATCAGGCTCGAGCCGCTCGATGACAGCGATGCCGGCGCCCTGGTTCGGGCGGCCGCGGGCGAGGGTGTCCTCCCGCCCTCACGGTGCGACGCCATCGTCGAGCGGGCGGGCGGCCACCCACTGTTCATCGAGGAGCTGGTGCGGGCGGCCACGAGCGATGGTGACGACGGCGCGCTGCCGGAGTCCCTCGAAGCCGTGGTCGCCGCCGACATCGACCGGCTTTCGCTGGCCGACCGCCGCCTCCTGCGTGTCGCCAGCGTGCTCGGCAGCGGGGTCGAGCTCGGCCTGCTCAGGAGCATCGTCGACGACGACGCCAGCGCGGCAGGAGCGGCGGCCATCCGCCGCCTCGGTCGGTTCCTGCTCCCCGATGGACGCGGCGGGCTGCGGTTCCGCCACCGCGTCGTGCGGGACGTGGCGTACGCGGCGCTGCCGTTCCGTCGCCGGCGCCAGCTCCATGCCCGCGTCGTGGCGGCCATGGAGGCCGAAGGCCCCGCCACCCCGGGCCGCGCCGCCGTGCTCTCGCTCCACTCCGACCAGGCCGGCATGCACGAGCGGTGCTGGCGCTACGCACGCTTGGCCGGCGAGTGGGCGGCGAGCAAGTACGCCTGCGCCGAGGCCGAGGAGCTGCTCGGTCGCGCCGTCGTCGCCGCCACCAAGGTCGACGCCGTCCCCGACCACGATCTGGCCGACGTGCTCGAGCGGCTCGGAAGCGTGGCCGTGATCAACGCCACCCACGACAGGGCCCGGTGGGCATTCCGTGAGGCGCGACGGCTGCAGGCGTCGTCGCCGCTCGCCGTGGCCCGGCTGTGCATGCGCGAGGCGCGGATCGCCGAGCGGGAGAGCCGGGTGTCGAGCGCGGTGCGTTGGCTCGGCCGCGGTCTGCGGACCCTCGATGCCTCGACCGTGGGCGCCGCCGAGGAGCTCGCCGAGCGGGCCCATCTCTATGCCGCGTACGGCTGGATGCGGCTGCAGCAGGGACGCGTCGCCGAGGCCATGCGGTGGGCGACGCGGGCCCTCGAGACGGCCGAGGCATCCGGCGACCAGCGGGCCGTCGCCGAGGCGTGCATGGCGCTCGACGCCGCCCATCTCGCCACCGGCCGGCTCGACCTCGCCGTGCACGGCGAGCGTGCCGCCACCATCTTCGAGTCCCTCGGCGACCTCCCGAACCGCGCCGCCCTCCTCAACAACCTCGGCGCCCTCGCGTACTACCGCGGTGACTGGACTGGGGCGGTGGAGCGCTACCGGTCGGCCCGCGACCTCAACCAGCGAGTGGGCAATGCGACCGACGCCGGGGTGGGCTCGTGCAACATCGCCGAGGTGCTCGCCGACCAGGGCCATCTCGACGAGGCCGAGGCGACCCTGACCGAGGCGATCGCCGAGTGGCGGTCGGTCGGCTTCGACCTGGGTGTGGCCCTTGCCACGCGTCACCTCGGTCGGATCGCGACACGGCGCAACGACACGGCCACGGCGCGCCGTCTCCTCGAGCAGGCACGCGCGACGTTCACCGACCATGAGCTGCGCGCCAAGGAGGCCGAGGTCGACGCATGGCTGGCCGAGTGCGCCCTGCGCGACGGCGACGTCCGCCTGGCCGAGCATCTCGCCGCCGCGGTCCTCGCCACCGCTGACGAGCGCGGCGGTGGCGAGCTCGTCCCCATGCTCCTCAGGGTCCGCGCCCTGGCGCTGGCCGGTGCCGGCCGTACCGACGCCGCCCTCGAGGAGATCGACGCGAGCATCGCCGCGGCGCGCACTCGCGGCGCCAGCCTGGAGCTGGCGCTCGGGCTCGAGTCGAGGATTTGGATTGCCGCGAGTGCCGGCCTCCCGTACGACGCCGCTCTCGAGATCGAGGGGCGCAAGATCCGCGATCAGCTCGGTGTCGTGGCGGTGCATCTGCCGCGCGTCATCGAGGTGACGGGCGGACTGGCTCACTCAGCCGTCGGCTGACTCCTCGAGCCCCTCCAACACCGACGGGTCGTCGAAGACGGGCCGATCGGTCAGCGAGACACCGATCTGGCCGAGGGCGCCCAACCAGTCCACGAACCGACGGAACTCCGGCTCGCCCTCGACGCCCTCGGTCACCACGGTGACGCCCTCGACCGTGACCGGTCGCTCCGTCGGGGCATAGGGCACGAGGTCGGTGCGGCCGCGGTGCACCCCGCTCCACGTCCAGGGCACCACGGTCGCCGTCTCGTTGGTCAGCGGACGGTCGTCGTTGCCGCCCACGTCGACGAGCCGGAAACCGCCGTCGTCGTCGGCCGGGAACGCCTCGACCAGCGCCAGCTCGACGTCGCGGCGGACGAGAGCGGCGGCCTCGAACGGGTCGATCACGGTGCCACCTCGAAGGGGCGCCCGTCGGGGAGCACCCCGCCCTCGCCCTCGGCGGGGGCCACGCACACGACCGGTCCGCGGCTGCGATAGGCGCTGCCGATGGTGGTCACCGTGGGCCAGGCGCCCATACCGGTGGGCACCGTCGTCGGCGTCAGCCGCGGCTCCTGATATGCGTGGGTGATGACCCACATCCCGTTGCGGCCGGACGAGCTGGCGGGCTCGACCTCGTAGCCCGGCTGAGCCTTGGCGCCGGCGGGAAGGAGCGGGCTGTTGCGGATGCCCTCGCCGTGGCCGGGCGTGGCGAAGAGGACGGTCACCTGCCCACCGTCGGCGCCCTTCCCGTGCTGCTGCCACGCCACCCAACCCTCGTACCAGGGTTGCGGGCACTTCCAGAGGAACTGCATCGGCCAGCTTCGCCGCGGACGGGAGGGGATCTCCTCGCCGTGGTCGAGCCCGAGGGCGACCTCGATCCCGCGGATCATGGTGGCGCGGAAGATGGCCTCGGCGTCGCCGTACCAGTGGAGCCAGAAACCCGTCGTCGGATTCGTGAGGGGGTCGAACGGCGGCTGCGCGCTCCATGCGCCCGACGACTGCTGCCGCATGCCGAACCAGTCGGCGTTCACATGCTGGACGCGCGCCTTCTTGTCGTAGGGCCCGGCGTCGAGGCTGGGTGAGGCGACGACGGGGTTGTCACTGACCGGCACGCCCTGGCGCATCTGCTGCAGGGTCTGCACCATGTGGTCGGTCGTGGAGGCGAAATCCTCCATGACCGACAGGTACGGGCCCTTCTCCAAGCTGTACGGCATGGTGCCGGGCATGGGCGCTCCTCGTCGTCGGCCGCGCCCGGAATGTACCGCCACCGCCCGTCAGCCGTGGGTTAGTGCCTCGTGGAGCCGGAACGGTGCGGGGAAGCCCTTCAGCGCCACCTCGCCGACCTCGGAGAACCGCACGGCTCCGCCCCGAACCAGCGGAGGGATCTCGTCGGCGACGAACACGCGACCCGCGCCGGCAGCCCCGCAGATGCGGCCGGCCGCCACCACGGTGAGGCCGAACAGGTCACCCTCGTCGTCGAGCGGCTCGCCAGCGGCCAGCCCGATGCGGACCCTGAGCGGGAGCTCGGGATGCACGGCGCTGAACCGGTCGAGGTCGTCGCGGATGGCGAGAGCGCACTCGACGGCGGCAGTGGCGGAGACGAACCACGCGCACACACCGTCGCCGGTGTGCTTGAACTCCACGCCGTCGTGGCGCCGGAGCCGGTCACGGACGATGCGGTTGTGCTCCCGGAGGAGCGCCAGGTACGCCTGGTCGCCGGCGCGGACGTTGAGCTCGGTCGAGTCGACGATGTCGGTGTAGAGGATCACCCGCATCTGCCCAGCCCGTGTCGCGCCCGCGTCCTGTCGATGGCCATCGAGGACGCGGGCCCGCACCAGGAAGGGCAGCATGCCGAGGCGGTCGAACTCGGCCGCCGCCCGCTCGAGCAGCTCATGGGCGGCGACCAGATCGGGTGTCGGCGACGCCAGGAGGGCGCCGGCGTGGTCGAGGTCGATGCGCGCCCGCTCGCCGGGGGCATCGGAGAGGGCCGCCTGGGCCCGAGCCGTCTCGAACCATCGGATGGCGTCACCGAGGTCGCCGTCCATCGACGCCACGACGCCGAGCAACCGAGGAACGAGCAGGGGCCAGCCGGTCGTCCACACCACCCCGCCGGCGAAGAGCCTCTCCAGTGCCGGGCGGGAAGCCGCGGCCATGGCCCGGTCGCCGATGGCGGCCGCCACCTCGACCCGCACGGTGGCGGCATCGGCCGACAGGATGTTCGGCATGGTCGGGGGAGGCGGCCAGGGTCGGGCCTCCACCATGGCCCGCACCGTCTCGACATCGCCGCTCCAGCACTCGATGAGCTGGCGGTACCGCTGGGTGCCGCGGCCCCCGACCTCGTCGAGCAGGTCGACCGCCTCGAGCGCACCGTCCCGGTCGCCCCTTGCGGCGCGGGCCGCGGCCAGAGCCGGGAGCGCGATCGGCGGAGCCCACACGTAGCCGGTGCGCCGGTAGAGCAGCGCGGCCTCGGCGCCGGCCCGCTCGACGTCGGCAAAGCGAGCCTGCGCGACGCCGACGCCCGCCTGCACTGCGGCCGACAGCGTGAGCTCGCCGCGGAGGTTCCACCGCTCGTTGTGGGCTCGGGCCGCGGCCGCCTCCTCGACGGCGGCCGGCACGTCACCTGACATCCAACTGATGACGGGGAGCCGTCCCAGTGCCGTCCGCTGCCTCCACACATCCTCGGAACGCTCAGCCTGGCGGTCGCTCTCGGCAAACGCTCTCCGTGCCTCGACCAGGTCGAGGCCCGCCAACGCGACCAGGCCGGCGGCGAACTCGACCAGCGAGGAGACCCACGCGTCCTCGACGTCGAGCAGGGTCAGCCGGGCCGCCTCGACATAGGCACGTCCGGCGTCAAGGTCGGCCCCACGGAACTGGGCCTCGGCCAGCAGGGCGAGCACGAGGGCCCGCAGGTCGGGCCGCCGGTCGCCGGCGGCGGCGAGGAACTCCTCGGCCTCGGCGACGAGCGTCGCGACATCGCTCGCGGCGTGGCCGATCTGGATGCGGATGAGCGGTTGGAGCGCCTCGCCCCATCGGGCCATGTCATCGTGCCCGCGCGCCAGGTCGACCACGCCTCGGAGGTGACCTGTCGCCGACGTCAGGTCGAAGTTGTGGAAGTCGGCCCACCCGGCGGCCAGGTGCAGATCGGCGACCTCCTCCCATCGATCGGGGCCCGGAAGGCCGAGCGAGGAGACGGCGATGTCGTAGCAGCGTCCGGCCTGGGCCCAGGCCGTCATGGCCCAGGCCTGGTCGCCGGCCAGGCGGTTCCAGTGAACCAGTCGGTCGGAGGCCGCCGACGTTCCCGCGCGGGAGAGGTGGTGAGCGATGGGCAGGGCGTGGGCCTCGGCGCGCTCGCCGTAGAGCGACTCGAGGGCATCGGCGATGCGCAGGTGGAGGGCGGCCCGCTGCCGAGGCCGGGGCCCGTGGTAGAGGACCTGCCGCACCTGGGGGTGGGCGAAGCGGTAGTGCTGGCCGTCGTCCTCGAGCAGCCGCGCCTCGACGGCCTCGTCGAGGTCGTCGGCGATGCCGTCGGTGCCATCGGCGGCGATCGCACTCGTCAGCTCGGCCACCGTGCCACCGTCGCCGAGGAACGCGGCGACCGTCAGCAGCTCCCTACACCGCTCGCTGAGCTCGTCGAGCCGCGCCCGGATCTCGGCGTCGAGGAGCGAGGCGCCGCCCGTGGCCAGACCGACTGGCCCAGGCATGAGCTCGTCGTTGTCGACATGGGCGCCCTCACGGAGGAGACCGGCGACGACGCCCTCGACGAGCAGTGGGTTCCCATCCGTCGCCTCGACGATCTCGTGGAGCAACCGACGCGACGGCCGGGCCGGCGCGAGCGCGGCGACCAGCTCGTTCACCTCGAGCTCACCGAGGCCGCTCAGCGTCAGGCTCACGGCGCCGGGCTCACGCTGGAACCGCTCGATGCTCCGGGCGACACGGGTACCGGGCTCGGCCGGCCGATGGGTCGCCACCACGAGCAGCGGGAGACCGTCGAACGTGGCCTCGTGGCTCACCGTCGTCAGCAGATGAGCGAGAAGGTCGAGCGACGCGTCGTCGGCCCAGTGGAGGTCGTCGACGGCGAGGGCGACCGGGCCGGAGCGGGCCGCCGCCAGCAGTGCCCGGTCGACAGCGAGGAAGAGCGCGAGCCGGTCGCGGTCGCCGGAGGCGGGGTCGGGTTCGGAGGTCGGCGCCGACCCCGGGTCGAGCAGCCGGGCGATCGCACTGCGGTCCGACGGATCGATCGGCCCGGACGCGAGCGGCCGCAGGGCCCCGGCGATCGGCAGGTAGGGGACGGCGAGGTCCTCGTGGCACGCCCCGGCGAGCACGGTTGCACCGAGCCGGGCGGCACGGCCGAGGAGCTCGTCGGCGAGCCTCGTCTTGCCCACGCCCGCGTCGCCGCCGACGAGCACGATGCGCGGCACGCCGTCGATCGCCTGATGGAGGGCGCGGTCGAGGATCTCCAGCTCGTCGAGCCGACCCACGAACGGCGCCACCCGTCGCTCAGTGGCCACGGCCGGACGGTAGTGCCCGAACCCGACCTGCGGACGGTCCGCGCCACTAGGTTGCCGCCCATGCGCAGACTGGGGATCGCGGTGTTGGTCGTCGTCGGGTTGGTCGTCGGAGCTTCGTGCACCTACAAGGACGAGGTGCCCGGCAACCTCGAGACCAAGGCGGGCGAGATGATCGACAAGCTCGCCGACCACGAGTGGGACGACGTCCGCGAGGAGTTCGACGACGACCTCCGGGACCTGATCAGCGAGAAGCGGCTCGAGGACACCTGGAACGACGTCGTCGACGACGAGGGGGCGTACCAGACCCGGGGCGAGCCCAAGCGGGTCCGCCCCGCAACGGCACAGACCAAGAAGGACATCCTCTTCTTCGACGTCCCGCTGCAGTTCGGGAGGGGTGGGAAGAAGGCCCGGATCTCCTTTCACCGCGACGGCAAGATCGCGAGCCTGTCGATCGCTGCTGCCTGATGCACCTGGCCGACCTCGAGCGGCTGATGGCGCAGACCTACGGCGAGCGCGACCGGGAGCGCGGCGTCCCGGCCACGGTGGCCTGGCTGGCCGAGGAGGTGGGCGAGCTCGCACGCGCCGCGCGCAAGGGCAGTGTCGATCAGCAGCGCGAGGAGCTGGGCGACGTCCTGGCCTGGCTGGCTTCGCTGGCCCACCAGCTCGGCGTTCCGCTGGAGGACGCCGCGGCGCGTTACGCCGACGGTTGCCCGAAGTGCGGCGCCAGACCGTGCAGGTGCGGCTGAGGGGCTAACGCGCCAGCAGGGCTTCGGCGATCTGGACGGCGTTGAGGGCGGCGCCCTTGCGGAGATTGTCGCCCGACACGAACAGGGCGAGACCGTGCTCTGCGCCGGGATCCCGCCGGATGCGCCCCACGAAGCAGAGGTCGGCGCCGGCAGCCTGGAGCGGAGTGGGGATGTCGGTGAGCTCGACGCCAGGCGCTCCCGCCAGCAGCTCGGTGGCCCGAGCCGGCGACAGCGGTCGGGCGAACTCGACGTTGAGCGACAGCGAGTGGCCGGCGAAGACCGGCACGCGCACGCAGGTGCACGACACCGGAAGGTCGGGAATGGCGAGGATCTTGCGGCTCTCGTCGCGGAACTTGTGCTCCTCGTCGGTCTCGTCGTCGACGAGGGAGCCGGCCAGTGGCACGACGTTGAACGCGATGGTGCGGGCGAAGACCGACGCGGCGGGGAACTCGACCGCATCGCCGGCCAACGCCAGCTCGGCGGCGCGCTCGGCCACCTTACGGACCTGCTCGTCGAGCTCGGCCACGCCCCTCACGCCGAAGCCGGAGACCGCCTGGTAGGTCGACACGACGATTCTCCGCAGCCCGGCCTCGTCGTGCAGGGGCTTGAGTACCGGCATGGCGACCATGGTCGTGCAGTTGGGGTTGGCCACGATGCCCTTGGGGATCGACGCCAGCGCGGCGGCGTTCACCTCGGGAACGACGAGCGGGACGTCGGGGTCCATCCGCCAAGCCGAGGAGTTGTCGATGACGATCGCGCCGGCGGCCGCGATCCGCGGCGCCAGCTCTTTGGACACGCCACCGGTGGCCGACATGAGCACGATGTCGAGCCCGGCGTAGTCGGCGGCGTGAGCGTCCTCGACCTCGACATCGCCACCTCTCCAGGGAAGCCGGCGGCCGGCCGAGCGGGCGCTGGCGAAGAACCGCACCTCGTCGGCGGGGAACTTCCGGTCGGCCAGCACCGTCCGCATGACGTCGCCGACCTGACCCGTCGCCCCCACCACACCGATGCGCATGACCGTCAATGCTACGGCCCCACGGGGCTCAGGAAGAGCGGTTTCCGAGGTCGAAGGCGTCGTGCAGCACCTGGACGGCCCGTTCGATGGTCTCGCCCCGCACCACGCACGAGATGCGGATGGCAGAGGTCGAGATCATGTCGATGTTGACGCTCTCGGCGGCCAGGGTCTCGAACATGGTGGCCGCCACACCGGGGTGGGTCCGCATGCCCGCGCCGACCAGTGAGACGCGGGCGATGTCGCCGTCGGCGGCCACGTCACCGGCGCCGATCGACGGCGTCAGCGCCCGGGCCACCTCGAGAGCGGCGTCGACATCGGACTTCGGCACCGTGAAGGAGATGTCGGTGGTGCCGGCGTGCGACACGTTCTGCACGATCATGTCGACGTTGACGCCCCGGTCGGCGAGGGCACGGAAGAGCCGCGCCGCGATGCCGGGCTCGTCGGGGACGCGGTTGACCGTCACCTTCGCCTCAGACGTGTCGTGGGTGACGGCGGTGATGATCGCCTGCTCCATGGTGTCGTCCTCCTCCTTGACCCAGGTGCCCGGCTCCCAGGTGAAGCTCGATCGCACGTGCAGCGGCACGCGGTGGGTCCGGGCGAACTCCACCGATCGCATCTCCGGCTTGGGGCAGCCCGTCGCCGACATCTCCAGCATCTCGTCGAACGACAGCGCCGCCAGGCGGCGCGCGTTCGGCACGATGCGCGGATCGGCGGTGAAGACACCCGGCACATCGGTGTAGAGCTCGCAGCTGTCGGCCTCCAGTGCGTGGGCCAGGGCGACCGCCGTCGTGTCCGAGCCGCCCCGCCCCAGGAAGGTGACGTCGCGCTCCGTCGACACGCCCTGGGCGCCACCGACCACCGGCACCCGGCCGTTGGCCAGGGCCTCGCGCAGGCGGTCGGCGCGGACCTCGAGGATCTTGGCGTTCCGATGGGTCGTGTCGGTGATGAAGCCGGCCTGGCTGCCGGTGAAGGACGCGGCAGGGCAACCGAGGTCGGCCAGGGCCATCACGACCAGCGCCGTCGCCTTGCGCTCACCGGCGGTGACGAGCATGTCCATCTCCCGCCCCGGCCGCGTGGTCGACACCTGGCTGGCGAGGTGGAGGAGTTCGTCGGTCTCCTTGCCCATGGCGCTCACCACGACCACGACCTGGCTGCCGTGACGACGGGTGCGGGCCACATGGTCGGCGACGGCACGGATGCGGTCGGCGTCGGCCACCGAGGTGCCCCCGAACTTCTGCACGACCAACGACATGGCGTCCGACCCTACCGGGCCGTTCGCGGCCGCCGACTAGGTTTGCCCACCGTGCCCAGTGACAAGCGAGCGAGGAAACGTGAAGGCCGCCAGGCCAGGCAGGAGGCCGAACGGGCCGCCCAGCTGGCGGCGCGGCGTCGCCGCACCTACATCCGCGCCGGCATCTTCGTGGTCCTGTTCGTCGCCGCCGTGGCGCTGATCACCACGTTCCAGAAGGACGACGCCGGCGGCAAGAAGCTCGACACGTTCGGCTCGACGTCGACGACGGAGAAGGGCGGCCCCTCGACCACGGCGACGAAGCCGAAGGCCGGCACGACCCCGTGCCCGCCCGCCGCCGGCGCGCCCGAGCGCATGACGGCCTTCGACGGTGTGCCACGCGACTGCCTGGACGACGCCAAGCAGTACCGGGCGAAGGTCGAGACCGACGTGGGCAGCTTCACCGTCGAGCTCGACCGCAAGCGGGCGCCGGCCACCGTGAACAACTTCGTGTTCCTTGCCCGCTACCGGTACTTCGAAGGGATCGTGTTCCACCGGGTGATCCCGGGCTTCGTCGTCCAGGGGGGCGATCCCGAGGGCACCGGCACCGGCGGGCCCGGGTACCAGTTCGACGACGAGCTGCCCAAGGCCGGCGAGTACGAGATCGGTTCCTTGGCCATGGCCAATTCCGGCCCGAACACCAATGGCAGTCAGTTCTTCGTCGTGACCGGCCCCCAGGGCGAGTCACTGCCGCCGAGCTACTCGCTGTTCGGCAAGGTCACCGAGGGGATGGACGTCGTGAAGAAGATCGAGGCCGACGGCACCCCGGAGGGCAAGCCCAAGACGCTGCACAAGATGATCAAGGTCACGATCGAGGAGCATTGATGCCCACTGAGTGCCCGGCTGCGGACGGTTCCAGTCCCAAGCAGCAACGCTTCGACGGCCCGCCGCCGATGTGCATCGACCCCGCCAAGCGGTACACGGCGGAGATGGTGACCTCGCACGGGACGATGACCATCGCCCTCGACCCGGTCGCCGCGCCCAACACGGTGAACAACTTCGTCGTGCTGGCGAGGTACCACTACTACGACGGCGTGATCTTCCATCGGATCATCCCGGGCTTCGTCCTGCAGGGCGGCGATCCGCAGGGCACCGGCACCGGCGGACCCGGCTACAAGTTCGCCGACGAGCTCCCGGCGCCTGGCCGCTACGAGGTCGGGTCGCTGGCCATGGCGAATGCCGGACCGAACACCAACGGCAGCCAGTTCTTCGTCATCAGCGGGCCCGACGGCGTACGGCTGCCGCCCGCCTACTCGCTGTTCGGCAAGGTCGTGAAGGGCCTCGATGTCGTGGCCGCCATCGACAAGATCGGCAGCCCTGGCGCCGGCACGCCGAAGGAGAAGGTGACCATCACCTCGGTGACGATCACCGAGTCCGACTGAGGTTCAGGGCAGCACGTCGAGGGACGCCTCGGCGCCGTCGACGAAGACCTTGACCTGCCCGGCGCCGGCCACGCGCCACCCGCCTTCGCCGTCGCGGATGGCGGCGGTGCGGTTCGGCACGCCGAGCACCGGCATCCCCTTGGGCGCCAGGGAGATCGTGCGGTGGGCCTTGTCCACCGACCAGTCCTCGTAGTGGCAGATCAGTGCCAGCTGGGGCAGCAGGCCGAGCCCGAGGGTGAACGCACCGCCACGCGGGTCGACCATCGGATCGGTGAGCACCATGGCCCCGGCCGACGACCCGGCGATGACGGCGCCTGACTCCCAGGCCTGGCACAGCGCCTCCCACGCCGGCGTCTCCTTCAGCACCGAGCGCAGGTGCAATGGCGACCCGCCGCTGAGATAGACGAACCTCGCCGCGGCGATGGCGTCGACATGCTCCTGCTCGAAGGCGTCGGGCCGGGCCAGCACGGACAGCGACCGGACCTCGGCCCCGAGCCCGGAGAACCACGTCTCGGCCGCGGCCACACGGGTGGCGGGCGACTCGTAGGCGGCGGCGGTCGGGAGCACGACGACCTCGGTCGCCCCACTGGCGGCGAGCAGGTCCTTGTCGAACTCACACCCGTCCGACCACGCCTGCCCGCCCACCAGCGCCAGCGGTCCGCTCATGACCGCACCGTAGGCGCACTTGACCGACGCGATCTACCGGTCGGTAACCTGCCCCATGACCATCAAGCGGGTGGGTGTCGTCGGGTCGGGGATCATGGGCTCGGGCGTGGCCGAGGTCGCGGCGCGCAACGGGTTCGAGGTCGTGCTGCGGTCGCGGCGGCAGGAGACGGCCGACGCCATGCTGTCGGGGTTGGAGGCGTCGCTGGCCAAGCAGGTCGACAAGGGCAAGCTCAGCGACGACGACCGCACCGCCACGCTGAGCCGGGTGACAGCCACGTCCGACCTCGACGAGCTGTCGGGATGCGATCTCGTCATCGAGTCGATCGTCGAGGACCTCGAGGCCAAGAAGAGCCTGTTCGGTGATCTCGACCGGGTCACCGGTGAACACGCCATCCTCGCGACGAACACCTCGACCCTGCCGGTCATCGACCTGGCCATGGAGACGAGCCGCCCGGCGCAGGTGTGCGGCATCCACTTCTTCAACCCGGCACCCATGATGAGCCTGGTCGAGATCGTCCGCCCGCTGACCGCCAGCGACGAGACCGTGGCCGCCGCCCGCGCCTTCGCCGAAGCGTGCGGAAAGTCACCGGTCGAGGTGAAGGACCAGGCCGGGTTCATCGTCAACGCGCTGCTCTTCCCGTACCTCAACAACGCCGTCCGCCTGCTCGAGAACGGCGTCGCCTCGCGTGACGACATCGACACCGCCATGAAGGGCGGCTGCAACTTCCCGATGGGCCCGCTCGCCCTCCTCGACCTCGTGGGTCTCGACACCAGCCTCGCCATCCTCGACGCGCTCTACGACGAGCACCGCGACCAGAACTACGCGGCGGTGCCCCGGCTGCGGCGGATGGTGAGCGCCGGCCAGCTCGGCCGCAAGTCGGGCGAAGGGTTCTTCGACTACCGCAAGTAGCCTGACGCCATGGCCGATCGTCCCTGGGTCATGCGGACCTACTCCGGGCATTCGACGCCCGAGGCGTCCAACCGTCTGTACCGCACGAACCTGGCCAAAGGGCAGACCGGCCTCTCCGTCGCCTTCGACCTGCCCACCCAGATCGGCTACGACCCCGACGCGCCCGAGGCGGCCGGCGAGGTCGGCAAGGTAGGGGTGCCCGTCGCCCACCTCGGGCACATGGCCACGCTCATGGCCGACCTCCCCATCGACGAGATGACGACGTCGATGACGATCAACGCCACTGCGGCGTGGCTCCTCGGGCTGTACATCGCCAACGCCGAAGAACGGGGCATCGACCCGGCCGCGCTGCAGGGCACCACCCAGAACGACATCGTCAAGGAGTTCCTGGCCCGGGGCACCTACATCTTCCCCCCCGCCGCCAGCCGTCGGCTCACCGTCGACATGATCGCCCACACCGTGCGGCACATCCCGCGGTGGAACCCGATCAACGTGTGCAGCTACCACCTGCAGGAGGCGGGCGCCACGCCGGTGCAGGAGGTCGCCTACGCCCTGGCCACCGCGGTTGGCGTGCTCGACGCCGTCCGCGACTCGGGCCAGGTCTCCGCCGACGAGCTGCCCGCCGTCGTCGGACGCATCTCGTTCTTCGTCAACTCGGGCATCCGGTTCGTGGAAGAGACGTGCAAGATGCGCGCCTTCACGCGCCTGTGGGATCGCATCTGTCGCGACCGCTACGGCGTGCAGGACCCGAAGCTGCGCCGCCTCCGGTACGCCGTGCAGGTCAACTCCCTCGGCCTCACCGAGAGCCAGCCGGAGAACAACGTGCCGCGAATCGTGCTCGAGATGCTCGGGGTGACGCTGTCGAAGGCGGCGCGGTCTCGGTCGATCCAGCTGCCGGCCTGGAACGAGGCCCACGGACTCCCGCGGCCGTGGGACCAGCAATGGGCGCTGCGGATGCAGCAGATCCTTGCCTTCGAGACCGACCTCCTCGAACACGACGACCTCCTCGACGGCTCGCACGTCGTCGAGAAGCTCACCGCCGAGCTCGAGGAGTCCTCGATGGCCGAGCTCGACGACGTCCTCGGCCGGGGGGGCATCTTCGAGTGCATCGACGAGGTCAAGTCGCGACTGGTCCGCAGCCAGGCCGAGCGGACGAGCCGCATCGAGACCGGCGACCTGAAGGTCGTCGGCGTCAACTGCTTCACCGAGACCGAGCCGTCGCCGCTCGGCGGCGCCGACAGCATCCTGCGCGTCGACCCCGAGGTGGAAGCGGCCATGGCCGCCGATGTGGCGGCGTGGCGGGAGCGGCGCGACGCCGACCTCGTGGCCAAGGCCATCGACGAGCTGAGGCGCGTGGCCGCCAGCGACGAGAACGTGATGCCGGCGACGATCGCGCTGGCCCACGCCGGTGGCACCACCGGTGAGTGGGCCGGCGTGCTGCGCGAGGCCTTCGGCGAGTACCGGGCCCCTACCGGCGTGAGTGGCGGTGTCGGCCAGCGCGGCACCCAACTGGCCGAGGTGGCGGCCCGCAACCGCGCCCTACCTGGCGGGCCGCCGCGCCTGCTGGTGGCCAAGCCCGGGCTCGACGGGCATTCCAACGGCGCCGAGCAGATCGCCGTCGCCGCCCGCGACGCCGGCTTCGAGGTGATCTACCAGGGCATTCGTCAGACCCCGTCACAGATCGCCGCCACCGCCGTCGAAGAGGATGTGGACGTCGTCGGGCTCTCGATCCTCTCCGGCAGTCACCTCGAGCTGGTGCCCGAGGTCGTGCGCCGACTGCGCGACTCCGGCGTCGACGCGCCGGTCGTCGCCGGCGGCATCATCCCCGAGGGCGATCAGGCCAGGCTGCTGGCCGCTGGCGTGACCGCCGTCTACACGCCCAAGGACTTCGAGCTCGTCCGCATCATGGACGACCTGGCCGGACTGGCCGCCGCCCACCGGAGCGCGACGTGAAGTCCGGCATCGGCGACATGGACCGCCGGGCCTGGCCCGGTCTGCTCGCCGGTCTGATCGGGCTGGCTTTGGGCATCGCCGGTGGCGTCTTCTCCAACCTGCTGCTCGGGGTGCTGGCCGGGGCCGCCGCCCTCGTGGCCTGCGCCGCGGCACTCTCCCTGCTCGGCCAGCTCCACGAAGCCGAGGCGGCCCTCGCCGACCAGGAACGCCTCATGTCGCTGGAGACGACACTGCGAGACTCCGAGACCGGGCTCCCTGACGACGCCTTCTTCCGTCTCGGCCTGGAGAGCCGCGTCGCCGTGGCGCGGCGAAATCTCAACCCCATGAGCGTGGTGTTGCTCGAGCTGGTGCTCGACGGTCGCCGTCGACGTACCGGCCCGACCGTGGAGGTGTTCGTCGAGATCCTCCGCCAGACACTGCGTGAATCGGACATGGCCTGCCGAGTCGGTCCGTCGACCTTCGCCATCGTCCTCGACGACACCCCTGAGGAGGGCGGCGTCCAGGCCGCCGAGCGCATCCGCGAAGGGCTGGCCCGCACCGGCACACGGATCGAGCGTCTCGCCGCCGGAGTGGCGACCTACCCGATGCACGCCCTCACCGTGGACGAGCTCGTCACCCAGGCCCGCGCCGCGCTCACTCGCGCCACGGCTGTCGAGGGCGTCGGCTCCGTCGAGGTGGCGCCGGCGGACTGAGTCAGGCCGGCTTGTCTCCACGGAATATCACCCAGCGGACCGTCTC
>DATLDH010000161.1:0-24308 GCA_035526015.1 Acidimicrobiales bacterium
AGCTCCTCCTGCAGCTCGAGGAAGTTGGCGTTGGCCTTCAGGTCGGGGTACGCCTCGGACACCGCGAAGAGCGACTTGAGGGCGCCGGAGAGCACGTTCTCGGCCTGGGCCTGCTGGGCCGGGCCCTGGGCGTTGAGGGCGTTGGCCCTGGCCTGGGTGACAGCCTCGAAGGTGCCCTTCTCGTGGGTGGCGTAGCCCTTCACCGTCTCGACCAGGTTGGGGATGAGGTCGTACCGGCGCTGGAGCTGCACGTCGATCTGGGACCAGGCGTTCTCGATCCGGTTCCGTCGGCTGACGAGGCCGTTGTAGGTGGCGATGACGAACAGCACGACCAGCACGACGATCCCGATGGCGATCCAGATGCCCACGTCACACCCCCTCATTCGTTGCGAGGCCACCCATCATAGGGGTCGGTTTGCCCCGGAACCCGGCGGTTCGCGGCCTGGTGACTAGTCACTTCGGGCCATGGCAAATGACCCCCTGGGGCCATGGTGCGGGTGAGGCATGACCGGCAAAGTGCTCCAGAAGCCCATTCGACTCTCCCTGGGGGATCCCAATGAAGAACGTCCGTCGTGTCATCGCCGCAGGGACCGCCCTCGGCCTCATCAGCGTGGTCGGGAGTGCCGGCGTCGCCGGGGCCGTCGATCCCGTCAAAGGCGTGGGCACCACCCAGGCTTCGACCTCCGTACTCAACGCCACCATCGGCGATCTGCTCAGCCTCCGGGTGCTGGGCGACGACGCGCGTTCCACCATCGACCCGCAGGTCTCGGCGCCCGAGGCGTTCAGCCGCCTGACGGCCCTCAGCCTCAAGTCCGCGGTGCTCCCGGCCCTGAACGTCACCGTTCCGGCCACCCCGCTCGAGGCCCGCTCCCCCGGCGCCAACCCCAACGCCGCCGTGACCGGCGTCGACCTGACCCAGGGCATCCAGGGCATCGCCCTCCCGGGCACGGTCGCCACCGGCACCCTCGACGCTGCGCTCCGCTCGGTCGCCGGCGCTGACGCCTCCCGCGCCAGCATCGACGCCGTCCTGAAGGACCTCAAGCTCGCCGCCGGCCTCCTGTCGGTCTCCGAGCTCTCCTCCAAGCTCGGCACCGGTGCGACCGGTGGCGTGGCCGACGGCGCCCGTGGCGTCAAGGTCGGCGCCATCGAGGTCCTGAACCTCGGCCAGCTGCTCGACGGCATCAACCTGCCGATCAGCGACCTGCCGATCAGCACCCTCAGCAACATGCTGAAGAGCCTCGGCGTGCCCGTTCCCGGCGTGTCCAACAACGTCAGCCTGGCCACCTTCGCCGCCACGCTGAACACCGCCATCGACTCGGTGCAGAGCACCATCGACACCCAGAGCCAGAGCGTGACCGGCACCGTCGACAGCACCGTCGGCTCGCTGCTCAACACCCTGGACCTGCCTGTGCCCGTCGCCGGCGCCCCCGTGGCCCAGGTGAACGCCACGGTCGACTCGCTGCAGAAGACGCTGTCCGACACCCTCGCCACCGTCATCTCCACCCTGAGCGACCTCAGCCTGCTGAAGCTGGCCGGCCTCGACATCTCGGTGGCCACCAAGGCCGTCGACACGGTCAAGGGCTCGGCGGCGACCATCACCGCCCGCCTGGGTGACGTCAGCGTCGGCAACATCAAGGTGCCGGGCATGGACCTCCTCGCCCCCGCCTCCCAGATCAACGGCCTGGTCTCCACGGTCAACGGCACCCTGGGCTCGACCCTCGGCGCCATCAGCCCCGACCTCGCCAACCTGGTGTCGGTCTCGGTCCTCGACCAGGTCAAGAGCGTGACCAGTGGCAACGGCTACACCCGCAGCCGGGCCGGCATCACGGGCCTGACCGCCAACATCGTGCCCCCGGCCGCCCTCGGCGCCATCGTGGACACCGTCAAGAGCCTGACCGGCGCCGGTGATGTCATCACCGGCCTGGGTGGCACGGTGCCCGGCCTGCCGACCGGCATGGCCAGCCTCGAGGGCACCCTGGGTGCCGTCACCGGCCTGCTGGCCAAGGGCGCCTCGATCAAGGTCGCCGAGATCGCCTCGGCCTCCGACTTCACCGCCTCCTCGGTGGGAAGCCCGGCTCCGTTCACCGAGCTGCCCCGCACCGGTGGGAACGGCCTCATGGCCGCCCTCGCCCTGGTGCTCGGCGCCCTCGGCCTCGGCATCCGCCGCTTCAGCCCGGTGGCGATCCGCTCCACCAAGTAGTCCCCAGCTCCCAGCACGCGGGAGGCGAACCCCGCCAGGCGCCAACCGCACACACAGCCAAGAAGGGCTCCCGAGAGGGAGCCCTTCTTGCTGTCCGTGTTCATGGTGGCGGGCACCCGGTGCTCCGCACCGCCCGCCACTCCCGATGTGGACGCCGACCCCATCGGCTCCGATGCTTCGCACCGGGTCGGGTCAGACTCTCTTTCGATGGATGTCGAGCAGATCAGGGCGTTGGACGAGCGGGGGGCGCGGGCGTGGCCGGCGGTCGAGGTGGTCGAGCTCGACGGGTGGCAGCTGCGCTGGTCCGACGGCCTGACCCGGCGGGGCAACTCGGTGTGGCCCCGGGCCGCGCTCGGCCACATCGGCCTCCAGGACCGGCTCGATGCCGTCGAGGCGTTCTACGGGGCCCGCGGCGGGACCGCCATCTTCCAGGTGAGCCCGGCCTCGGAGCCGGCCGGCCTCGATGACGTGCTGGAGGAGCGGGGCTACGAGCAGTTCTCGCCGACCGAGGTGCAGGTGGCCCGGCTCGACGACCTGGCCGGGGCGCCTCCCGGCCGGGTCCTGCTCCGCGAGAATCTCGACGAGGGATGGGTCGACGTGTGGCGCGACATCCACCAGGCCACCGCCTCGGAGGGTGGGACGGCGCGGAGCATCCTGACGAGGTCGGAGATCCCCACGGTGTTCGCCCTGCTGGAGGTGGACGGCGCCATCGTCTCGGTCGGCCGCGGCGCGCTCGACCGCGGGTGGCTCGGCATCCACAACATGGCGACGGTGCCATCGCACCGCCAGCAGGGAAGCGCCCGCCAGATCCTGTCGGCACTGGCGGCCTGGGGCGTGCGCGAGGGCGCCAACCGCGCCTATCTCCAGGTCGCGGCCGACAACGAGGCTGCCCGCCGGCTGTACGCGTCGGTCGGCTTCGACGCCGCCTACCGCTACTTCTACTGGCGGGCGCCGACCGCCTCGGCGTAGAGCCGGACATAACGCTCGGCCAACGCGTCCATGGAGAACGACCCGGCCCTGGTCTCGCCCGCGGCCGCGAGGCGGGCCGCCAGCGAGGCCTCGTCCAGGGCGCGCCCGAGCGCGGCAGCGAGCGCGGAGGAGTCGCCGGGCGCCACGAGGAGCGCCTCGCCGTTACCACCCGCGTCGTCGTCACCACGGGCGACCTTCCGGTAGCCGGGCAGATCACTGGCCACGATGGCGGTCCCCGCGGCCATGGCCTCGAGCAGGATCACCCCGAAGGACTCGCCGTGCAGTGACGGGGCACAGAACACGTGGGCGCCGCGCAGCCGCGACTCCTTCTCCTCCTCCGAGATCCGGCCCAGCCACTCCACCCGGTCATCCGCGGTGGCGGCCCGCAGATCGGCGGTCTGGGGCCCGTCGCCGGCCACCCACAGCCGGACGTCGGCGGGGAGGTGCGGCAGCGCGGCGAGGAGCACGCCGAGGCCCTTGCGCTGCTCGTGCCGTCCGACGAACAGGATGGTGGGGCCGTCGGTCGGCGTCGGCGTGGCCTTGGCGTAGCGCTCGATCTCGATGCCGTTGAACAGCACCGCGTACTCCCCGCCCACGGCGTCGAACGCGGTGTCACGGGCATCCTCCGACACTGCGACGCGCATCGTCAGCCGGTTGGCGATGCGGCGGGCGATGGGGCGCAGCGCCTTGTAGGCCAGGCTCTCGCCGGCGCGGTGGAACGTCCCGATGGTCGGGACATCGGCGACCATGAGAGTGGTCAGGGTGGGGCCGGGCACGAGCGGCTCGTGGAGGTGCAGGACGTCGAAGCGCTCTTCACGCAGGGCCCGGATCGTGCGCCGCGCGCAGGCGGGATCGGGCGCCAGGGGGGCGACCGAGCCGTTGGTCGCGAACGGGATGGAACGTCCGAGTGGGGTGACGCCGGCGTCAGGCGGAGGGCCGTCGCACGGGGCCAGCACGCGCGTGTCGTGGCCGAGGGCCCGCAGCGAGCGGGCCAGCCCCAGGACCTGGGCCTGGACCCCACCGGGCGGCGTCAGGCTGTAGGGGCAGACCAGGCCGACGCGCACGGAGCGACGTTAGCGGGCGTGGTTCCGCAGGAACTCGTGGTCGCTGGGCCAGTTCGGCTGCAAGAGGTGCCACTGCTCGGGAGCGGCGCGGATGAAGGACTCCATCTCGCCGGCGAGAGCCTGGGTGATGCGCGCCACGTCCTCGCGAAGGGTGCCGCGCCGTTCCACCTCGAGCGGTGGGCGGATGACGCCACGGTGCCCGCCGCCGTCGGTGAAGTACACCGCGGCGGGCACGATGGCGGCGCCCGTGCGCAGGGCAAGGGTGGCGGGGCCGGCGGGCATGGTGGTGCGCTCCCCGAGCAGGTCCACCTCGATGCCATTGCCGGCGATGTCACGCTCGCACACGAGGCCGACGATGCCGCCGGCGCGCAGCGTCCGCAGCACGATCGTCCCGGCGGCCTGGTCGAGCGGCACGACGGTGAGCCCCAGCGACTGGCGGAATCGAGCGAACCACTCCAGTAGCTCGGGTGGCTCGAGGGCCTCGACCACGACCGTGGCCGGGTAGCCGACCGACGCGAGCCAGGCTCCGCCGAAGTCCCATCCGCCGAGATGCGGCAGCGCGACGATCACGCCGCGACCCGCGTCGACGGCGGCGGTGACGTGCTCGAGCCCCTCACAGGTCATGGCGGCGGCGAGGGCATCGGGGCTCATGCCGGGAAGGCGGAACGACTCGAGCCAGTAGCGGGCGTAGGAGTCGAAGGTGCGGCGCACCTCCCGGTCCAGGGCATCACCGGTGAGTGACGGGCCGTGAATGCGCTGGAGGTGACGACCGACCATGACCCGGCGCCCGGCCAGCAATCGGCCCATGGCCCGCCCGGCGGCGACTGCGACGCGATCGGCGACGGGGGCGGGGAGTGAGCGGGCCAGGCCGGACGCGGCGCGGTACGCGTAGAGGGGAGCCAGCCGCCTGGCGTGGCGGAGCCCGGTCAGGGGCGGGTGCGGGCCCGGCGGGCCCAGCCGGCGCCCTGACGGCGGTGGCGGCTACGCGTCGGGGACTGCTGGCGCCGGGCCTGGGGGCGGAGGCGCCACCTGCTCTCGGGCCGGGGCGGGCGCACGAGCTCGGCCGACGCCTGTCGCCACACCTTGGCGAAGCGCTGCCCGGCGGTGACGAGCGTGAGGACGAGCATCACCCAGAGCACGGGGACGAGGGCGACGGAGAACGTGAGGCCGATGCCGATGAGCACGATGCGCTCGGCCCGCTCCATCAGCCCGCCGCGCGCGGTGTAGCCGAGGGACTCGGCGCGGGCCCGCTCATAGGACACGAGCAGCGAGGCGGCGAGCACGGCCATGGCCAGCACCGGGGCGTGGCCACCGTCGACGGAGCCCAGGTACCAGGCGATGCCGCCGAGCACCAGCGCATCGGACACACGGTCGACGACGGAATCGAAGAAGGCGCCACGCTTGGAGGCGGTACCGGAGGCCTTGGCCACCGCGCCATCGAGCATGTCGGGGATGGCCGAGAGGGCCAGGAGCACGACACCGAGGAGCAGCCGCCCACCGGCGACGGCGACGGCGGTGGCCACCGAGAAGGCGAGGCCCAGGCAGGTGAGCTGATCGGCGGTGATGCCGGTGCGTCCGAGGTTGGAGCCGACGGGCTTCATGCCCTTCTCCAACTGCTCGCGGAACCGCCCGTCGAACACCAGCCACCAACTCCTCGAAAAGCGTCGAAAAGCGCCCCCCCGTGACCCCCCGAGGCGCCCCTCCAAGGTACCACCGGGCCTGGCTACGCTGACCGGACCCCCGAGCCGATCGACAGGATGCGAGGCCCATGAAGCCCTTCCCGCCCGAGAAGATCCGCAACGTCGCCCTCGTGGGCCACGGAGGGGCGGGCAAGACGACGCTGGCGGAGGCGCTCCTGCTGTGCACGGGGGCGGTCAACCGGTTGGGGCGGGTCGAGGACGGCACGACGACGACCGACTTCGACCCCGAGGAGGTGAAGCGGAAGATCTCGCTCTCGCTGTCGTTGGCGCCGGTCGAGTACGACGGCCACAAGATCAACCTGATCGACTGCCCGGGCTACGCCGACTTCCTCCCCGAGGTCGAAGCCGCGCTCTCGGTCGCCGACCTCGCGGTGTTCGTCGTCAGCGCCGTCGACGGTGTCGAGGTCCAGACCGAGGTGGCGTGGCGGATGGCGGCGGAGCGGGAGATCCCCCGCATGGTGTTCGTCAGCAAGCTCGACCGGGAGCGTGCCTCGTTCGAGCGGACCCTCGACCAGCTGCGCTCGGTCTTCGGTGCCGGCATCGCGCCGCTCGAGCTGCCCATCGGCGAGGAGGCCGCCTTCCACGGCGTGGCCGACCTTCTCACCGACACCGCCATCACCTACGACACCGGGGCCGCGGTCACAGGCGAGATCCCCGCGGAGATGGAGGCCCTCGAGCACCAGGTCCACGACAACCTGGTGGAGGGCATCGTCGTGGCCGACGACGGGATGATGGAGCGCTACCTCGACGGCGACGTGCCCAGCACGCGCGAGCTGGAGGACACCCTCGCCCTCGGCGTGGCCGCGGCCCAGGTGTTCCCGGTGGTGTGCGGCTCAGCGACCAAGGGCGTCGCCATCGACCGCCTGGCCGCCTTCATCTGCGAGATCGGTCCGTCGCCGCTGACGCGCCCTGCAGTGTCGGTGGAGGCGGGCACCACGGTGCAGGAGATCACATGTGACCCGGCCGGGCCGCCCCTCGCGTACGTGTTCAAGACGGTGGCCGATCCCTATGTCGGCAAGATCTCGCTGTTCAAGGTCCTGTCGGGCACCGTGCGCCCCGACATCGTCCTCACCAACCCGCGCACCCATGGCGACGAGCGGCTGCACTCGCTGTTCACGCTCCGGGGCAAGGAGCAGGTCCAGGTGACCGAGATCCCCGCCGGCGACATCGGGGCCGTCGCCAAGCTGGGTGAGACCGCCACCGGGGACACTCTCGCGCCGAAGGGCACTCCGGTCGTCGTCCCGCCGCCGACGCCGCCCACGCCGGTTCTGTCGATCGCCATCAAGCCGAAGTCCAAGGGCGACGAGGACAAGCTGATGACGGCCCTGCACCGGTTGCAGGACGAGGACCGCGCCCTGCAGATCCGGCGCGACGACGAGACGCACCAGACGCTGCTGTCCGGGATGGGCGAGACCCATCTCGCCATCGTGACCGAGCGCCTGGCCCGCAAGTACTCGGTGGCGGTCGAGACCGAGGAGGTGCGGGTGCCGTACCGGGAGACGATCACCTCCACGGCCGAGGCCGAGGGCAAGTACAAGAAGCAGACCGGCGGGCACGGCCAGTTCGGCGTGGCCAACATCCGCATCGAGCCGCTCGACCGCGGGGCGGGCTTCGAGTTCGTCGACCAGATCGTCGGCGGCGCCATCCCCCGCCAGTTCATCCCCGCCGTGGAGAAGGGCATCCACGAGACGATGAGCAGCCACGGCGTCTTCGGCTACCCCGTGGTCGACGTGAAGGTGGCGGTGTTCGACGGCAAGTTCCACCCCGTCGACTCGTCGGAGATGAGCTTCAAGATGGCCGGCTCCCTCGGGTTCCGGGAGGCCATGGCCAAGGCGTCGCCGGTGATCCTCGAGCCCGTCTCGCAACTGGAGGTCACCGTTCCCGCCGCCCTGCAGGGCGACATCATGGGCGACCTCAACAGCCGCCGGGGCCGCGTGCAGGGCACCGAGTCGGGCAACGACGGCGAGCAGATCGTGATCGCCCACGTCCCCACGGCCGAGATCATGCGGTACGCCATCGACCTCCGGTCGATCACCGGCGGCCGCGGCCGCTTCACCACGCGCCACGACCACTACGACCTGCTCCCCCAGCACCTCTACGACAAGGTCGCCAAGAAGACCGAGGGCTGACACGACCCGGTCACGGGCCGAGGGACGCGAGCGCCGCTCCTCGGAGTGCTAGGGAGTGGGCCACCATGCTGACGTTTTTGAAGCGGCTGATCGTCGGACGGCCACTCGCGACCTCCGAGCAGGAGCACCAGAGGATCCCCAAGCGGATCGCCCTGGCGGTGTTCTCCTCCGACGCCATCTCCTCGACTGCCTACGCCACCGAGGAGATCCTGTTCGTCGTCGCCCTGGGGGCATCGAGCCTGGCCCTGGGTCTCAAGACACTGGTGCCCATCTCGCTGGCCGTCACCTTCCTCCTCGTCATCGTCGTCACGTCGTACCGGCAGACGGTCTTCGCCTATCCGAATGGCGGCGGCTCCTACGTCGTGAGCCGGGAGAACCTCGGCCGCACGCGATCGCTCATCGCCGGGGCGTCGTTGCTCGTCGACTACATCCTCACGGTGGCGGTGTCGATCTCGGCCGGCGTCGCCGCCATCATCTCGATCCCTGCCTTCCGGTCGGTGGCCGACCAACGGGTCATCGTCGGCTTGGGGCTCATCGCCCTGATCACACTGGCCAACCTGCGCGGCATCAAGGAGTCGGGCCAGATCTTCGCGGCGCCGACCTACATCTACATCGTCACCCTCACCCTGCTCGTCGGTTGGGGGCTGTTCCGGTCCTTCTTCGGTGACATCGACCGGGTGCCGTTCGACCCCGAGCACTTCGAGGGTGCGCGTGAGGCCGGCGGCAACCTCGGCCTGTTCCTCATCCTCAAGGGGTTCTCGTCCGGTGCCGTCGCCCTCACCGGCGTCGAGGCCATCTCCGACGGCGTGCCGGCCTTCCGGAAGCCGACGTCGAAGAACGCGGCCACGACCCTGGTGGCCATGGGCATCATCCTCACCACCCTGTTCTTCGGGGTCTCGGTGCTGGCCAGCCGCCTGCATCCGTTCCCAAGTCACACCGAGACCGTGTTCTCCCAGATGGGCCGGGCCGTGTTCGGCGAGGGGCCGCTCTACGTCGTCCTGCAGTTCGCCACTGCGGCCATCCTGACCCTGGCGGCCAACACCGCCTACGCCGACTTCCCGCGGTTGGTCTCGATCATCGCCAAGGACGGCTTCCTTCCCCGACAGTTCGCCAACCGGGGCGACCGCCTCGTGTTCTCCAACGGCATCCTGTTCCTCGCCGTGTCGGCCGCGCTGTTGCTGGTCGCCTTCCGCGGCCTCACCAACGCCCTGATCCCGCTCTACGCCGTGGGCGTCGTCACCTCGTTCACCCTGAGCCAGTGGGGCATGGTGCGCCACCACAAGACGCATCGCGAGGCGGGCTGGCGCCGCAACATCGTCATCAACGGTGCGGGTGCGATCTCGACCGCTCTCGTCCTGATCATCGTCGCCGGCACCAAGTTCACCAGCGGCGCCTGGGTGCCTCTGGTCGTGGTGCCCTTCATCATCGCCGTGTTCGTCAGCATCAAGCGCCACTACACCCGCCTCGACGAGTCGCTGCGCATCGAGCCGGGTGACGTCAAGCGCCGTGTCCGCAACAACACCGTCGTCGTCCTCGTGGGGCGCGTGCACAAGGGCGTGATCGAGGCGCTCGAGTACGCCCGGTCTCTCAACGCCAACCACCTGACCGCGGTCTACGTGTCGGAAGACGACGAGGACCGCGTCCGCATGGAGGACGAGTGGGCCCGCTTCAACATCTCGATCCCGCTCGAGGTCGTCCACTCCCCGTACCGGGAGCTCACCCCCGCGGTCGAGAAGTTCCTGGATGAGCTCGATGCCCGGTGGAACGACGACACCATCACCGTCGTCATCCCCGAGTTCGTCGCCGGCCGGCTGATCTCGCCGACCCAGCTGCTCCACAACCAGAGCGCCGGCGCGCTGAAGCTGGCGCTGCTGTTCCGCAAGAACGTCATCGTGACCTCGGTGCCGTACCACGTCGAGCGGCGGACCGAGGAGAAGGCCACCTAACCCGTCGGCCGCGCCGTGCCGGCCACGAAGTGACGGCCGGTGGTGGTGATGTCGGCCGACCAGCCCATCGTGGCCAGGCGTTCGGTCAATTCGTCGGGCTCCCAGTAGACCTTCACGATGCGGTACTCGTCACCGCTGCTGACGTCGGACCGCACCTGCACCGGGTCGGTGGGCCGCTCCGCCCCATAGGGCCACGACCGCTCCCACCAGCGGTTGTCGATCAGCACGGCGTGCCCACCGGGCCTCAGGGCGCGGGCCACCAGCTGCCAGAAGGCGTCGAAGCGCTCCGGCGGGACGTGGGAGAGCCAGAACGAGAAGAACACGACGTCGAACGACGACGTGTCGTCTGGTCGTGGCTCCCACCGGAACAGGTCGGCCTCGACGTAGGTCACCCGTGAGGCCAGGCCGGCGTCGGCGAGCCGACCGCGGTTGATGGCGGTCGTCTCGGGCGCGGCGTCGACGGCCACGACGACCTCGGCCCGCGCCGCCAGCCGCACGGTCCACAACCCCGTGCCGGCCGCCAGCTCGAGCACCCTGGAGCCGGCTGGCACCCACTCGCCGAGCATCGTCTCGAGCCGGCCCACCTCCTCGAGCCATCCGGCCTGCTGATCGGGCGGCAGCGCGTACTGGTGGGTCCGGTGCCACCACCGGTCGTACTCCGGTGCGCGTGCCCGGTAGTAGGCGATCTGCTCGGCCAGCAGCTCGTCGCTCATCGGTTCCTCATCACCGCGCCGGTGGCCGCCGAGAAGCCGAGATGCTCGTAGAACGGGACGATGGCGGGGTCACACATGACATCGATCATGTAGAGCGGGCCGATGTCGCCGAGCAGGCGGCGGACGAGCTCGCTCCCGATGCCCTGGCCGCGGTGTGAGGGCAGGACCTCGAGCAGCGGGATGTAGGCCGTGAGCACGCCGTCGCTGAGCGCGGTCACGAAGCCGACCACCGCACCTCCTTCCCACGCCAGCACGGCGTGGGTGGCCTCCCGCAACAGCCGGACGTGCTCGGCCGCCGACGGCGGGGCCGGCCATCCCTCGAAGAACCCGCCCCGCAACGACGCCTCGGTCACCCCCTCGTGGAAGGAGGAGTACGGGATCACGTGGAGTAAGCCGACCAGTCCTCGGGATTGGCCTCGACGAAGTGGCCGACGACCTCGCCGTCGACGCCGTCGACGAGGACGAGGCCCCGCTGGGTGGGTGGCTCGTCGGCGGAGTAGAGCAGGATCCGCCAGGTCGGACGGCTGCGCAGGCCTCGCCAGCCGAGCTGGGCCGACGCGTGCCCGACCGGGAAGCCCACCTGGCGGGCGGCGGCCGCCAGGGCGTCGGTCTCGAGCACCTTCAGGGGGTAGGCGGCGGCGAGGTGGTACACGCCGATCAGGCCGAGCAGGACGGCGGCGCCGAGGGTGCCGCCGTTGACGAGGACTCCGCCGTCGCCCCGCGCCGTCCACAGCCCGAGGCAGACGGCCGCCACGACCAGGTAGAGGATCCCGGGGATACGGCGGCGCTGGTTGTCGGGAAACGAGTACGGCCCCACGTAGCCGTGGGCGTCGAGCTCGGCCGGTAGGGCGTCTCTCTGGTCGCCGTCGTGCTCGCTCACGACGGCCACGCGGCGCGGAGCTTGGCGAGCGTCGTGGACAGCGGCTCGGGCAGGACGCGGGCCTCGGCGACGGTGGTCATGAAGTTGGTGTCGCCCTCCCACCGCGGCAGGACGTGCAGATGGAAGTGTCCCGGCACACCGGCGCCGGCGATCTTGCCCAGGTTGGCGCCGACGTTGAGGCCGTCGGGGCCATAGGCGCCCTTCACGGCGCGGATGGCACGGGTGAGGGCCTGCCACAGCTCGGTCGACTCCTCCCCGGCCAGTCCCTCGGGCTCACCGGCGTGACGCAGGGGTAGCACCATCACGTGCCCACTCGTGTAGGGGTAGGCGTTGAGGATGGCGGCGGTGAACTTGCCCCGCCACACCACGTTGCCTTCGTCGTCCGACGCCTCCAGCACCCGGCAGAGCACACACCCGCCCGTGTCCTGCGGCGACGTGATGTAGTCGCCGCGCCAACCGGCCCACAGTCGCTCGAGCGGCATCAGTCGTTCACGCGTTCGCGGACCTCGCCGGCGAGGCGTTCGATGAACACGTCGAGGGGCACACCGCGCTCGACGTCGCCGCCCCGGGTGTTGACTCCGAGCGTCCCGGCCGCCACGTCGTCGTCGCCCACCACGAGGATGTACGGCACCTTGTCGAGCTTCGACCGCCGGATGCGGCCGCCGAGCGGCTCTCCCGCGGGCGACAGCTCGGCGCGGAATCCCTCGGACCGCAGGCGGTCGACGACCTTCTGAGCGTGACCCTCGTGGTCGTCGCGCACGGGAAGGACCCGTGCCTGGACCGGTGCCAGCCAGGCCGGGAAGTTGCCGGCCGTGTGCTCGAGGAAGACGCCGAAGAACCGGTCGAACGATCCGAACAGGGCGCGGTGGATGACGCGGGGACGGTGGCGCTCGTTGTCGGCGCCGACGAACGACAGGTCGAAGCGCTGGGGCAGCTGGAAGTCGACCTGCAACGTGGACAGCTGCCAGCGGCGCCCGATGGCGTCACGTACATGCACGTCGATCTTCGGGGCGTAGAACGCGCCCTCCCCCTCGGCCACGACATAGGGGATCTGGGCCGCCTCCAGGGCCTGGCGGAGCGACGCCTCGGCGTCGTCCCAGTCAGCCGGGTCGCCCACGAACTTCTCCGGCCGTGTCGCCAGCTCGGCGTCGAACTCGGTGAGCCCGAACGTGCGCAGCAGTCGCAGGACGAAGGCGAGCAGGCTGGCCAGCTCGTCGGCCAGGTGCTCGGGCGCGCAGAAGATGTGGCTGTCGTCCTGGGTGAAGCCCCGGGCTCGCAGCAGGCCGCTGACCACACCCGACTTCTCGTACCGGTACACGGTGCCGAACTCGAAGAGCCGCATCGGCAGATCGCGGTAGGAGCGCTGCTGCGAGCCGTAGATCAGCATGTGCATCGGGCAGTTCATCGGCTTCGGGTAGTACCGGGTGCCCTCGTCGAGCTCCATGGGCGGGTACATGCCGTCGGCGTACCACTCGAGGTGGCCGGACTTGGTGAACAGGTCGCCCTTGGCCAGGTGCGGCGTCCACACGAAGTCGTACCCCGCGGCCTCGTGCTCGGCGCGCGAATAGTCCTCCATCAGCTTGCGGACGAGGCCACCCTTGGCGTGGTACACCGGCAGCCCGCTGCCGATCTCGGGCGGGAAGTGGAAGAGGTCGAGCTCGACGCCGAGCTTGCGGTGGTCGCGCTTCGCCGCCTCCTCCAGCCTCTCGAGGTGCTCGGCCAGGGCGGGCTCGGACTCCCACGCCGTGCCGTAGATGCGCTGCAGCTGGGCGTTGTGCTCGTCGCCACGCCAGTAGGCGCCGGCGACGCGCATCAGCTTGAAGGCCGTGAGCCGGTCGGTCGACGGCACGTGCGGGCCGCGGCAGAGGTCGACGAAGTCCGGCGAGTTCCGGTAGGTCGTGACCACCCCGTTGCCGGCGCCCTCGGCGGCGTCGACACCCTCGATGATCTCCCGCTTGAAGGGCTGGTCGGCGAACAGCTCGAGGCCCTCGTCGACCGACACCTCCTCGCGGATGAAGGCCTGTCCCTGGGCGACGATCTCCCGCATCCGTCCCTCGATGCGCTCGAGGTCGTCGTCGGAGAAGCGGCCGCCGTCGGGAAGCTCGAAGTCGTAATAGAAGCCGTCCTCGATGGGCGGGCCGATGGCGAACTTGGCCCCCGGCCACAACTGGGTCACGGCCTGGGCCATCACATGGGCCGTCGAATGGCGAAGGACGTGACGCCCGGCCTCGGAGTTGGCCGTGACGATCGAGACGACCTGCCCGTCGGCCAGGCCCACACCCAGGTCGACCTCGGACCCGTCGACAACCGCAGCCACGGCGTCCTTGGCGAGGCGCTTGCCGATGGCGGCGGCCAGGTCGGCGGCGGTCGCGCCGGCGGACAGCTCGCGGCTGGATCCGTCGGGGAGCATCACGCTGATCTGGTCGGCCATCCAGGCAGGTTACCGGTGGGGCCGCGACGCCTCGGTCGAAATCAGCGACCGACCCAGGCCCGTTCGAGCTCAGCCGTCCCCATACCGGTCACCGCCCGCAGCACCCGGTCCACGTGGTAGTCGGTGGTGCCTGGCTCGACGCCGATGCGGCCCATCGCCTGCAGGAAGGCAGGCGGCGCGTCGACACCCTCGAGCCTGGCCAGGGTCGAGACCGCGCTGCGGGCCTCGCCGTAGGCGCGCACGATCTCCGACTGCGAGCCGCTGTTGAACTCGTAGTCACGGGGCAGCGCCCGGTCCGCCCCCCGGGGTCGGGCGTCGTTCGTCGGTCGCCCGCGGGCGCTCCATTCCGCCGTCCCCTCGTGCATCCAGTTCGGGCCGATCTGACCTGACACAGCCACGGCGGCGGCGTGGGTCAGCTCGTGCACGAGGGTCTCCACCTGGTAGTCGGCCGGGTACTTGCCGAGGTTCTTGTCCTGGATGTACATCCGGGGAGCGGTGAGGCGGAAGCCGGCATCGCGGTTGGCGCCGTATCCGACGAAGGCCACGAACTTGTCGAGGTCGACCGTCGACTGGATGATCGTCTCCAGCTCCTTCACCGATCCCGGCAGGATCAACGGGATGCGGCCTGACCACGGCAGCGGCCAACGCTGGTCGAGGATCTTCACCGCCCGCTCGACGAGGCCGGCGAGGGCGTCGGCCCGCTCGGCCTGGCCCGGGTGGCTGAGGACGAGGAAGTGGTCGGTCGGCTTCAGGCGCACGGGGCCGAGGTCCCAGAGGTTGCGGGTCGTCTCGATCCCGAGATCCTGGAGGTCGGTGTCGCCGCCGACGTACCACCGGTCGCCCCGGCGGACATAGGTCAACCACAGCGCGTCGATCACGTCGCGATCGTCGTAGCCCTCGAGCCGGTAGGTCTGGCGGGTCTCGGGCAGGAACACCGGCGCGCCGCCGTAGCGGCCCTTGGCGCCGGCGGCAAGGTCACCGGTATCGCTGACGCGCGCCTCGAGCCGGTAGCCGCTCAACGGCACCGACCGCAGCCCGTCGAACGAGCTGCCCTGGGCGTCACGGAACGAGCGGGGCGCCTCCGGGTCGACGGTGGCGAGGAAGGCGGCCCGGTCGCCACGCTTCACGGCGGTGACCCGCGTGTCGAGCAGTCGCTGTGCGGCGGCGAGAGGTGTCTCGTCCACCGCGCTGCCAAGGCCGGGAGCGGCGGCACCCGGTAGCGGGCCCAGAAGGACGACGACCAGGAGGAGGCCGAGCCGGCGCCTCACAACCCGAGGAGGGCGAGCGCCGATGACAACCCGCCCTGGCCCGAAACGGCGGCCCGGTCGAGGGCAGCAGCAGCGGCGGGGACGTCGAGGTCGTCGTCGAGGGCGGCCCGCACCTCGTCGACGGCCGCATCGCCCTTGCCGGCGGCGCGCCATCGGGCGAGTCGCTCGGACGCGACACCGAGCATGTCGTCCTTCCACTCCCAACTGGTGCGGTAGTGGTTGGAGATGATGGCCAGGCGGATGACGTCGGCCTCCCACTCCTTCAGCAGATCGCCGACGAACACCAGGTTGCCCAACGACTTCGACATCTTCTCGGGGCCGAGACGCACCATGCCGACGTGCATCCAGTGGCGCACGAAGAGCTGGCCCGTCGCCGCCTCCGACTGCGCCGCTTCACACTCGTGGTGCGGGAAGATCAGGTCGCTGCCGCCGCCGTGCAGGTCGATCGTCGTGCCCAGCTCGCGCATGGCCAGGGCCGAGCACTCGATGTGCCACCCCGGCCGCCCCGGCCCCCACAGCGACTCCCACGCCGGCTCACCCGCCGCCGACGGCTGCCACAGCACGAAGTCGAGCGGGTCGCGTTTGCTCGGGTCGTCCGGCCGGCCACCCCGCTCGGCCGCCAGCGACCGCATGGCGGCACCGTCCAGATGGCTGATCTGGCCGAAGCGCGGGAAGCTCGCCACGCTGAAGTACACGGCGCCGTTCGCCTCGTATGCATGACCGGACTCCAACACCATGCCGATGAATCCGAGGATGTCGGGGATGGCGGAGGTCGCGCGTGGCTCGCTGAAGCAGGCCAGGAGCCCGAGGGCGCTCATGTCGGCGTCGAAACGCGCCATCTCCTCGGCCGCCAGGTCGAGGTAGAAGACCCCGAGCTCGCGCGCCTTGCGGAGGATGTCGTCGTCGACGTCGGTCACGTTGCGCACGCACTGGGTGTCGTGGCCCAGATCGCGCAGCCGTCGCTGCAGGACGTCGTAGGTCAGATACACCGCGGCATGGCCGATGTGGGCCGAGTCGTACGGCGTGATGCCGCAGGTGTACATGGTGACCGTCCGGCCCGGCGTGAAGTCGACGACCTCGCCGCGGGCGGTGTCGTAGAGCCTCACGCCTTGACGCCGGTGAGCCGGACCGACGAGCGGCTCCCCTTGTACCTGACGTTCACCTCGCGCAGGATCGCCACCATCGACTCGAGCGATCCCGCATTGCCGAGAGGCCCGGCGTCGAGGCCGCGCAGGCCGGGCACGGTGTTGGCCATCTCGATGGTGGCGGCGGTGGCCTGCGGGTGGTCGGAGCAGACGAGGACGTCCGCCTCCAGCTCTACATCGAGAGTCGCGAGGGCGCGTGCCGCGAGATGCTGGAACGCGGCAGCGACGTAGGAGTTGGGCAGGCGCGACTGCACCGACCCGGCCACCGACCCGCGCGGGGAGATGAGGGGCTGGAACTCGTCGCCGACCTTGGCCAACGCGTTGGCCATGGACACGATGACCTTGCCCTCCAGCTGCTCGCACAGCTCGCTCACGACGGCCGCCGCCGAGTCCCAGGGTGTGGCCACGACGACGATGTCGGCGGACGTGGCCTTCAGGTTGTCACCGGCGGAGAGCGTCAGGGTCCGGTCGGGCCAGCGCTGCTTGATCCCTTCACAGACCTCCTCGGCCCGCTCGACCGAGCGTGAACCGAGGATGACCTCGTTGCCGTTCGCCGCCAATCGGGCGGCCAGGCCGCTGCCGGCCGGTCCCGTGCCTCCGAGCACTCCCACGCGCATACCAGAGCCTTTCACGCGTCCCGGGACCGGAGCCGCTCGAGGTCACGCTGGAGCTCCTCGCCCAGCGAGCGGGTGGCCCGACGATTGAGCTCGGCGCCGGCCACGGCGCCGATCAGCATCGGCATCAGCGACGACAGGTTGCGACCGAGCCGCCGCAGCAGGCGGCGTCGCACGATGCGGACGACCTCGTTGCGGGTGCCCCGACCGAGGGCGTCGGCCACGCCACCGCGCCGGGCCAGATGGCGGACGCTGACGCCTCGGCGATCCGCCCAGGAGCGCACCAGGGTCATGGCCCGCTCGCCCGCCGGCCCCTCGATCGCCATGTCGTAGGCGGCGTGCAGCTCGGCCACGAGCTTGAGCTCGACGGCCGCCACGGCGAGGGTCTCCACCACCAGCTCGACGGGGATGGCCACCCACGCCGGTGGCGCCAGCTCCTCGGCGCTCACGAGGGCGCCGGCGGCCCCACCGATGGCGGCCGCGACGCGAGTCGCGTCGCGCACGAGCACATCGGCCAACGCCGTGCCGGTGCGGCCGCCGTGCTGGGCCTCGAGGGTCTGACGGTCGCGCACCGGGATGCGAGGGGCGATCTCCAGCAGCTGGTCGGCCGCCCACCGGCCGCTCGCCACCGCCGCCCCGCCCGCCTCGCGCGCCGAAGCCGCTGCCAGGCGGGAGACGCGTGCCAGCGTGGACGCGTCCGTCCTGCCACCGGCGAGGTCGCCGAGAGCATCTCCGAAGCGATGGTCGCTCACGGCTGGTCCGCGTAACCGGGGTTGGCCACGTCGAGCTTGGCCTTCACCGTGGCGGCCACGAAAGCTCGCACCTCGTCCATGCGGTCGTCGAGGTTGCCGTCGCGGATGGCCGCCGCCAACGCCGCCTCGTCGGCGACGCCGAGCCGCTGTAGCTCGGCGCTGTGGTCGCGCTCCTGCACTGGGCCAAGGGCCAACTCGCGCTCGACCATGGCCAGCACGCGCACGGCGACGCGGGTGTGGAACTGCACGCGACCCTCTGTGCTCGTCATCACATCGCGCTCGAGGAACTCTCGCACCGCCTCCACCAGACCGGCGGCGTCGGGGAGATCGTGGGGGGCTGTCACCCGGCCGGCGCGGCGTCGAGGCAACGGAGAAGATCGTGCTCGACCTCGCACACCCGGCGACCGATGGCGGCCAGCTCGACCGATCGCACGATGCCGGATGTGTGGGTCACGGCCTGCATGATGCACATGATCCCCCACTTCAGCGTGCCCAGCGTCTCGTGCCAGTGCAGTGAGCGACGGTCGACGGGGCGCCCCGACGCCGCTTCGTAGGCATCACAGAGCTCGTCGTAGTCGCCGAAACCCCCGACCGGCGCGGCCTGACCGAACCGCCACGATTTGACGCACAGCCAGCCGAGATCCTCCATCGGGTCACCGAGGTGGGCCAGCTCCCAGTCGAGCACGGCCCGGATGCCGTCGGCGCCGACCATGAGGTTGCCGTTGCGGAAGTCGCCGTGGACGACGACGGGCTCCGTCGGTGCGGGCCGGTTCTCCTCCAGCCAGCGGAACCCGAGCTCGAAGGCGGGGTGGGGCTGGCCCACCATGTCGAGCACGGCCCGGAAGCGGGCGACCTGGTCCTCGGCCACGAGTGACGGCACTGACGCCACCGGGACGCGCTGGAGCGCGGCGACGATCTCGCCGCAGCGACGAGCGAGGGTCGGCCGCACGCCGTCGTAGTCGGTGTCGCGCAGGATCTTGCGGGGGATGGTCTCGCCCTCGAGGCGGTCCATGAGCATGAAGCCGGCACCGAGGATTTCCGGATCGTCGTCGGCCGCCAACAGGCGCGGCACCGGCACGCCGGCGACCTCGGCGGCACGCACGACTTCGGCCTCCATACCCATGCCGCCGCGTGCCGCGCCCGGCGGGTCGCGGCGCAGGATCAGGGCGTGCGTCGTCCCGCCGGGCTCGACGGCGTCGAAGCTCCATGTCTCACGCGAGGCGCCACCGGAGAGGCGACGGAGGCCGACGATCTCGATGTCGATGCCGCCCAGTGCGGCGGCCACCACCGGGACGAGCGCGCCCGCCAGCGAGCCCGACATTCAGCAGTAGGCGCGCAGTGTCGGGTACGGGTTGCTCGCCCCGCCACCGTTGGGGTGGATCTCGAAGTGCAGGTGCGGCGGACCGCCGCTGGCGTTGCCGCTGGTGCCGACATAGCCGATGACCGTGCCGGCCACCACCTTGCCCGATGTCGCGTAGCTGTTGAGGTGGGCGCCGTAATAGGTGTGACCATCGGCCCCGCTGAGGTAGTACGACAGGCCGCCGAGGCCGGAGTGGTGCTGCTTGACCGTGCCGGCCACGTTGGCGACGATCGGCGTGCCCCGCGGCGACAGGATGTCGGTGCCCTGGTGGCGTCGCCCGCCCGAGCGGGGCTGACCCCAGTCGTTGGTGAACGAGCGCGGCCCCTGCACCGGGCAGATCCAGTTCCCGCTGCCGATGACGCGCGCCGGCCCACTCGCGGTGGTGGCGGGCTGGCGGCCCCGACGGGTCGTGGCGCCGGCGCGACGGCGGCGGGCAGCCTCGGCGGCCCGCTGGGCGGCGGCCAGTCGCTCGAGCTCGCGAACAGCCGCAGCTCGCTGGGCCCGCAATCCGGCGATGGCCCGACGGCGCTCGGCGAGGCGGGAGGTGAGCGCGGCCTGGCCCTCCTCGAGATCGGCGCGAGTGGCGCGGTACGCGTCGATGGCATCGGCGTTGCCCTGGGTGACGTAGCGGATGAGCGTCTGGGCCCGCGCCGCACGGCTCAGGTCGGAGGTGTTGAGCCAGTCCATGTCCGAACCGCCCTGCACGTACTGGCGGACGGCCAGGGCCCGCACCTGCTCCTCGAGCCCGACGAGCCGCTTCTTGGTGGCAGCGGTGCGTACCTCCAGGGTGCGCACCTCGTCCTCCGCCTTGGCCAGCTGCGACTGGGCCGAGGCGAGGCGCGCCGCGGCCTGGTTGGCGCGCTTCTGGGCCGACGACACGTTCTTGGGGTCGCCGGGCGCCGCCCATGCCGGAGCGGCCTGGACGACACCGATGGTGAGGGTGACGGCTGCCACCAGCGCACGCCGCATGCCTGTGCAGCCTAGAGGTGCGTTCCTCCGGGCGCCTCATCGACGGCCCTGTACGGGAGCACGTACGACCGCCCGCCATCGTTCACGACCCGGACCCTTGCGCCGTAGTACCGGTGCACATTGGCCTCGGTCAGGACCTCGCCCGGCGTCCCCACCGACACCATCCTTCCGGCGTCGAGGAGTGCGAGACGGTCGGCGTACTGCCCGGCCAGGGTGAGGTCGTGCATGGTGGAGAGGACCGTGAGCGCGCCGTCGCGCCGCAGGGCGTCGATGAGGTCGAGCACCTGCTGCTGGTGACCGACGTCGAGTGCGGTCGTGGGTTCGTCGAGCAGCAGGACGGGCGCCGCCTGGGTGAGGGCGCGCGCGAGGAAGGCCCGCTGGCGCTCGCCCCCGGACAACGACGACAAGGCGCGATCTACGAATCCGTCGAGGTCGAGACGGGTCGTCACGTCGTGCGCCAGGGCCAGGTCGCGGCCGCCCGGGGCACCCAGCGCGCCGAGGTGAGGTGTGCGGCCGAGGAGGACGTAGTCGCCGACGGTCATGCCGGGTGGGACGACGGGGGCCTGTGGCACCAGTGCGACCTGCCGGGCGCGCCCACGTCGGGTGAGGCCGCGAACGTCGGCGCCGCCGACCTCGATCGTGCCGCTGGCGTCGACCAGCCCTGCGATGGCGCGCAGCAACGTGCTCTTGCCCGCCCCGTTCGGTCCCACGATCGAGAGCCACTCGCCCGCGGCCACCTCCAGGTCGATGGCCGACAGCACGGCGCAACCACCGAGCACCACACCGACGTCGCGGGCTCTGACCGTGGTCACGGGACGAGTCGCTTGCTCGTCCTGAGCACGAGGACGAAGAAGGGCGCACCGAAGAACGCGGTCACCACACCGATCGGGATCTCGGCGGGAGACACCGCGGTGCGGGCCAACAGGTCGGCGGCGATGAGGAACGCTCCACCGAAGAGCAGGGACAACGGCAACACGACGCGGTAGCTCGAGCCGGCAAGGAGGCGCACGGTGTGGGGCACGATGATGCCGACGAAGCCGATCAGGCCGCTCACCGAGACCGCTGCCGCCGTGCCGAGCGACGCGGCGGTGACGATGAGGAGCCGGGCGCGGCGGGGGTCGATGCCGAGCGAGGCCGCCTCCTCGTCGCCGACGGCGAGCACGTCGAGACGGCGACGTTGGGTCAGCAGCACGACACCGGTCACGACCGCGTAGGGCACCGCGGTGCGGACCTCGCCCCACCCGGCGGTGGTCAGTCTCCCGAGGATCCACGAATAGACCTCGCGGATCGAGTCCTGGTGCTGTTGCTGGAAGTAGGTCTGCAGCGCCGTCAGGAAGCTGGTGACGGCCACGCCGGCGAGGATGAGCCCGGCAGCCGATCCGCCGCCGCCCGCGGTCCCGAGGACATAGGTGAGCGCCACCGCCAGCATGGCCCCGGCAAAGGCGCTCACCGGCAGGAGGGCCGACGCCGGCCCGCCGCGCGTCACGATCGTGATCGTCACACCGAGCCCCGCGCCCGCCGCCGCCCCCATCAGGTACGGATCGGCAAGTGCGTTGCGGAACACGCCCTGATACGCCGCGCCGCAGCCGGCCAACATGGCGCCCACGACGAGGGCCAGCACCACGCGCGGGAAGCGCAGCTCCCACACGATGGCCGCGTCCCGGGCGTCGAGACCGGAGCGGATGTCGACGCCGGGGACGTGGTCGAGCAGTTCACGCGCAACGGCCATCGGGGCGAGGGAGACCGGCCCGATGGCAACGCCGAGCACGACGGCGGTCAGGACCGCCGCCGCGCCCGCGAGCCACCACGGCCTCCCCAGTCGGGTCACGCCGCGGCCTTGGCCGCCCCTGCTCGCTCGACGGCCGCCGCCACGTCCTCGAGGAGATCCACGACACGCGGCCCCCACCGCGAGGCGACGTCGTCGTCGAGCTCGACCACGTTGCCGTTCTTCACCGCCGTCAGCTCCGAGAAGCCGGGACGAGCCTTCACCGTCGCCGCCGACTGCTTGCAGCACTTGGTGTCGGCCAGGAAGATCAGATCGGGGTCACTCTTGACGATGAACTCGGCCGACAGCTGCGGGTACTCCGAGCCCTTGCCCGCTTCGTCGGCGATGTTCTCCAGGCCCAGAGCGCCGTAGAGCGCACCCAAAAAGGTCTTGGACGTCACGCTGTAATAGGTGTTGTCGAGCTCGTGGTAGTAGGTCAGGCCCTTCCCCTTGCTGCCCACGGTCCGTGTGATGCGGTCGATGTCGGTGCGCATCTTGTCGACCAGAGCTTCGGCTTCGGCGACGTGCCCGGTCGCCTGCCCGAGCTGGGCGATCTCGCCGTAGGTGTCGTCGATGGTGGTGGCCGCCGGCATCAGGAGGACGGGGATCTTCGCCGCCCCCAGCCCGCTGGCCAGCGAGCCCGGGTCGTTGGAGATGACGACGAGGTCGGGCTTGGCACCGACGATGGCCTCGAGGTTGGGCTCGAAACCGCTCAGCTTGGTGGTGGGGACACCGTCGGGATAGTTCGACTGGTCGTCGACGGCCGTCACCTGCTCACCGGCATCGATGGCGAAGAGCATCTCGGTGACCGCCGGGGCCAGGGACACGATGTGAGTCGGACGCTGGGCGATCGTCACCTGGCCATTGGCGGCGGTGACGGTCACGGGGAAGACGGCCTCGGGGCCCGAGGTCGTGGTGGTGGCCTGTGCGTCATCGACGGCGGGGTCGTCGGACCCGCATGCGCCCATCAGGGCGAGGGCGGACAGTGCGACGGCAGCGACGCTGCGCTTGGCGGACTTCATCGGCGGGTGCATGGCGTTCCTCCTGTCGGTCGAGGATCCAGTTGCTCGACGACAGGTGCCCTGCCGGTCGAACCCTGCTCTTCCTCGAGAGCTGGTTCATCACCGGTGGACCAGGCGACCTGGCTCGTCCTCCCCACCGGGGAGGAACGACAGTTGCGGGACAGCGCCGGACTCACACCGGACTTCGCTGACCCACCGGTAGATGGGCGCAACCTAACGCAAACGCGGGCGAGAAATCTTGGGCCAGGCCCGCGATTTCTCGCCCGCGACTGCTCGGGACTGCTGTGACTGGTGGAGTTACAGCTGCATGCTCTTGATACTCATATCTATGAGCACCATGTGCAGTAACACCGCGCAGGGCCTGTCCAGGAGGCGGTTTCCTTGCTCCATCGGAGCTTTGGGTAGGGGCCGAGCCGGTACCGTTCGGGGAGCGATCCATTGGGAGGTCCTTTCTCCTGTGGTCGTTAGGCCCGGTGGGTGTTAGCGCACCTGCCGGGTCGCCTCATTCTCGCACGGTGGTCAAGCGCTGGACTCTTGGCAACGGCTGGTAAACCGCCGACTTAGGGGCCTCCGAGGAGTTCGTAGCTGTGGAACTCTCCTCCGTACTCGACGTGTACGACCACGGGAGTGATGGAGGGACAAGCAGTCCGACCATCCGGCTTCAGCGGCACGATCAACCGACCCTCGCCGCGGGTCCGAGCGACCACACGGTGGACGTATGGCGGTGTTAGGGCGGGGAGCGCTTCGCGCGCAGGAAGATTCGACTGCCTCCAGTCACGATCGCACCAGTGGACGAAACCGGGCAGGTCGGTCTGGTCCCTCAGAACGACCAGTCCGAGTAGTAGCTCGAAGATGGCTAGCGCGGCGACGAGGGACGGGAGCCGCTCGAGCCTGAACGGCGAGACGCGGACCTCATTCCCGGTTTCCCGCACGGGACGAGTATGCGATATGGGCGCCCCCGGGAGGTCGAGCGAAAGACCTGCGGATTGAAGAGCCAACCCCCCCCAGCCTTGCGGTCGGGCAGTGAGTTACAGCGATGAAGTTTTCGCTTGACGAAATCTGGCCGGTTCTTACACTCGGACAACTAACAGGGCACCCACTGCCTCGGAGCGTTCGCCAATGGAGCGGACTGTCTGAGCAGGAGGTGCCTTGTGTCGTTGTACGGACGGGCGCGGCGTTCCCAGAGTCGAGCCGCGCGTTCACGGTCGCTGGGCCACCGGCCCCAGTTGCGGAGGGGCGCCCCCCGGGGGGTGGGACCTGTGCCCGATGCGAGCGCCGAGCGATCGACCGACCCCGCGTACAGGCCTCAGGGGTGGGACTAGTGCCGAACATTTGGACAGTCCAGGCAACACGGGGCGCGGTACGGCTCCAGCGCCGATAC
>DATLDH010000064.1:0-11481 GCA_035526015.1 Acidimicrobiales bacterium
CACTCGAGGAGAGCGCGTTCGGCATGGCCGTCACCCAGGAGGTGCTGGTCCGCACGTGGCACGTCGAGGGTCAGGCCGTGCGGCCAGACCACCGCATGGTCGCCCACACCGGGTTCCTGACCGCGGCGCGCCTGCTGTCGCTTCCGTGAACGTCTTCGACCTGGCCATCGGCGTGTCCATCGCGTCGGCCCTGGTCGGTGGGTGGCGCCTCGGGTTCGTGGCGCGGGCCTTCTCGTGGGCCGGCCTGGCGTGCGGGCTCTACCTCGGCGTGCGCATCCTCCCCAACGCCCTCGACCGGGCCCACGGCTCCGATCCGGTGGGCAAGCTGCTGCTCGCCGCCGGCCTGCTCATCGGCCTCGGGCTCGGCGGCCAGGTCCTGGGGATGCTGGTGGGCACCCAGGCCAGGCGCGTCCTGGCACCCGGCCCGCTCGGGCTCGTGGACCGCACCGTCGGCAGTGCCATCGGCGCCGTCGGGGTGCTCATCTCGCTGTGGCTCCTCCTCCCGTCGATGGCGCAGGTGCCCGGGTGGCCGAGCCAACAGGCCCACAACTCCGCCGTGGCGCGACTCATCGACTCCATCGCGCCCAACCCGCCGGACACGCTCCAATCCGTGCGCCGCCTCGTCGGCGACGAGGCCTTCCCCCGCGTGTTCGATGCCTTGCGACCGGCTCCGGATGCAGGACCGCCTCCACAGGCCGTGGCTCTGAGCCCCCAGCTGCAGCAGGCGGTGGCGCGGTCGACGGTGAAGGTGGAGGGCGAGGCGTGCCGTCGACTGCAGCAAGGGAGCGGCTTCGTCGTCGGTCGCGACCTGGTCGCGACCAACGCCCATGTGGTGGCGGGAGAGCGGCGCACCGAGGCCATCCGGGTGGACGGCCGGCGGTTCAGGGCCACGGTGGTCGCGTTCGACCCCGACCGCGACCTGGCCATCCTCAGGGTGCCGGGGATCTCACGGGCGCCCCTGGCCATCGCCCGGGGCAAGGAGGGGAGCCAGGGCGCGGTGTTCGGCCATCCCGACGGCCAGGACCCGCTGCGGGTCGCGCCGGCGGCGGTGCGTCAGGAGGTCGAGGCCCTGGGGCGGGACCTGTACGACTCCCACCAGACCCGGCGTGAGGTGCTCATCCTGGCGGCCCGGCTGCGCCCGGGCGACTCGGGTGGGGCGCTGGTGGACCGCGCCGGCAAGGTGATCGGCGTGGCCTTCGCCATCGCGCCGGACCGGCCGGACACGGCCTATGCCCTCACCAGCGACGAGCTGCGGACGGTGCTGGCCACGGCCAAGGGCCCGGTCAGCACCGGGCCGTGTCTCCGATAAATGCTTCGCGGCTTGCGCTAACGGCCGAACGGCACCGGGGCGCGACCCTCCTCGAGCTGCGCGCTCGACTCGGCCACCAGCCACCGGCGCAGGGCGACGATGGGGGCCGACGGCTCGACGGCCAGCAGCAGCCCCTGCCGGGCGAGCTGCTCGGCCTCCTCGAGGAGGTTGACGTACCGACCGAGCTCGAGAGCGGCGGCGACGGGCAGGGTGTCGCGCAGCTCGACGGTCGGCGCGCCCTGGGCGCGGGCGGCGGCGATCTGGCGGGCGAAGGTCTCGCGCTGGTGGGAGAAGCGACGTCGGGAGCGCAGCACCATCTCGCGGACACGGAGGGGCGTGTCGGACTCCTCCGAGCCCGGCTCCTCCATCCGGAAGGCAACGAGGTCGAGCTCGCGGAGCAGCGCGTCGTGATGGGACTGCATCTCCAGGTAGGTGCGGACAGGCACGTCGGGCAGCACGAGCGGCACGACCCGGGCCGACCCCGCGGCGCGGGGCCCGTCGTGCACCTCGGCCGCCCGGGGCAATGGGGCCTCGTCGCTGGACACGACGGCCCAGACGACCTTGCCATCCGCGCGCTCGTCGACACCCCACGCCGCGCACAGGGACTCGACGAGCGCCAGGCCCCGGCCGGTCGAGGCCTCCGGCCCGTACCGCCTGGGCATAGGGCTTCCGTCGCCGCGGTCGACGACCTCCAGCCGCAGCCCGCCTCGCGGGTGGGTCTCGACCCGAAGGCACACGGCCCCGCCGGCGTGCAGCACGGCGTTGGTGACCAGCTCACTGGTGACGAGTACGGCCCGCTGAATTAGGTCGTCGGCGACGGCCCAGCGGTCCAGCGTGGCGACCAGGCCCCGACGCGCCACGCCGACCGAGGCGGGCCCGGGGTCGAGATTGATGGAGGCCCGTCGGCCACCGGTCATGTGCGCCGCCGGCGAGGTCAGGCGAGGGTCAGTCGACCTCGATGAAGATGCACTCGCCGGGGCACTCCTCGGCCGACTCGATGGTGGCCTCCTCCATACCGGCGGGCACGGGGCCGAGGCCTTCGGGGCCGCCCGGGTCCGACAGCACCTTGGCGCCGTCCTTCACGTAGGCGAGCCCGTCGTCGAGAAGCGTGAAGACCGAGGGGGCGATCTCCTCGCAGAGACCGTCGCCGGTGCACAGATCCTGGTCGATCCAGACCTTCATCAGTCGTTCCTCGCCTCTCGGGGTCGTCTATTTCGTCGCCGATCCGTCGCCAAGTTTCCACGGGTTCGGCAGGGGAAACTATACCGGCTCCCGTAGGGGAGACGCACCATGCGGCAACCGGCGGCAGCGGTGCGTGTATGTTCCGCGCTGGGCTGGCAGGAGGTGGTTCCCACGTCGGATTCCGATTCGTCGGCACGGTTGGAGGGATACGAGCGTGAGGTGGCGGCCCTCCAGGAGCAGGCGAAGGTCCTCGAGGAGGAGGTCGTCACCCTCAGGCGACGGCTGCAGGACGCGCCCAAGCGCGTGCGCACCCTCGAGGAGAAGCTGCTCGAGACCAAGGGCCAGCTGAGCCAGTCGATCTCCCAGAACGAGAAGCTCACCTACACCCTCCGTGAGGCGCGCGAGCACATCGCCGCGCTGCGGGAGGAGGTCGACAAGCTCACCCAGCCGCCGTCGGCCTACGGCACGTTCCTGGCCCAGAACGACGACGGCACGGTCGATGTGTTCTCCGGCGGCCGCAAGATGCGCGTCGCGCTCCACCCCGAGCTCGACTCCGACGAGCTGCGACGCGGGCAGGAGGTCGTGCTCAACGAGTCACTCAACGTCGTGCTGGCGCGCGGCGTCGAGGTCTCGGGCGAGGTCGTCACCCTGAAGGAGCTGCTCGACGACGGCCTGCGCGCGCTCATCGTGGGCCGGGCCGACGAGGAGCGCGTGGTCGAGCTGACCCAGGATCTGCAGGGCGTGAAGCTGCGGGCCGGCGACAGCATCCTCATGGACTCCCGCACCGGCCTCCTGCTGGAGAAGCTGCCGCGGCCCGAGGTCGAGGAGCTCGTGCTCGAGGAGGTGCCCGACATCTCCTACGACGACGTGGGCGGGCTCGATTCCCAGATCGAGGCCATCACCGATGCCGTCGAGCTGCCGTTCCTGCACCGCGACCTGTTCACCGAGCACAAGCTCCCGGCGCCCAAGGGCATCCTCCTCTACGGGCCGCCCGGTTGTGGCAAGACGCTCATCGCCAAGGCGGTGGCCAACTCGCTGGCCAAGAAGGTCAGCATGGTGACCGGCGACAAGAACACCCGCAGCTACTTCCTCAACATCAAGGGTCCCGAGCTGCTCAACAAGTACGTGGGCGAGACCGAGCGCCAGATCCGACTGGTGTTCCAGCGGGCGCGCGAGAAGGCCGAGGAAGGCATGCCCGTCATCGTCTTCTTCGACGAGATGGACTCGTTGTTCCGCACGCGTGGCACCGGCATCTCCTCCGACATGGAATCCACGATCGTGCCCCAGCTGCTGGCCGAGATCGACGGCGTGGAGACGCTGAAGAACGTCATCGTGATCGGTGCCTCCAATCGGGAGGACCTCATCGACCCGGCCATCCTGCGGCCCGGCCGGCTCGACGTGAAGATCAAGATCGAGCGGCCCAACGAGGAGGCGGCGGCCCAGATCTTCGGTCGCTATCTCACCTCCGACCTCCCGCTCGACGCGGGCGAGGTGGACAGCCTCGGCGGCGGCGACCGCGACAAGACGGTGGCGGCCATGATCGAGCGCACCGTCGAGGAGATGTACCGCTCCGACGACGAGAACCGGTTCCTCGAGGTCACCTACCAGAACGGTGACAAGGAGATCATGTACTTCAAGGACTTCTCGTCCGGAGCCATGATCGAGAACATCGTGCGGCGGGCCAAGAAGCTGGCCATCAAGCGCACCATCGCCGGCGAGGGCCGTGGCATCCGCACCTCCGACATGCTCGAGTCGATCAAGCAGGAGTACAAGGAGCACGAGGACCTGCCGAACACGACCAACCCCGACGACTGGGCGAAGATCTCCGGCAAGAAGGGCGAGCGGATCGTCTACGTCCGCACCATCATCAGCCACGGCGAGGACGCCAGTGGTGGGCGGTCCATCGAACGGGTGGGCACCGGCCAGTACCTCTGACGGCCGGCGGGTAGGGTCGCAGGCATGGCCATCGTCAAGGTCGTCGGCATGGAGACCGAGTACGGCATCCTGCTGCGCGGCGGCGGTGAGTCCAACCCCATCGCGGCGTCGTCGGTTCTCATCAACGCCTACGTCAACGAGCTGGCGCGCGATGCCGGCAAGGTCGGTTGGGACTTCGAGGACGAGTCACCCGGCAACGACGCGCGCGGCTTCCCGCGCGAGGGGGCGATGCCACCGGAGGTCGAGACCCATCTGGTGAACGCCGTGCTCACCAACGGCGCCCGCTATTACGTCGATCACGCCCATCCGGAGTTCTCGACCCCCGAGTGCGTCGATGCACTGGAGATCGTGAAGTGGGACAAGGCCGGCGAGCGCATCCTGGCCCGCTCGATCGAGGCGGCAGGACGCACGTTGCCCGGTGGTCAGGACATCGTCGTGCTGAAGAACAACTCCGACGGCAAGGGCAACTCCTACGGCTGCCACGAGAACTACCTCATGGACCGGGCCGTGCCGTTCGCCCGCATCGTGCAGCACGTGATGCCGCACTTCGTCACCCGCCAGATCTACACCGGCGCCGGCAAGGTCGGGAGTGAAGCGAGCGGGTCGGGGAGCGCGGATCCGAAGGTCGAGTTCCAGCTCACCCAGCGCGCCGATTTCTTCGAGGAGGAGGTCGGTCTCGAGACCACGCTGAAGCGGCCGATCGTGAACACACGCGACGAGCCGCACTCCGACGCGCAGCGCTACCGGCGACTCCACGTCATCGTCGGCGACGCCAACATGGCCGAGATCTCCACGTTCCTGAAGGTGGGCGTCACCGCCATCGTGCTGGCCATGATCGAGGACGACTGGTTCGGTGACCGTGATTTCACGCTGGCGGCGCCGGTACAGGCCATGAGACATGTGTCACTCGACGTGTCGCTCACCGAGCGCCTCGAGCTGGCCGACGGCCGGCACATGACGGCGCTGGAGATCCAGTGGGAGCTGCTCGATCTGGCCCGCAAGTACGCCGAGGACCGCGGCCTGGTGGCCGTCGGCGCCGACGTCGGCACCGAGGTGCTGCGCCGCTGGGAATCCGTGCTCACCGGGCTCGAGTCCGACCCGATGACGCTGTCGACCCAGCTCGACTGGGTGGCCAAGTACCGCCTGCTCACTGCCTACCGTGAGCGTCACGGCCTGACGTGGAAGGACCCGCGGCTGGCCGCCATGGACCTCCAGTACCACGACGTGCGGCCGGGCAAGTCGCTCTACGAGCGTCTCGGCATGGAGCGCCTGACGACCGAGGACGACGTCGTCGAGGCCATCACCGAGCCCCCCACGACGACCCGCGCCTACTTCCGCGGCAAGTGCCTCCAGAAGTGGGGCGCGTCCATCGCGGCCGCCAACTGGGATTCACTTGTGTTCGATCTCGGTGTGGAACCCTTGAAGCGTGTGGGCATGATGGAACCCCTGAAGGGAACATCTGGCCACGTGGCTAGCTTGATAGAGGGATGTAGGACCCCGGCCGAGCTGATCGAAAAGCTCGGCTCATAGGAGAGCGTAGAAAACACCCATGGCAGAGCGAGAGCAGAAGAAGAAGCCGGCGAGCACCCGCAAGGAGGAGACCGTCGCGGAGGCCGCCCCGGCCGACACCACCCAGGGCGACAAGATCAAGGCCGAGCTCGATGAACTGCTCGACGAGATCGACGAGGTCCTCGAGTCACAAGCCGAGGACTTCGTGCGCTCGTACGTGCAAAAGGGTGGCGAATAGCCCACCCGCGCCGGTTCTCGTGCATGACGCGCCGCTCTGAGCGGCTTTCCATGCACCAGAACGAGGGGTAGTCGATGAGTGATCCGGTCGAGATCGTCGACGGGGAAACGACGTGGCGGTTCGAGACGGAGTTCCTGCGCTCGAAATGGACGTGCATCTGGGGGCGGGGGTGCCTCGGGATCCTCGAGGAGCCGGCCGAGCACCTGATGCAGGGGTGCTGCTCGAGTGGCGCCGAGCTCGATGTCGGCGACGAGGCCATGAACATCGTGGCGCTGGCCGCCACGCTCGAGCCGCGGCAGTTCCAGCATCACGCGGCGGCCGCCGACGGGGGAGTGCTCCGCGACAGTGAGCTCCCCGCGACGCGGGTCGTCGACGGCGCGTGCATCTTCCTCAACCGGCCCGGGTTCGACGGCCCGCTCGGGTGCGCCCTGCACGTCGCGGCCGTCGATGCCGGTGAGTCGCCCATCGACTGGAAGCCGTCCGTGTGCTGGCAGCTGCCGATCAAGGTCGACTGGGAGGACGCCGGGAGTGCCACCGAAGTAGCAACGGTGCGCGGATGGACGCGCGCCGACTGGGGCGCCGAGGGCGAGACGATGCACTGGTGTTGCACAGAGGGCGAGAAGGCCTACGGCGGCGACCGGCCGGTGGTGGAGTCACTCGGAGCGGAGCTCATCGCCCTGGTCGGCACCAGGGTCTACGTCGAGCTACGCCGGCGGCTCGGCGGTGATGAGTCTGGTGTCGTACCACCGCTCCTGGAAGTCGACCAGGCCCATGAGGTCGTCGGAGCGGATGGGGGAGTGGCCGTCGGCCAGAACGAGGAGCTTGTCCTCGACGTCGTCGAGCCGGTGGACGATGGCGACGACGACGCCGGCTCCTGACGCCACCGCCTCGGTCGGGCCGAGCAGGTAGGCGTCCACCTCCGACCCGTCGTCGGCCATGGTGCCGGGGATGAAGCCGTAGTTCACCGGATGCACGTGGCCGTGCACGGGATGGAGCGACCCGAGGGGGCGGTCGATCGACACCTGCACGTGCCGGCCCAGCCACGCGAGGTCGGGGCGGTTCGTCTCCGGCATGCTCCGACGGTAGCCACCTGGCCCGACGGGCCTGGTGGAGGCCACTAGCGTTCCGCGGGTCATGAGCCTGCCGATGTTCCCTGCCGAGGACACACCAGGGCCGAGCTTCGTCGACCTGCTGCACAAGGTCGGCGAGGAGGCCATCCCGCTGCCCGTCACCGAGCCCGCCTTCGACATCCGCCACGCCACGACCATCGTGGCCATCCGCTACACCGACGGCGTGGTGATGGCCGGCGACCGGCGGGCCACCGAAGGCCACTCCATCGCCCACCGCGGCATCGAGAAGGTCTTCCCCGCCGACCGCTTCTCGGCCATCTCCATCGCCGGTGCCGCCGGGCCTGCCCTGGAGATGGTGAAGCTCTTCCAGGTCCAGCTCGAGCACTACGAGAAGGTCTCCGGCAGCACGCTCAGCCTCGAGGGCAAGGCCAACCAGCTGTCGCAGATGATCCGCAACCACCTCCCGATGGCCATGCAGGGCCTCGGCGTGGTGCCGATCTTCGCCGGCTACGACACCCGCCGGGCCGTCGGGCGGATCTTCACCTACGACATGACGGGCGGCCGCTACGAGGAGGCCGAGTTCCACGGCACCGGCTCCGGCGGCCGCGACGCCCGCACCACGATCAAGCTCGGCTACCGCGAGGGTCTCGACCGGGCCGCCACCCTCGAGCTGGCCGTGCAGGCTCTGTACGAGGCGGCCGACGAGGACTCGGCGACCGGCGGCCCCGATGTCGTGCGCGGCATCTACCCGACGGTTGCGACCATCACCGCCGACGGCTTCGAGCGCGTCCCCGACGAAGAGGTGGCGGCCCGCTTCCAGGCCCTCATCGCCCGCAAGGCCGAGAGGGGGCAGCTGCCATGAGCATGCCCTTCTATGTAGCGCCCGAGCAGCTGATGAAGGACAAGGCCGAGTTCGCGCGCAAGAACATCGCGCGCGGTCGGCCTCTGATCGCCACGTTCTACGCCGACGGCATCCTGCTGGCGGCCGAGAACACCTCGCGCATGCTGCACAAGATCAGTGAGATCTACGACCGCATCGCCTTCGCCGGCGTCGGCAAGGTCAGCGAGTTCGACCAGCTGCGCCAGGGCGGCATCCGCCACGCCGACCTCAAGGGCTTCCAGTACAGCCGGGAGGACGTCGACGCGCGAGAGCTGGCCCAGCTCTACGCCCAGACCATCGGCCAGGTCTTCACCCACGACATGAAGCCGCTCGAGGTGGAGATCGTGGTGGCCGAGCTCGGCCTCACTGCCGACGGCGACCGGCTCTACCACATCTACTACGACGGCACGCCGGCCGACGAGGAGCCCTTCACCGTCCTCGGCGGCGAGTCCGAGGCCATCCACGCCCGGATGGAAGCGGCCTACACCGCCGGCTGGCAACTGGCCGATGCGCTGCGCGCCGCTGTCACCGCGTTGGGCGGTCCCGAGCGCACCGTCGACCCGGCCCACCTCGAGGTCGCCGTCCTCGACCGCGGCAACGCACCACGCGCCTTCCGCCGCTACGAAGAGCCCGACCTCGCCCAATTGCTGGCGGCGAACTAGCGCGATGGAACGGCGCATATTCGGGCTCGAGAACGAATACGGCGTCACCTGCACACTGCGAGGGCAACGGCGACTGAGTCCCGACGAGGTCGCCCGCTATCTGTTCCGCAAGGTCGTCAGCTGGGGCCGCTCGAGCAACGTCTTCCTGGAGAACGGGGCGCGCCTGTACCTCGACGTCGGCAGCCATCCCGAGTACGCCACGCCCGAGTGCGACTCCATCCACGAGCTGGTCGTGCACGACAAGGCGGGGGAGCGATACCTGGAGAACCTCCAGCTCATCGCCGAGCAGCGACTTCGGGAGGAGGGGATCCGGGGCGTCATCTACCTGTTCAAGAACAACACCGACTCGGCCGGAAACTCCTACGGCTGCCACGAGAACTACTGCACCAGCCGGCGCGACGACTTCGGCCACTACGCCGAGGTGCTCATCCCGTTCTTCGTGTCACGGCAAATCTTCGCCGGTGCCGGCAAGGTGCTGCAGACGGCCCGCGGCGCGCAGTTCTGCATCAGCCAGCGCGCCGAGCACATCTGGGAGGGCGTGTCGTCGGCCACCACCCGGAGCCGCCCCATCATCAACACCCGCGACGAGCCGCACGCCGATGCCGAGCGCTACCGCCGCCTCCATGTGATCGTCGGCGACTCGAACATGAGCGAGTACGCCACGTTCCTGAAGGTGGGCGCGACCAGCATCCTGCTCCGCATGCTCGAGGACCCGTCGGTGGTCCTGCGCGACATGACGCTGGAGAACCCCATCCGCGCCATCCGCGAGATCAGTCACGACATCACCTGCAAGCGCAAGGTCCGCCTGGCCAACGGCAGCGAGCGCACCGCGCTGGAGATCCAGATCGAGTACCTCACCCGGGCCCAGCGCTATGCGGAGAAGAAGGGCCTCAGCCCGCTGGAGAAGCAGGCCCTGCAGATGTGGGAGCACTGCCTCGAGGGCATCGAGCGCGACCCGCTGAGCCTCGACCGCGAGTGTGACTGGGTCATCAAGCACAAGCTCATCGAGGCCTATCGCGAGCGCCACAAGGTGCCGCTGACCCACCCCAACGTGGCGCTGATGGACCTGCAGTACCACGACATCCACCGGAGCCGTGGCCTCTTCTACCGGATGCAGGAGCGGGGGATGGTCGAGCGCACGTGCAGCGACGACGAGATCACCCTGGCCATGACCGAGCCGCCCCAGACGACGCGGGCGCGCCTGCGGGGTGAGTTCATCCGCAAGGCCAAGGAGCGCCGCCGCGACTTCACCGTCGACTGGGTCCATCTCAAGCTCAACGACCAGGCCCAGAAGACCGTGCTGTGCAAGGACCCGTTCAAGTCGCGCGACGAACGGGTGGAAAAGCTGATCGCCAGTCTGTAATCGTGCCGCGCTTCCGCACCGGGACCGTCACGGCAATCACCTCCGAGCGGGACGGCCTGCAGCGGGTCGAGGTCGATCGCCGGCCCGCTTACGTCCTCACCCGGCTGATCGGTCCCGTCGCCGTCGGCGATGCCGTGGTCGTGAACACCACCGCCGTCGACCTCGGCCTCGGCACCGGTGGGTGGGACGTCGTGCACTGGAACCTGGCCCGCGACGAGTGGGACCAGCCCGGCGCCGGCCACGTCATGAAGCTGCGGTACACCAGCCTGCAGATCGACGCCGGGGTGGCCGAGGAGGCCGAGGGCTACACGCCCCCAACCGACCTGGGCGGCGTTCCCGTGATCGCGTGCGCGCTCCACAGCCAGGTCGCGTGTGTCGCCGCCGCCATGGCGGACACCGCGCCCGGAGCGCGACTCGTCTATGTCATGACCGACGCCGGCGCCCTGCCCCTGGCCCTGTCGGACCTGGTGGCCGACCTGCGCGACGTCGGCTGGCTGCAGGCCACGGTGACGGTGGGTCAGGCCTTCGGCGGCGAGCACGAAGCGGTCAACCTCCGCAGCGGCCTCGACGTGGCCCGCGCCGTGGCCGGCGCCGACGTGATCGTGGTGGGCACCGGCCCCGGGGTGGTCGGCACCGGCACCCGCCACGGCTTCAGCGGCCTGGAGGTGGCCGGCATCATCGACCTGGCCGGCTCGGGCGGGGGCCGCCCGGTCGTGGCGCTGCGATGGTCGGATGCCGACAGCCGTCCCCGCCACCGCGGCCTCAGCCACCACTCGCTCACCGCCCTCGCCTACGCCCACCACGGCGCGACCGTCGCCGTCCCCGAGGGCTATCCGGCGCCCGAGCTGGGGGCTCCGCACCGGATCATCGAGACCGAGGTGCCCGATGTCGGGGCCATGCTCGACGACGCCGGCCTCCGGGTCACGACCATGGGTCGAGGACCGGAGGAGGACCCCGGGTTCTTCGACTTCGCCGCCGCCGCCGGCGTCGTGGGCGCGGGCCTGCTCTCCTCCTAGAGTCGGGCGGGTGGGGGACCGGCTCGAGCGACTCGTCAACCTGGCCGCCGCCCTGCTCGACGCCAAGCGGCCGCTGACCCGTGAGGACCTACGGGAGCGGGTGCCGGGGTACAACGAGGACGACGCGGCGTTCCGCCGGGCCTTCGAGCGCGACAAGGACGCGTTGCGGGGCATGGGAATGCCGCTGGCCCTCGAGCCCTTCGACCGCGACCACCCCGAGGAAGGCAGCGGCTATCGGATCCGCCCCGAGGAGTACTCGCTGCCGGACCCCGGCCTCACACCCGACGAGCTGGCCGCCCTGCACCTGGCGGCGTCGG
>DATLDH010000163.1:0-5267 GCA_035526015.1 Acidimicrobiales bacterium
GGATGCTCGCCGACCCCGACACCCGCGTTCGTATGAGGTGCGCGGGCGGGATGATGTGGGGCCAGGCCGGTCGGTCCAAGCAGGTGACCGAGGCCTTCCGCCACGTGCTGGCGACCAGCACGAACCGGAAGATGCGGCAGCGCGCCGCGACCTATCTCGCCTCGACCGAGATCCCGCGGGACAGTCTCCCGTACCGCGAGTGGGTCTCGGTGTGGGAGTCCCGCATCGGAGCGCTGCTCGCCTAGCCGAGGTCCTCGGGCAGGAGGTCCATGAGCAGGGCATCGTGGAACGTCCCGTCCGGGCCCATCTCGTTGCGCCGGAGGATGCCGACGTCGCGGAAGCCGACCTTGCGGTAGCAGGCGATGGCCCTGGCGTTGTCGGCGGCGGGGTCGATGGTCAGGTGGTGGTGGCCGGACTCGACCAGGTGGCGGGCGAGGGTCCGCACGGCGTCGGTGCCGAGGCCACGATCGGAGGCCGACGGCAGCAGGGCGATGTCGATCGATGCCTGACGGTATTCGGGGTCGTCCTCCTCGTGGCTCTGGATGACGCCGACGACCGCGGCCTCGACCTCGACGACGTACACGGTCTGCCCGTTCTCGGAGTCGGTCACCATCTCCGCCTCGACCCGCACCCGGTCGTACCGCGGCCACCGCGCCGCCACGTGGGAGTCCGTGAGCACGGCAGTCACCGCGTCGACGTCATCCGCCGTCATCACCCGCAACGTGACCCTCTCTCCTCGGAGCATCCTCGGACCCTAGGTACCGTGAGGGCCATGAGCGACGTCACGCCGCCGCTGCCTGACTACGTCACGTGGCCGACATTTCCCCTCGAGGGAGACATGCGCATGAAGGTGCCGCCGCCGTTCCGCGACACCGACCGCGTGCGGAGCGGTGAGCCCGGCGGATCGCCATGCGAGTCGTGCGACCCCACCGACGAGGGCTACGCCTGGGCCAACGTGCGCTGGCGCGTGCGGGCCACCCGGCCCACGGCGCTGCCCATGCAGCTGTTCCTGCAGACGCGGGAGCACATCGACATGGACGGCCTCGATGAGGACATGGCCGGAGAGCTCGGCCGTCTGGTCGTCCGGCTCGACCGCGCCATCCAGTCGATCGGCGGGGTCGGTCGGGTGCACGTCAGTCGCTGGGGTGACGGCGGGTCTCACTTCCACCTGTGGTTCATGGCCCGTCCCCTCGGTGCCCGCCACATGCTCGGGACCTTCCTGCCCCTCTGGGCCGACGCCCTACCGCCCACGCCCGACGACGTCTGGCAGGCCAACCTCGCGGTCGTCGCCGCCGAGCTGGCCAAGGTCGACGGCCACGACCTGACCCCCTAGGTGCCGCCCCATCGCTCCTGGAAGGCGAGGTCGTCGAGGGGGGTGCGAGGGGCGTTCATGCGGCCGGGGTCCTGCGGGTCGGGGTGGCCGATCGCCAGGACGATGGCGACGGTGTGGCCCTCCGGCGCGCCGAGGACGTTCCGCGCGCAGTCGTTGTCGTGCATCGTCACCGGGCACGACGCCAAGCCGAGGGCGTGGGCCGTGACCATCATGTTCTGAGCGGCGCGGCCGGCGTCGAAGTCGCGGCCGTCGGGCGTCATCACCACGGCAATGTTCACCGGCGCCGTCGGGATCCACGCCGAGAACTGGCCGCAGGCGGCGAGCTCGGACTTGCGAGCCTGGTCGCGCAGCACCACGAACCGGTTCGACTGCCGGTTCTTGGCCGTCCCCGCCATCCGGCCCGCCTGGAGGATCCGGCGCAGGTCGTCGTCACCCACCGGATCGGCAGTGAACGATCGCGTGTCGCGCTTGGAGACGATGGCGGCGTAGGCGTCCATGCGCCGCACGCTACCGAGACGACGTGCGATAGACCCGGGGCGTGGGTGAGCCGGCGCACTTCGAGGACGACCCGGCGGCCGAGACGGCGACGGCGCTCGTCGGCCAGCCCAGGCCGAAGCGGATCGACTTCGACGCCCACGAGTGGAGCGTGCTGCTGCCACTGTCGCTCGTCGGGTTCTTCACCAACTACGACACCGGGCTGCTGACCCTCGCCGCGCCCGACATCGCCAAGGGCCTCGGCGTCAGCGTCGCCACGTTCGGCATCGGCGTGGCCGTCATCCGCCTCGCCGCCCTCGGCAGCATCGCCAGCCTGCGCCTGGCCGACCGCTGGGGGCGCCGCAGGATGCTGCTGCTCAGCGTGGCGGGATTCACGGCCGCCACCGGCGCGACGGCGGCGGCGTGGGGACTCATCGCGTTCGTCGCCTTCCAGCTCGTGGCGCGGGTGTTCCTGGCCACCGAGGAGACCCTGGCCGGCGTGGTGCTCACCGAGGAGCTGCGGCCCGACCGCCGCGGCGCCGGAATCGGCTTGCTCGGCTTCATCTCATCCGCCGGCTTCGTGCTGGTCGTGACCGTGACCCTGTTCATCGACGCCACGCCGCTCGGCTGGCGATTGTTCTACGTCGTCGCCCTCGTGCCCCTGGCCGTTGTCGCCTACCTCCGTCGCAACCTCAAGGAGACCCGCGCCTTCGACGTTGCCGCCGCGGCCGAGCGGGTCCAACCGAAGTGGTGGCCCAAGCTCGAGCGGGTCGACCGGTCCCGGTTGTGGCGGCTGGTCGTCCTCCTCGGTTTCGTGGGGATGCTGAACACCACCGCCTTCTTCTACGCCGCCAACCTGGCCCAGGACGACTACGGGTGGAAGGGGCTGTTCAGCATCATCGTGGTCGCCTCCGCCCCGACCGTTCTCGCCGGATACACCATTGGTGGCCGTCTCAGCGATCGGTTCGGTCGCAAGCCGGTGACGATCTGGTCCGTGTTGGTCTTCGGTGGGGGAGCCCTCATGGTCTTCACCGAAGTGCGCGCCCTGTACGCGCCGGGCTTCTTCCTTCTCGCCGGCGCCGACGCCGCCATCCAGTCGGTGAAGACCGCCTATGTGAGCGAGCTGTTCCCGACCGAGGTACGGGCCACGCTGGCCTCGTTCATCGGGGCCGTGAGCGTCTGCGCCGGTTCATTGGGCCTGGTCGTCGTCGGCCTCCTCGCCGGTTTCATCGACACCTCGGCGTCGCTCGCGCTGATGGCGGTCGCATGTACTGCGACCGTGCTGGTGATCCGTCGCCTGCCGGAGACCGTCGGGATCGACGTGATCGGTCCGGCCGAGGACTAGAAGCCCGGGGGCGTGGCGCCGACCGCCCCTTCGGCCCTGGGGCCCGGCGCACTGGGGAACTCGAACCGCTCCACCCGGCCGGGCTGTACGGCCCAGCACACGCCCGACTCACCACCGGTGGCGGCGGCTACGACGACCTCGGCGATGACCGACGGGTCGATGAGCGGGAAGCCCGCTGCCTTCAGCCGCTCGCGCCCGTCGCCGACGAGCGGCGTGTCGACGATGCCCGGGCACACGGCGTTGAGGGACACGCCGCTGCGCTCGAACTGCGGTGCCGCGCTGCGCACGAGACCGACGACGGCGTGCTTGGTCATCGTGTAGATCGGGTCGGGGGCGAAGGCGATGAGGCCGGCCAGCGACGCCGTTGCGACGATCGCACCCCGACCCCGGTCGACCATGGACGGGGCCAGGGTCCGTAGCCCGAAGACGACACCGTCGACGTTGGCGCCCATGATGCGGCGGTACTGGTCGTCGGTGAGGGCGGTGACGTCGGCTTCCCGGGTGGTGACGCCGGCGTTGAGGTGGGCGAAGTCGACGTGACCGATCTCGGCGACGAGCGCCCGCCATGCCTCGGCCGATGCCACGTCCACAGAGAAGTAACGGCCGCCCAGGTCGGCGGCGACCTTCTCGCCCGCCTCGTCGTTGCGGTCGACGATCACGACCGAGGCTCCCTCGGCGGCCAGACGGGTCGCCGTCGCCAGCCCGATGCCCGAGGCGCCGCCGGTGACGAGGGCGATGGTGCCGCTGAAGCTGGTGAGCCCGAGGGTCATCAACCCAGGATCCCTGCGTTGGGATCACGCCGGCCGGCAGCCCGGTCGTCGGCGATCTTCTCGAGCATGTCCTTGAACTCCTTGTTGCCGGCTGCCTCGGCCATCCGCTTCGGCATGGCCGGGAAGGAGTAGTCCGGCGTGGGGAGCGGCGGCGCGCTCAGGTCCTTGCGGGCCATGGCGGCGTCGACGATGGGGGCGACCTTCTCGGCCTTGCGCTTCTCGGCCTTGTCCTTGCCGTCGAGGAACTCCGGCAGCACCTCGCGGCCGAACAGCTCGAGCGACTCCATGATGTCCTCATGACGGTTCTTGCCCGCCTGTGACACGAAGATCAGCTGGTCGACGCCGGCCTCCTCGTACCGCTTGATGAACTCGCGGATCTGATCGGGCGTGCCGACGGCGCCGCGCAGGCCGTTCACGTCACCACCGGCGACCTTGGCGCCGAGGCGCTCCTGCTCGACGGCGGCGGCGATGTCGACGGAGTAGCCGTGCTGGTCGCGGCGCTCCTGGTACTGGGCCCAGACATCGGTGACGCCGGGCTGGTGATCACCGAAGACGTAGAAGTGGGCGAGCGAGTAGCCGAAGAAGTTGGCGCCCTCGAGCCCCTTCTGCAGGGCTTCTTCCTCGGTCGGTGCGCACATGAACGTGGTGACGCAGGCAACCTCGGGGTTCACGGCCTTGCCGATCGGGACGCCCTTGGTCTCGAGCGTCGAGTAGTAGTCGTTCACCCAGTGCTCGGCCTCCTCGGGGTCAATGAAGGCGAAGGTCAGCGCACCGATGCCCTTCTCCGCCGCCAGGAGGATGGTGTCGCGGCGCGAGCACGCCACCCAGATGGGCGGATGCGGCTGCTGGACGGGCTTGGGCACGACGTTGCGCGGCGGCATCTGCACGAACTGGCCGTCGACACCGGTGAACGGCGTCTCGGTCATGCACCGGACGGCGACCTCGAGACCCTCCTGCCACATGGCGCGCTTCTGGGTGAAGTCGATGTTGAAGCCACCGAGCTCGGCCTCCGACGACGACTCGCCGGTGCCGAACTCCACCCGCCCGTTGGAGACGAGGTCGAGCATGGCGATGCGCTCGGCTACGCGAGCCGGGTGGTTGAACGGGGGCGGGGTCTGCACGATGCCATGGCCGAGGCGGATGTTCTTGGTGCGCTGGCTCGCGGCGGCCAGGAAGACCTCGGGTGCGGACGAGTGGGAGTACTCCTCGAGGAAGTGATGCTCGACCTCCCACACCACGTCGATACCGAGCTTGTCGGCCAGCTCGACCTGCTCGAGGGCGTCCTGGATGAGCTGGCGCTCGCTGTCGGCCTCCCACGGCCGGGGCAGCTGGTGCTCGTAGAAGA
>DATLDH010000164.1:0-18290 GCA_035526015.1 Acidimicrobiales bacterium
GTCGCGGCGCACCTGCTCGGTGATGGCCGCCACGCAGCGCCGTCCGAGCACGGTGTCGGCACCCATCTCCTCGTGGTTGACGGGCTCGGCCACCGGGAGGTCGCAGTGCACGAACACCCCGAGGCGGTCGCAGGCGTCGAGATACCGCGGGTCGAAGGCTTTGATGTGCAGGCGCAGCGTGTTGAACCCCATGGCGAGGGCGGCCTCGATCTCGGCCGTGATGTCGTCGTCGCTGCCCTCGGCGTACAGCTCGTCGGCCGTGAACCCCTGCACGAGCACGCTCTTCATGCGGTACGGGACGCCGTTGACGACGATGTCTCGTCCCTCGACGCGAACCGTGCGCAGGCCGAACCGGGCGAGTGCGACGTCACTGGAGCGTGTGCCGGCGCGCACGTCCACCAGAGCCTCGTGAACGACCGGCGACTGCGGCGACCACCGATCGGCCGTCACCGCTCCGAACGGCACCTTCACCTGGGCCGATCCCGAGGCCGGTACGTCGACCTCGACGTCGTAGACCCGGCCGAGGGCGCGCACGCCGACGACCCCGTCCTGGCGTGCGGCCGAGCGGTTGGTGACCTCGACCTCGACCACGAGGTCGTCGGGGTCGCCGTTGACGAAGACGCCGCCGACGGCGAGTGGGCCGTGGCGCCGCAGGATCACCGGCTGCCAGATCCCGCCGTAGGTCATGTAGAGGCTGGGTCGGCTCGGGAACACGTGGTTCATCCATCCCTGCTTGCCGTGCGGCAGCCGGGCGTGCTCGGGATCACCGAGGGGTGGGTCGGTGACACGGACGTCGAGCACGTTGGTGCCGGCCACGAGGGCGGCGGTGGCGGGGAGCTCGAACGGCGTGAACGGGAGCTCGTGCGAGCCGAGGAGCGTGCCGTTCAGGTACACCTCGGCCAGGTCCATGACGGCCCCGAAGCACAGCGTCCATTCGCCGTCGAGGTCGTCGAGGTCGAACCGCGTCCGGTACCAGGCGACGCCGTCCAGCTCGAGGTGGCCCTGGGCCTCCCACAGTCCGGGCACCCGGATGGTGAGGGCATCGAGCCCGTCGAGGCCGGCGCGGGGGTGATCGCCGGGGAAGAACTCCCACTGCCCGTCGAGCGAGGCCACGCCGCGGGTGTCGAAACGCACGGGCCCCATCAGATCACGATGGCGACCTTGCCCGACACGCCGCCGTCGGCCAGGGCGTAGGCGGCCTCGGCGTCGGCCAGGCCGAACCGGTCGGTCACGGTCACCTCCGGGTGGAGGCCCCATCGGGCCAGGTTGAGCGCCAGCTCCGCCATGCGCCCGACGCTGGTCACCCACGATCCGTAGAGCGTGATCTGCGGGTGGATGAGCTGGGGGCTGACCTCGAGCTCGATACGGCCGCCCTCCCCCACGAACGCGCAGCGGCCCCACCGACGCGTGGCGGCCAGTGCCGTGGCCCGGCCGCCCGCCGCGCCCGAGCAGTCGACGGCGACCTCGCAGCCGTGACCCCCGGTCAGATCGCGCACGGCCGCAGCTGCGTGGTCACCGGCCTCGACCACCACGTCGACGGCAACGATGGACTCGGCGAGGGCGCGGCGCGCCGGCTCGATGTCGACACCGACCACCAGGTGCGACCCGAGGGCCTTGGCCAGCAGCCCGGCGGCCAGGCCGACGGGACCGAGCCCGGTGACCAGGACGGCATCACGGCCCGACACGGCCATGCGGGCCAGCGCCTCGTAGGCGGTGCCGAAACCGCACGCCACGCACGCCCCATCGACGAAGGTGAGCTCGTCGGGCAGCGGGATGCACGTGGTCTCCTCGGCCAGCAGAAGGTCGGCGTGGCCGCCGTCACGCTGCCAGCCGTAGGCAGCGCGCGCCGCGCCAGTGCAGCTGATGAAGTACCCGGCGCGGCAGTCGTCGCAGAGTCCGCAACCGGCGATGTGGTACACGATCACGCGGTCACCGACGCCCACCGTCGTGCAGCCGGGACCGACCTCCACCACCTCGCCGCACGGCTCGTGGCCGGCGATCACGCCCTGGTACGCCTCGGCACCGACACCGAGGTGCTCGCGGTAGATCGCCCTCAGGTCACTCCCGCAGATGGTCGAGGCGCGCACGGCGACGACGACCTGGCCCGGGCCGGGCCGGGGGTCGGCGACCTCGCGGATGTCGACCCGGCGGCCGCCGGGGAGGTAGACGCCGTTCAGCGGATGCCTTCGCCTGCGGCGCCCTCGCCGCGAGGGATCCACACCGTCTCCGGATCGCCGTGCAGCACGTGGTTCACGAACTCGACGCCCTGCATGGCCGAGTGGTCCATGTTGCCGATCTCGTAGAGCCACGCCCCGAAGCGGCCGCGTGACCAGATCCCCTGCTCGCGGAGCCAGGGCTGGATGGTGCCGAGCGACCCGTCGCGGGTCACGGTCGGTACCGGGTAGCTCATCTCCGGGGAGCACAGCCAGGTGGTGACCACGCGCTCGCGGTCCTCGGTGTCCATCAGCTTCGTCGCGACCAGGCCGTCGACGACCCGGGCCACGATGTCATCGGCAGGCTCGGGCTTGTGGCCGGAGCGGGACGTCTCGGTCAGGAACAGCGTCTGATCGGGCTCGGGCGTGATGTAGGGCGAGTAGTTCGACAGATAGGTCACCCGGTAGAACGGGACCTCGGGCTCGGGGAAGTAGATCCAGTTCTTCGTCGAGTTGGCGGGCCGGTCCACCCCGACGCCGACGATGTGGCTGCCGCTCCAGTGCAGCCCGTCGACGGCGGCGCGCACCTTGTCGGGCACGCCCTCGGTCGACTCGACCAGGCGATTGAGCGGCATGGTCGAGAGCAGCACGTCATACGGCCACAGGCGACCGTCGGCCGTGCGCACCACCTTGGCGGCGGCGTCGACGGAGGCAACCGGCGTCTCGAGCTCGAGGTGGTCGTCGACGTAGGCGCGCAAGCTGTCGTAGAGGAAGCCGGTGCCGCCCCGCAGCGGGTACTTGAAGGTGTTGTTCGGGCCCCACGACACCTGGTCCTCGGCGAGGATCACGTTGCGCAGGATGGCCTCGACGTCCACCACCGAGACCCGCTCACCGATCCAGACGTAGTTCATGAGTTCGGCGGGGGTGGCCCAGACCTTGAAGTTGTACGGGATCATGAAGTGCTCCGCGATCCCCCGTCCGAACACGGCGTCGACCCACTCTCGGAAGTTGGTGGGCCGGTGCTCCTGCTTCTGCGCTCCGATGAGGCCGTTCACACAGTCGAAGACGGTCTGCGGCTCCAGGGAGCGAATGTTGTTCTGGAACGGGTAGGCGATGAAGCGGTCCTCCATCCACACCCACGCCTCGCGGTTCAGCTCGGTGTAGTCGCCACCCATCAGCTTGTCGACGAGGTCGTCGTAGTACTGGTAGTGGCTGAACATCACGTGGCCGCCGATGTCGTAGGTGAACCCGGCCTCGTCGGTGAACGACGTGGCCAGGCCCCCTACGTAGTCGCTGGCCTCGAGGATGACCCAGTCGTCGTAGCCGAGCTCCTGCAACCGGTAACCGGCGCCCAGGCCCGTGGGGCCGCCGCCGACGATGACGATGCGCGGGTTGTCGGGCATCCCGCTCACACGCTCTCCTCGACCGCCGCCAGGTCGAGGACGCGCGGCCTCCGCGTGAGCGCAGTCATGCGGACGACGATGGAGTCCCAGTGCTGGCGGCGCAAAGTCGGCCACGTGAGGCGGTCCAGTTCCAGAGCGTCCATGGCCGAGGCCTGACGGCACCCGGCCGCGAACTCCTCGACGTCGTCGGCGATGCACACGACGTCGCTGTAGTCCGCCACCACGTCGGGGACACTGGTCGAGACCACCGGCAGGCCGGCGGCCATGTACTCCAGCGTCTTGGTCGGGCTGATCGAGCGGGTCGCGTCGTTCCTGGCGAACGGCATGAGGGCGACGTCGAAGGCGGCCATGACCGCAGGCAGCTCGTCGTACCGCCGGCTGCCCGGGTACCGAAGGTTCGGCGCGACGGGCAGGTCGACGGGATCGATCTTCACCACCGGGCCGACGACTTCGACGTCCCAGTCGGGAAGGGCGGATGCCAGGCCGCCGATGAGCTCGAGATCGAGCCGTTCGTCGATGACACCCACATAGCCCGCCACCGGGCGAGCGCCTCGCCGGCGCGCGGCCCGGGCCGGCAGGTAGTGCTCGGTCTCGACGCCACTGGGGAAGCAGTGGGCATCGGGTCGCCGGTCGAGGATCCCCTGGTGGAGCGAGCGGCCGCCGGCGAACACGATGTCGGCCCCGGCGAGGAGGACGTCCTGCTGCTCGCGCAACGACCGTGGGGCGTCCTTGAACGACGCCAGGTCGTCCATGACGTCGTACACGACGTAGCTCGGTTCCACGGCCGAGGCGAGGGCGGTGGCGACCGGCGTGTAGATCCACGCCGCGCGGTGGCGCGCCGGGCCGAGGAACTCCCGCAGGAGGTCGGCGTAGCCGGCGGCGGCGGGGTCGTCGAAGTCGTAGTGGCGATCGGGGCCCGGCATGGCCAGCCACACCTGGGTCACCGCGCCGTTCTGCGCCCAGCGCAACGTCGGCGCCTGCACATCGGGATCGGCGATCGGCTCCTCGACGAAGAAGGTGGGCTGGTCGGCGGCGAGCCGCGAGATCAGGTGCTGGGGGCGCTGCCACACGAAGGCCCACCGCAGGTGGGAGAACACGACGAGGTCAGTCCAGGGCATCTTCGATCCTCAGTTCGACGGGGTGATCGGGCGGGGGCGGGTCGGTCGGGTACACGGGCGGGTCCTGCCAGTCCCAGTGCGCCATGAACGGCATCCAGCCGGCCAGCCAGTCCGACACGGGCGGGCGGAAGCGATAGGCGGGCAGGTCGGCGGAAGGCACGCCGGAGGCGGCCGCGGCGTAGGCCTCGGACATGCACGACGGCCGCCGCTCGAGGGTGTCGTCGAGCCAGTACACGCCCACGGGGTCGATGTTCCGCTCGTGGCGCACGAGGACCGAGTCCCAGTCGGCCGAGTCCACGAACGGGAACCAGCAGTAGCCCTGCACGTCCACGCCGGCGTGGCGCGCCCGCTCACACTGCTCGAGCGTGTGCTTGAGCCACGAGACCCGGTCCGACGCGTAGCCGCGGACATTGGTCTCGCCGACGATGACGGGCCGGTCGTAACGCGAGGCGTACTCCGCCAGGAGCTCGGACAGGGGCGTGGGCCGGGAGCTGTGGTTGTGGCCGGTGCCGGCGGCGTCGGTGAACTCCCACTGGGTGTGGGCGTAGTAGTCGAGGCCCAGCACGTCGATGTCGCCCGGCTCGATCGAGAGCAGGTCCTCTCCGCCCGCTTCCGCCACGAGGGCAACGAAGGGGCGTTCGGTGTCACCGGCGCGGCCCAGAAAGGCGTCCAGCACGAAGAAGCGGCGGTCGTTGACCATGGCGGTGAACGCCTCGGCCTCGGGACTCGCCGCCGCGTGCCGCTCGCACGCGTCGACATAGACGTGGCGCGCTCGCGGCAGCATCTCCCGGCACAGACGACTCGCCTCGGCCATGGTGGGCAGGAGCGCCCGCGCCAGCTCCACGAAGCCACCGACCCCCGAAAGGTGAGGCGGCCAGATCCCTTCGTGGCCGGCCAGCATGGCCGTGGTGAACGGCTCGTTGCAGAGGGTGTAGGCCGGCACCCAGGGGTACCGGCGCGCAAACTGCTCGACGAAGCGGAGGTAGGCCTGCCCGAAACGGTGGTCGGTGAGCCCGTCGAGCCATGCCGGGTGGCTCAGGTGATGCAGGAGGTCGACGATGGGCTCCATGCCCCGGTCGTGGAGCCAGCCGAACACCTCGTCCGTGGCGCGCCAGTCGTAGACGCCCGCCGATCGCTCGACGCGGTGCCACCGCACCGGGTAGCGGAGATCCCGCACTCCCGCGGCGGCCAGCAGCTCGAGGTCGGACTTCCAACGCTCGTCGTGCCCGGTGGACTCGAAGTTGTCGACGTCGAAGGCGGGCTGGTACGCGGACTCGAACGCCCCGATGAAGGGCACCGACCCGGCGTGCGTCGCCACCACCATGTCCTCCGACTGTCGGGGGCGCGCGCAGAAACAGCCGCACGCCCGGCTGTTCGAGCCATCGCCAGCTACCCGGCATCACCGCCGGGCAAACGGCGATCTAGCGGGCCGACGCCTCCGGCGTGCGCTCGAGCCAGCTCACCAGCGCCGCCGCGTAGTTCTCGGCGGCACCAGGGCTGATCTCGAGGAACAGGAACGGCTCGAACAGCTCGAGCTCGAGGAGCGCCAGCGCGCCCTCGTCGACCCGCACGGTGTCGACCCTCGCGTAGAGCACCGGGTCGGCGAACGGCAGACGGGCGAGCACGTCGGAGGCGAACGCGCCGAGCTCGGCCGTCACCGCGGCCGGCGCCGCCTCCTGGGTCTCGGCCAGCGAGTTGTCCTGGACCGGTGCGGCTCCTGGCTTCAGGACGGCGCCCTTGGAGATGACGTGGCTCACCCGCCCACCGAAGACATAGGTGCCGTTCTCACCGACCTCGTCGACGGTCGCGATATGGGGCTGCACCATGGCCGCGCCGCCGGTGGCGACGATCCGGCGCAGGTGGGCGACAGCGGCGGCGTGCTCACCGGCGGCGTAACGCGCCGTCATCCTCGAGCCGGCCGAGACGGCCGGCTTCACCACGAACTCGTCCCATGGGATCGCCGCCACGGCGGCGATCGGGTCGTCACCGGGGTCGAGCCACCGGGTCGCCACGATGGGCGCGCCCGCCATTTCCAGGTCACGGAGGTACCGCTTGTCGGCGTTCCACGCCAGCACCTCGACCGGGTTGGCTAGCGGCACGCCGGTCGCCTCCACCGACCGGGCCCATGCGAAGAACTCCTCGAAGCGCTCGACGTAGTCCCAGGTCGTCCGTACCACGACGGCATCGAATGACGCCCAGTCGGTGGCGCTCCCCCACGGCACCGCCTGGGCCTCGACCCCCACACCCTCCAACGCGGAGAAAAGCAAAGGGCCGTCGGTGAAGAGATCGGTGCCGTCGCGCTGGCAGACCAGGGCGACGCGCGGCACGGCAGGACCCTACCGAGGGCGACGACGTAGGGTCGGCGACATGGACCCCATCGAGACCCTGGAGCGATCACTCGACACCGCCGGCGACGTGCTGGCGGCCATCCCCGCCGACAAGCTCGACGCACCGACGGCGTGCCCGGCCTACGACGTCAGGGCCCTGACCCAGCACCTGGTCGTCTCCCTGGCCTACTTCGCCACGAGCGCAACCGGCGAGGAGTCCGCGGTCGAGATGGGAGACGACCCGAAGGCGGCGTTCGACGAGGCGGCGGCAAAGCTGACCGGGGCCTGGAAGCAGCCGGGGATGCTCGACAAGACCTTCACCCTGCCGTTCGGCGACTTCCCGGGGAGCGCGATCGTCGCCATGGGCGCCATGGAGGCGTTGACCCACGCCTGGGACCTGGCCAGGGCGACCGGCCAGTCGACGGCGTTCCCCGAAGACCTGTCGGGTGAGGTGCTCGCCATCGCCCAGGGGATGCTCCAGCCCCACTTCCGGGGCGAGGGGCCCGATGCCTCGTTCGGGCCCGAGCGCGAAGCACCGGCCGATGCCCACGCCGCCGACCGGCTGGCCGCCTTCATGGGCCGGGACCCCCAGGGCTAGGTGCCGGTAGCCACCTCCGGGTCCATGCCCTCCGTGAGCGGATGGGTCCGGCGGCGCCCACGTTCCTCTCTCCATATCTCGAAGGCGGCGACCGACGCCGCCAGCCAGGCCGCGCCCAGGACGTAGCCACCAGCCACGTCGGACACGAAATGCACACCGAGGGCGAGCCGGGACGTCCCGATGGCGAGCACGAGCAGCCCGGTGCCGACGATCGCCGGCCGCCGGAGGGGGACGGGTAGGACGGGCAGGAGCACGAGAAGGACGGCGCCGTAACAGATGAGCGAGCTCATCGAGTGCCCCGACGGGAAGCTGTTGCCGAACGCCGTGGCCACCGGCTCGTCGAACTCGGGCCGCGACCGGCCGACGGCGACTTTCACGATCGAGTCGACGACGCCGCCACCGACCGACGTCACGACGAGGAAGGCGACGAGTTTGCGGTGCCCGTGGCGGAGCAGCCACAGGGACAGGGCCCCGATCACGACGGTGAGGAAGATCGGCTTCCCCGTGAAGCTCACCAGCTCGAGGGCGACCACCGCCACGGGGTGCTCGACGACGAGCAGGTGGAGCCACCGCGCCCCGGCCAGGTCGAGTCGGGTGAGCGGTCCCTCGGCCAGCACCTGCTGGAGCAGGAACCCGAACGGGATGCCGACCAGGGCCAACGCGATCGCCAACAGGGTGACCCGCAGCCCGTAGCGCTCGACGGCGGGCATCGCCCGCCACCAAACGGCCCAACGTTTGCGGACCGGCCCCGCGGGCAACGCCTGTTCCATCACGAGCGCTGTTCCACAGAAGGGTAAGCGGGGAAACCTCATGGACCCTGCCCGCCGACGCCGGGCCCTCGTGGCGCTCGCCGTGGCACGCACCGTGTTCAGCGTCGTGGCCGTGCTGCTGGCCCCCGCCCTCTGGCGCGACCACTTCGTTCTCGTCGTCCTCCTGCGGCCCACCAAGGAGGTCCTCCTCGCTGCCGGCTTTCTCGTGCGATCGGGCCGGGTCGCCCTCGTGCCGGTCGTGCTGGCGTCGCTCCCGCTGCTCCTGCTCGGCGTCTGGCTGTTCTTCCTCCTGGGCAAGGCGTTCGAGGACATCGCGCCCTCCCCCCTCGTGGAGAGGGTGCTGCCGCGGAAGCGGGTCGAGGAGATGTGCGAGGTCGTGAGCCGCCGGGGTGCGCCTCTCGTCTTCCTCGGTCGGCTGGCCGCGTTTCCGTCGAGCCTGTTGGCCGCCGGTGCCGGTCGGTCGGGGATGCCGACCCGGCGCTTCCTCCTCGCCGACACCGCCGGTGCTCTCGTTTCCCTCGTCGAGATCATCGGCGCCGGCTACGTCCTGGGTGAGGCCTACGACGATGCCGGACCGTGGGTGACCGTCGTCGGTGTCGCCGTCCTCGTGGCCATGGCGATCCTGCTGGGCCGACGGCTCCGGCAGAAGTAGCGCCACTCAGTCGAGGAGCTCGTAGTCCTCGGGGTCGGGCGCCAGCGTGCGCTGCCAGTACTCGAGCAGCGTGAACGGCCAGTTCTGGGCGACCCGTCCCAGCTCGTTCTTGTACCAGCTGTTGACGTCCGACCAGCCCCACGCGTACATGCGGTTCTCGGCGTCGACGCGCTCGTTGAACTCGTCGTGGACGTCCTTGCGGACGGCAAGGGCGCGATGGCCACCCCGCAGGAGCAGCTCGATGCAGCCCATCACGTAGCGCACACCGCACTCGGAGAAGTACACGATGCTGCCGTTGATGACGATGTTGGTGTTGGGCCCGTAGAGGCAGAACAGGTTCGGGAACTCCGGCACCGTGATGCCGAGGTAGGCGCGGGCATCGCCGGCCCAGTGCTCGTGCAGGTCGAGGCCGGCGCGACCGACGACACGCATCGGTGTCAGGAACTTCGAGGCGTGGAAGCCGGTGCCGTACACGATCACGTCGACCTCGTGCTCGGTGCCGTCGGCCATGGTGATGCCGGTCGGCGTGATCCGGGCGATGGCGTCGGTGACGAGCCGGACGTTGTCGCGCGTGAGCGTCGTGGCCCATACGCCGTTGTCGCGGATGATCCGTTTGGCGCCGGGCGGGTACGAGGGGACGACGTGATCGAGGAGGTCGGGCCGGTCGGCGAACTGCGTCTGCAGGTAGCTGGTCATCACCATCCTGACCATCTCGTTCATCGGGCTGACCGACGCGCCCTTGGGCTCGAAGTCGGGATCGACGCGGACACTGTCGAGCATGCCGTCACCCATCCGCCAGAAGATCCAGAACCGGTTCCATTCGCTGTAGGTCGGCACGTTGGCGTACAGCCAGCGCAGGCCGGCCGGCACCTCGTCGTGGTAGTCCGGCGTCGGACCGAACCAGGCCGGCGTCCGCTGGAACACGAGGAGCTCGCCGGCGACGGGAGCTATCTCGGGGATGGCCTGAGCAGCGCTGGCACCGGTGCCGATCACCGCGACGCGCTGGCCGGACAGGTCGACGTCGTGGTCCCAGCGCGCCGTGTGGAATGCCGGTCCGGCGAACGTCCCGAAACCGTCGATCTCGGGGTAGTGAGGCCGATTCAGCTGGCCGACGGCGCTGATGACGGCACTGGCGGTCACGGACTCCTCGGCGCCGTCGGGCGTTCGCACGACCACGGTCCAGGTGGCGTCGATCTCCGACCACGTGGCGGACACCACCTCGGTGCGGTGCCGGATATGGGCGCGCAGGCCGAGCTCGTCGGCCATGGTCGCGAAGTAGCGGTGGAGGACGTCATGGGTCGAGTAGTGGTACGGCCAGTCGTGGCGCTGGGCGAAGGAGTAGCTGTAGTTGTGGTTCGGATTGTCCACCCGGCACCCCGGATAGGTGTTCTCGAACCAGGTGCCGCCGACGTCGGGGTTCTTCTCGAACACCACGAACGGGATGCCCACCTGCCGGAGGCGGTGGGCGGCGAGCAACCCCGACATCCCCGCGCCGACGATGGCGACCGAGAATTCGGCGTCGGGCGCGACATCGTCCGCCCGCCAGCCGGGAGCGCGGCGGTCCTCTCCCAGCAGCGCCAGTTCCTCCTCGAGCAACGGGAGGTAGGCGGCCATGTCGGCGCCGCCCACGGCGAACTCCATGATCTGCAGCAGCTGGTCCTCGGCCGGCGGCGGGGCCGCCACGCACCCGTCGTCGCGGAACCGCACGAGGGTGTCGAAGGCGAGTTGGCGTGCCGTCTCCTGCTGGCGCTCGTCGAGGCCGCCCTGGGGCATGGCCGCCGCCAGCATGGCGTTGGGCCGCAGATCCTCGCGGAGCAGTGTGAGGTCGCCGGTGAGCAGCGCCAGGGCGGGGAGCAGCGGGGGGATCTCGGCGTCGAGCAGCGCCTGGCGGATCTCCTCGTCGGTCGCGTCGCGCACGGACGCAGTCTGTCCGGAACTGAGAGGATCTGCCGATGGACCACTTCGGGGGACGTCTGGCCGTCGTCACGGGCGGCGGCACGGGAATGGGGCGCGAGCTGGTCGTCCAGCTGGCGGCCGAGGGTTGCTCGGTGGCGACGTGCGACGTCGACGCCGACACGATGGCCGAGACTGCGGCCAGGGCCGAAGCGGACGCACCGGCGGGCACCCGCGTCACCACCCACCGCTGCGACGTCTCCGATCCCGCCCAGATGGACGCCTTTCGGGACGAGGTCATGGCCGCCCACGACACCGACCATGTGCACCTGGTGTTCAACAACGCCGGCATCGGCGGCGGCGGCAGCTTCGTGACTGCCGATCGTGCCGAGTGGGAGCGCACGTTCGGCGTGTGCTGGGGTGGGGTCTACAACGGGACCCGGTCGTTCCTGCCGCTGCTGATCGCCGCCGACGAGGGCGTCCTGGTCAACACGAGCAGTGTGAACGGCTTCTGGGCCTCGCTCGGCATCGGCGTGCCCCACACCGCCTACAGCGCGGCCAAGTTCGCCGTGCGCGGCTTCACCGAGGCGCTGATCGAGGACCTGCGGATCAACGCCCCGCACGTGTCGGTGGCGGTCGTGATGCCGGGCCACATCGGCACCGACATCATCCTGAACTCGCAGAAGGCGCACGGCGCGACGGTCGACGAGACGATGGCCGAGATGATGCAGATGGTCGGTCAGCTGTTCCGCGACAAGGCGCCGGTCACGGCGGCGCAGGCCGCCACCGCCATTCTCGACGCCGTCCGGGCCGGCAGGTGGCGCATCCTCATCGGCGACGACGCCGTCGCCATCGACGCCGCCGTGCGAGCCGAGCCGGAGAAGGCGTACGGCCCCGACGGGCCGCGCCTGGCCAGCATCCTCGGCGGTCAGGGCGTCGGCCCGAGCGCCGGTTAGCGACCCCCGGCGCGCAGAACGACGGCGGCCATGTCGTCGGTGAGCACGCCGTCAGTGTGAGCCAGGACGGCGGCCTGCAGGTCGTCGGTCATGGCCCGAGCCGTGCCCCCTGCCCGGCCGAGCACCTCGAGCACCCCGTCGATTTCGAACTGGGCGCCGCGGCAACGGGCCTCGAGCACGCCGTCGGTGAGGAGGAGCACGGCGTCGCCGGCCTCCATCCCGACCTCCACGAGCCCCACCTCGATGTCGGGGAACACGCCCAGGAGTGATCCGCCCACGATCTTCGTCTCCAACTGACCGTCGCCCCTCCGGACGAAGACGGGTGGGTGACCGCCTCCTGCCACCTTCACCTCCGTGCACTCGCCGATGCTCACGACGCCGAACAGGGCGGTGCAGAAGCGGTCGTCGTCGTCGTCCTCCGACGCCGAGTTCCAGAGCGCGGTGTTGAGGGCGCGCACGACCCACTCCGGGTCGGCGCTGCTCATGGTGAGGGCTCGCAGCGTGTGGCGCACGAGAGCGGTCAGGGCAGCGGCTTCCGGGCCGGTGCCCGCCGCGTCGCCGATGGCGATGGCCCAGCGGCCGGTGTCGATGGGCCACACGTCGTAGAAGTCGCCACCGATCTCCACACCGTCGCCGAAGGGGTGGTACATGGCGGCGACCTCGAGGCCCGGGATGACGGGGAGCCGGGGCGGCAGCAGGCTGCGCTGCAGCCGATTGCTGACCTCGACCCTGGCCCGCTGCAGCTGCGAGCGGTCGAGAGCCTGGGCCGTCTGGGCCGCGAGGGCCAGCACGAAGCGCCGCTCGTCCTCGTCGAAGAGCCTGGGCTCGGTGAAGCTGAAGCGCAGCGAACCGAGTCGACGACCCTCGACCTCGAGCGGCACGGCGCACAGGGCGACGGTGGTGGCCTCGAACGTGGCCAGGTCGGGGAAGCGACGGTCGCGCTCGGCCCGCGACTCCAGCCACACCGGCTCTCCGGTGCGGAGGGCCATGGCCGCCGGTAGCTGGTCGTCGGGCGTCTCCTGCCCGAGGCGCTCGACGATGGCCTCGTCGTAGCCGACCGCGCTCGACACCGAGAGCCCCCCGCCCGGGCCCGAGAGGAGCACACCGCCACCTGACGCGCCGAGAGCGGCCACACCTTCGTTGAGCACGGCCGACGTCACGGCCTCCGGCGTGCCCGCCGACGCCAGGGCGGAGGCAACCGAGTACAGCCGCGCCGCCCGCATCGACGCCCGCTGCGCGGCCGCCACGCGGTCGAGCTCGACGAGGAGGCGACGCTCGAACGCCTGGACGGGCGGGGCCGCGCTACCGGAGGCGGCGGCCCGGAGCTGGGTGACGAGCTCGCCGATGTACCAGTGCCGGAACACCTTGTGCTGGGGCGGCGTCTCGAGGGTCAGCAGGCGCATCGCGCGGCAGTAGGCGTCGACCTCGTCCAGGGCGGCGAGATACTCCACCGCGGCGTCGGCCGCCTCGGCCGGCAGGTCGAGGGCGAGCCGCGCCGTCGGCTTCCCCCGACGGGTGGCCTCGAGGGCCTGGTGCTTGATCGACAGGCGGGCGTCGGCGAAGCGGTCGACGACGGCGACCAGCGACGCGAGGTCGGGCGGCAGGGCGGCGGTGATGCCGGCCTCGGCCCCCGCGGCGGCCAGCGCGAACTCCCGTACGACGTTGTCGACGTGTGACTTGGCGGCGAGCAGGAGATCGGTGGGCACGTCGCCGAGCTCGATGTGGAAGAGCTGGCGCTCGGCGGCGTCGGACCAGTCGTCGGCCCAGTCAGCGAGGATGTCGCCGGACGAGGCTGCATGGGAAGGTCCGTGGTCGCCGGTGACCTCGGCCCAGACCACCTTGCCGTCCGGCTCGGCGTCGCCGCCCCACCGTGTCGCCAGGCGATTGACGACGCGGACGCCGCGGCCGGTGAGCGACTCCTCGGAGGCGTGACCGAACACCGGCGGCACCGCGCTGTGGTCGCGCACCTGGATGCGGAGCCCGCCATCGCAGGCCGTGACGTCGACCGACCGGCAGCCACCGCCGTGGAGCATGGCGTTGGTCACCAGCTCGCTGACCACGAGCGCGGCGTCATCGGCCAGGTCCTCGCGGCCGATCTCGGCGGCACGCTCGACCACGAGGGCGCGAGCCGCGCGCGGGACGTCCACCGCATCGCGCTGCAGCCTCTCCAGCACTCTGGCGCCTCCTGTTGCCGCCGACAGCGTATCGGCGTGACACCACCGTCCTACCCGGTGACCTCGGACAGGCGGCGGGCCAGATAGCTGCGCTCGGACGCAGTTCCGGCCATCGCCATGGCCCGTCGGTAGGCCTCGGCCGCCTCGGTCCGACGCCCCAGCCGGCGCAGGAGGTCGGCGCGTGTCGCCGCCACCAGGTGGTACTGGGCCAGCGCGCCGTCGGCCTCGATGGCCTCGACCAGTCGCAGCCCGGCAGCCGGGCCATCGGCCATGGCGACAGCGACGGCGCGGTTCAGGGCGACGACCGGGCTGGCGGTCGTGCGCAGGAGCTCGTCGTAGAGGCGGACGATCTCGGCCCAGTCGGTCTCGGGCGCCGTGGGAGCAGTGGCGTGACAAGCGGCGATGGCCGCCTGCAGTTGGTACGGGCCGGGACGCCGGAGCCGAATGGCGCGGTCGAGCACCCCGTGGCCCTCGGCGATCTCGTCGGCGTCCCAGCGCCGCCGGTCCTGCTCGTCCAGCGGCACGAGCTCGCCGCTCGCGCCGGTCCGCCCGTGGCGGCGGGCGTGATGAAGGAGCATGAGGGCGAGCAGGCCGAGCGCCTCCGGCTCGTCGGGCATCAGCGTGGCGAGGATCCGCGCCAGGCGGATGGCCTCGCCGGCAAGGTCGGTGCGCACCAGCTCGTCGCCGGCTGTCGCGCCGTATCCCTCGTTGAACAGCAGGTAGAGGACGGCGAGCACGGCGGCCAGCCGCTCCGGCAGCTGGTGGCCGGGCGGCACGCGGTAGGGGATGCCGGCGTGACGGATCTTCGTCTTCGCCCGCACCAGGCGCTGGGCCATGGTGGGCTCGGGGACGAGGAACGCGCGGGCGATCTCGGTGGTCGTGAGCCCGGCCAGGGTGCGCAGGGTGAGGGCCACCTGGGCCTCGGGCGCCAGTGCGGGATGACAGCAGGTGAAGATGAGCCGTAGCCGGTCGTCGCCGACACCGGAGTCCTCGTCGGCTCGCTCCGGCACCCCTATCTCCTGCAGCTTCTGGTCGCCGACGGCGGCGCGCCTGATCCGGTCGATGGCCCGGTTGCGGGCCGTCGTCGTGAGCCAGGCGCCGGGATTGCGCGGCACCCCGTCGCGCCGCCATCGCTCGAGCGCGGTGGCGAACGCCTCCTGCGCACACTCCTCGGCGAGGTCCCAGTCACGCGTCGAGCGGATGACGGTGGCGACGACCCTCCCCCACTCCCGGCGGAAGGCATCTGCGACCGCGGCTTCTACATCTCCCAGATCGGTCGCACCTCGACGCTGCCCTCGGCCGCGCCGGGGATCTTCGCTGCGATCTCGATGGCCTCGTCGAGGTCCTTGCAGTCGATGAGGTAGAAGCCGCCCATCTGCTCCTTGGTCTCGGCGAACGGGCCGTCGGTCGTGAGCACCTCGCCGTTGCGGACCCGCACGGTGGTGGCGTCGGTGGTGGGCCGCAGGCGCTCACCGCCGGTCAGCACGCCCCGCCCGCCCATCTCCTCGCCGAAGGCCATGTAGCCCTCCATCATGACGGCCCCCTCTTCGGGGCTCATGGCCGCCTCGGCCGACTCCTCGGTGCAGATCAGTAGTGCGTAGCGCATTCGGTTTCTCCTCGTGGTCGGGGTCTCACCCCTGACGACGAACGGCACCTCCGGGAATCGACAGGATTCAGCGCATTCTCGCCACGCGGTCGGCGTAGGCGGCCAGCTCCGGCTCCTGGGCCAGGAGGTCGGCGTACTTCTTGCGAGCCTGTTCGCGCTTGGCCGGGATGTACTCGGTGGGCCACAGCCCCTCGTGCGGGCGGTACCCCTTGAGGACGTTGCGGGCGACGGTGACCTTGTGCACCTCGTCGACGCCATCGGCGATGCCCATGGTCGGGGCTCCGGCGTACATGGCCTGCAGGGGAGTGAGGTTCGTGGTGCCGAGCGACCCCATGATGTGCAGGGCGCGGAACGACACTTCGCGCAGCACCTTGGCCATCGTGAACTTGGTGGCGGCGATCTGGGTGCGCGCCTCCTGGGTACTCGAGTTGTCGATCGTCCAGGCCGTCCAGAGCACGAGGAGGCGCAGCATGTTGATCTCGGCGTAGGACTCGGCGATGGCCTCCTGCACCATCTGGTGGTCGCCGATGATCTTGCCGTGCGACTCGCGGCTCAGCGCTCGCTCGCACATCATGTCGAACGCGAGCTTGCACTGGGCGATGGTGCGCATGGCGTGGTGGATGCGCCCGCCGCCGAGCCGGCGCTGGGCCAGCACCTTGGCCCCGTCCTCCGGCCCGAGCAGATGGTCGAGCGGGACGCGCACGTCGTTGTAGCGGATGTGGTTGTGCGTCGACGGTATGTCCATGATCTCGACGCCGGGAGTGTTCGTGGGCACCACGAACATGCCGTTGGTGCACATCACGAAGAGGATGTCGGCGACCCGCCCGGCGCTGGTGAACCACTTCTCGCCGTTGATGACCCACTCGTCGCCGTCGCGCACGGCGTGGGTCTTGAACAGGTTGGGATCGGAGCCGCCCTGGGGCTCGGTCATGGAGTACGCCGACCAGATCTCCTGGTTCATGAGCGGGTACAGCCAGCGCTGCTTCTGCTCGTCGGTGCCGTAGGCGGCCAGCATCTCCATGTTCCCGGTGTCGGGCGCGGCGGTGCCGAAGATGGCGGGCGCCGAGCCGTAGCGGCCGAGGATCTCGTTCAGCAGCGCCAGCTTGAGCTGGCCGAACCCGGGGCCACCGAGCTCCTTGTCGAGGAACAGCGCCCACAGGCCGCGGTCCTTCACCTGCTGCTTCAGCGGGTCGACGAGGGCCTTCATGCGTGGGTCCTTCGACCGCACGGAGTACGGGAAGACGAGGTCGAGCGGCTCGATCTCCTCGCGGCAGAACTCCGCCACCCAGTCGAGCTGCTCCTGGAATGCAGGCTCGGTCGAAAAGTCCCATGCCATGTCTGATCTCCCCCACTGCGGTCCGGAGCGTCGATCCTAGGGGAGCGGTGGGAGAGACTCACCTGTGGCCGCGTCCCGGCCGCGCTGCTCGCCGACGGCCATGGCTCCGACGGACTAGGGCACCTGCACCCCCGATTTGGCCCGGGATGGCCATTGTGAGAATGCGCCTCAAGTCCGATCCTGCACAGGACGAGGCCGAGCGCCTCCCTATCCCGGAGGGGACCACATGAAGAAGCGCGCACTGTACGTCGCGGCCGCGACGATCACGGCAGCTGCGGTGGTGATGCAAGGGGGGCCGGCCTCGGCGGCTGACGGCGGCGGCGCCACCTCGGCCGTCACCGCCACCATCACCGCCGGTGCCATCGGCTCGCGGTCGATCACCGCGGCCAGCCCCATCGCCATGACATCCTCCCTCGACTCGACGAGCCTCAGCGGGTCGCTCACCGCCACGGTGACCGAGGCCGCCCGCTCCGGTACCAACCCGTGGTCGGTGACGGCGACGATGAGCGACCTGACCAACGTGGCGACCGACGTCCTGAGCAAGGCCAACATGGCCGTGTCGGGCCGCTCCGTCATCAAGACCGCCGGTGGCGGCACGGCAGCTGCGCCGGCCGGCAGCAGCAACCTGGATGCCGCGGTCACGTTGTTCAGCACCACCGGTCAGTCCGCCGGCGTCGTCTACACCGGGAGCTACGCCAGCAGCTCGACCTGGACCCTGGCCGTCCCGAACGCCACCGCCACCGGCGTGTACTCGGGCACCGTCACCCTCACGCTGGTCCAGTAGCACCCACATGCCCGGAGACTCGACTCGCCGGGCCCTGCGACGCAGCGCCGCCGCTCTTGCGGCGGCGCTGTGCGTCGTGCTGGGGGCCACTGCAGCACCCGCCGGGGCCCAGACCCCGCCGACAACGACCACACCCGCATCCGGCATCCCGTCGGTCGGCGTCTCGCCAACCGAGTCCAGGCCCGGTGACCCCAACCGGGGTCAGTGGTTCGTGTTCTCGCTCGAGCCGGGCAAGTCGGCGACGACCAAGGCGCGGGTCACCAATCCCGCCGATGTGCCGCAGACGGTGAAGCTCTACGTCCGGGACCTCACGTTCGGCGCCGACGGCACGCCCGCGGTGAGTGACGCCCCGGCCCAGACCGATGTCGGGCTGTGGGGTCGCTTCGCCCAGCCGACGCTCGAGATCGCGGCTCGGTCCACTGCGCTCGTCCCCTTCTCGGTCACCGTCCCCGACGCCGCCGAGCCCGGCGACCACGTGGGTGTCGTCGTCGTCGAGAGCGCTCCTCAGGGCGGCGCCATC
>DATLDH010000009.1:0-3807 GCA_035526015.1 Acidimicrobiales bacterium
CAGTCCGATGGGAAGGCCGCCGGAGCCGGCGATGGCGTCGTTGAAGGAGCGGAGGTCTCCCTTGCCGGCCGCCAGGTAGGCGGCGCGGATGCGCTCGATCTCTATGGAGCCGGTGAGGTACGACGAGGCCTGCGTCGGCCAGGAGCAGTACCGCTTCACCTCGGCGCGTGCCGTCGGCTCCGAGAGGCTGGCGTTGTGCTGCATGAAAGCAACGGCCTCCTCGACATCCATCTCGCCCATGTGGAGGCTGGTGTCGACGATGATGCGGGCGGCCCGGAAGATGCGGGCGTCGAGGTGGCCGAGCTCGTGGCGCGGGTCGGCGAAGAAACCCTGCTCGTGGAGGAGACGCTCGGCGTAGAGGCCCCACCCCTCGACGAAATACGAGGTGCGGACGACCTGACGGATGCGGCGCGGGTTCTGCTGCATCCACGTCAGGTGCCAGTGATGGCCCGGGTAGGCCTCGTGCACGGCGATCGTCGGGATCGAGCTGCGGCTGTTGGTCTCCAGGCGCTTCTTCACATCCGACTCGCTGGCGCCGTCGGGCGGGTACGGCACGAAGAAGTGGCCGACGAGCGTGGGGCGGAACGCCGGCGGGGTGCTGTATGACGCCACCGCCAGCACCGGGCGCTGGAAGGGCGGCGACGGGGCGACGATGCACTTCTCGCCCGGCGGCAGCGTCACCAGCTCATGGTCGATGAGGAACTGGCGTGCTTTCTCGGTCCACTCCTCGTACTCGGAGCGCATGGCTTCGGGCGTGGGCGGGTGGTCGGCGTTCAGGCCTTCCATGACGGCGCGCCAGTCGCCCTTGCCGTCGTCGAGGCTGCGGGCGACCGCGGTCATCTGCGCGTCGAGCTCGTCGAAGGCGGCCCGGCCCCGCTCGCGCATGTCGGCCGCGCCGTAGCCGAGCAGCTCCTTCTCCTTCAGCAGCCGGCTGTAGCGCTCCTCGCCGATGGCCCACTGGCCCGACGCCTTCCCGGCCAGCGCCGTGAGGTGGGCGTGGAACTCCTCGAAGGCAGCCGCCGCCACCTCGCCGGCCTCGGCCAGCTCGGCCCGCAGCGGTCCGTCGGGCACCTCGGCCGGCACCAGGGTGCGGGCGTAGGCGGCGCCGGCCGCGCACTGGCCGAGGGCGCGCTCGATCGACAGCGTCGATGCCATCTCGGGGTCGAGGTTCTGACGACCCTGGGCGAGGAGCTCGGGCACGGCGTGCAGGCGGGCCGACGCGCACCGGGTCAGCTCGGCATCGTCGTGCAGCCGCTGGAGGAACAGGGTGAAGACGCCCGACAGGGCGGGGCCGAGGTAGGTGGCGGGGTCGCGCTTCCAGTCGGCCCAGTCCCGCATGATCTGGCGGCCGCGGATGGCCGACAGCACGAGGTCGCGGTCGATGCGGTCGTCGAGCGAGAGGCCGTCGTCGGTCACCGCCTCGAACTCGGCGAGGCGCTCGTCGTCGCGACGCTCGCGACGGGCGTGGGCATCGGCCGAGAGGTCGCCGAGGCGGTCGTCGTAGCCGTCGACGCCGAACACCGTCGCAGCAACGGGCTGCTCCTCCCACAGCTCGTCGAGGTAGGTGTCGAGGAGGTCCTGGAGGCGGGCGGGCATGGCGGGCGACAGTAGCGTTGGCCCCGTGCCGTTGCTCGAGGACGATGCCGTGGCCCGCGCCCTCACCGCTCTCGACTGGGAGCGCGCCGGCGACGAGCTGGTGAAGGTGTCCAAGCGGGACGGGTTCGGCGGGGCGCTCCGCTTCGTGAACGACGTGGGCGCCCTGGCCGAGGACGCGCAGCACCACCCCGACATCGACATCCGCTGGGACACCGTCACCCTCCGGCTCTCCACCCACTCCGAGGGTGGGCTCACCCAGAAGGACCTCGACCTGGCCCGTGCCATCGACGGGTTGGGGTAGGGCCGGATGGCGCTCGCGGTCGGAACACGCGCCCCCGCCTTCGAGCTCCCGGCCGAACCGGGCGGCTCGGCATCCCTCGCGTCGCTGACGGCCGACGGCCCCGCCCTGCTGGCCTTCTACAAGCCGAACTGCCCGGTGTGTCAGATGAGCTTCCCGGTGTTCGGGGAGATGGCCCGGCGGTACGGCGGGTCCCTGCCGGTCGTCGCCGTCGCCCAGGAGCCGCTCGCCGACGCGCGCACCTGGCTCGACTGGAAGGGGTTCGACGGACTGGCCCTGAGTGACGCGCCCGACTGGAACGTGTCGCGCGCCTTCGACATCGAGTCGGTGCCGACCCTCGTCCTCGTCGACGGCGACGGCGTGATCGCCGACGTCATCGGCGCCTGGGACAAGGAGCGGGTGAACGCGCTGGCGGCCAGACTCGGCGAGCTCACCGGCGGCGACACGGCGCCGGTCACGACTGACAACGACGGCCTGCCGTCGTACAAACCCGGCTGAGGCTCGCGCTCCCGCCGTTCGTGAAACGGCGACAGGAAATAGGATGAGGCCCATGCGGCGCCGCCTGGAGCCCCCGAGTACGTATGCGCACGGTGCGCCTCCGTCTGCCCGCGCGTCTGCGTGGGCTCCTCGGGCCCGATGCCACGAGCATCGGCCAGGGCCTCGTCGCGCTCGGAATCTCCTCGGGCGGTGACCTCCTCGCCGGGCTGACGCTCGGCAAGATCCAGCACACCCTCGACGCGCTGCCGGGCCTCCTCGTGCTGGTGCCGGCCGCCATCGGCATGCGCGGCAACGTCTTCGGAGCGCTGGGCAGCCGGCTCGGGACCTCGATCCACACCGGCACCTTCCGCCTGTCGCGCCGCCACGACACCGTCGTCGGCCAGAACGTCCTGGCGTCGCTCGCCCTCACCATGGCGATCTCCCTGGCTCTGGCATTCCTGGCCAAGGCCGTCGCCGTGGGCTTCGGCCTCGCCCACACCATCTCCGTCGTCGACTTCGTCGTGATCTCCGTGGTGGGGGGCGCGCTCTCGTCGGTGGTCGTGCTGGCGATCACCATCGGCGTGGCCGCCGGTGCCTCGCGCTTCGGATGGGACATGGACAACGTGGCCGCACCACTGGTCACCGCCGCCGGCGACGTCGTGACGCTGCCGGCCCTGTTCCTCGCCACCTACCTCGTCGGGCGCGGGGTCTTCAGCCCGTTGCTGGCCCTCGGTACCGGCGTGCTCGCCGTGCTCGCCCTGGTGGGCGCGGTGCGTTCGGGTCTGCCGTTGCTGCGCCGCATCGTGCGGGAGTCGATGCCGGTGCTCCTGCTGGCCGGCCTGGTCGACGTCGTGGCGGGCCTCACCATCGAGAAGCGGCTCGAGCACTTCCTCGCCCTGCCCGCGCTGCTGGTGCTGGTGCCACCGTTCCTCGAGGACTCGGGCGCGCTCGGCGGCATTCTCTCCAGCCGTCTGGGATCCAAGCTCCACCTCGGTGTGATCGGCCCTACCGCCGTGCCGTCCAAGGCCGCCCGGCGCGACTTCGCCCTCATCGCCGGGTTCGCGCTCCCGGTGTTCCTGCTGGTCGGCACCTCCTCGCACATCGCCGCCACCGTCGTCGGCCTGCACAGCCCTGGGCTCGGCGACATGGTGGCCATCGCCCTCATCGGCGGGGTGATGACGACGGCGGCCGCCATCGTCGTCGCCTACTACGGCGCCGTGGCGTCGTACCGCCTCGGCCTCGACCCCGACAACCACGGCATCCCGATCGTCACCTCGAGCATGGACCTGGTGGGGGCCTTCGCCCTCGTGCTCGCCATCGTCCTGGTCGGCCTCGGATGATTTACTAGAGGGGCGTCACCGCATATGGAAGATCGACCGCGCAACCTCAAGACCATGCTGTCGGAGGCGAAGGACACCTCCGAGCTCATGGTCGAC
>DATLDH010000040.1:0-4391 GCA_035526015.1 Acidimicrobiales bacterium
CGATGCGGCGTGCACGGCGCAGGTGTTCATCTCCGAGGTGCCACTGGTCGCAGGATCGGCGGCGTCCGCCGACTTCACCCCCACCGCTCCGGGCACGTATTTCTGGATCGCCTCCTACTCGGGCGATACCAACAACGCGCCGGTCGCCGGCGCCTGCAATGACGCCCACGAGTCGGTGGCGGTGGGCCAAGCCACGCCCACCATCTCGACGGTGGCCTCGCCCGGCGTCCCCGTCGGCGGAACCGTCACCGACACCGCAACGCTCGCCGGCGCCGTCAGCCCTACCGGCACCATCACCTTCCGCCTCTACGGCCCCGGCGACGCCGCTTGCGCAGCGGCGCCGGTGTTCACCGACACCCGACCGGCCGGCGCCGGACCGATCACCTCAGCCCCGTTCACGCCAACCGCGCCTGGCACCTACCGCTGGATTGCGAGCTACTCCGGCGATACCAACAACGCCCCGGTTGCCGGCGCGTGCGGGGACGCCAACGAGTCGGTGGCGGTCGGCCAGGCCACGCCGACCATCTCCACTGTCGCGTCGCCGGGCGTCCCCGTCGGCGGCAGTGTCACCGACACCGCAACGCTCGCCGGCGCCGTCAGCCCCACCGGCACCATCACCTTCCGGCTCTACGGCCCGAGCGACGCGGCCTGCGCGGCGCCGCCGGTCTTCACCGACACCCGACCGGCCGGTGGCGGCCCGATCACCTCAGCCCCGTTCACACCCACTGCGCCCGGCACCTACCGCTGGATCGCCTCATACAGCGGCGATGTGAACAACCTCGCCGTCTCGGGGGCCTGCGATGACCCCAACGAGAACGTCGTCCTGAGCCCGGTGCTGCCGACAACGACGACCACGCGGGTCCCGCCCTCGACGTCGACATCGACCTCCACATCGACATCGACGTCGACATCCACCTCTACACCCACCTCGACATCGACGTCGACCTCCACCTCCACCTCCACGTCGACATCCACGTCCACCTCGGTACCGCCGACCTCTACCAGCTCCAGCACGACCACAACGTCACGGTCGACGACGTCCACCACCTCCACCACCTCGACGGTGCCTCGGAGCACCACCTCGACATCGACGACCTCGACCACCGTGCCGCCGACATCGACGACCTCGACCACCGTGCTGCGGACAACGACCACCTCGACCTCCACGACCTCGACATCCACGACCTCGACATCCACGACCTCGACGTCCACGACCTCCTCGACGTCCACGACCACATCCACGTCGACCACGCTGCCCCCCGCTGGCACCACGACCACCACCAGCCCGCCGGTCACCACGCCGCCCGTGACCCAACCCGTGAACACAACGACCACGACGGCCCCGGTCACATCCACCGCACCCGCCCTGCCCACCTCGACCAGCCAGGCCACGACGACCATCCCGGCGTCGTCGACGACCTCGACCGTGCCCCCGACCCCGCCCGTCGGGACGACGGTGGCGCCCGCAGCCGCGCCTCTCACCACGACCCCAACGACAGCCGCAGTCACAGCGACCTCTCTCGCCGTGGCGACGCCGGCGCCACCCGTCAGCCAACCGTCACCGCAACCGCCCCCAACGTCCCCACCGCCGGCTGCGCGTCCGCCCACCGGCGCCACCGTCGACGCCCTGAGCCCGATCGGGGCCCGCACCGGGCCGCCCGGCGTCGGGCTCGATGTCTCCGGCGCCGGTTACCGCGACTGCCGCTTCGTGTATGTGTTCTTCGACGGGCAACGCATCGGCACGGCGCGTCCCGACGCCGGTGGCACGATCGACGGCGACGGCTTCTCGGTGCCCGGCGACGCGTCCCCCGGAGCCCACCACGTCACGACGTCCTGCCAGTCGTCAGGGAAAGCAGTCCGGGCCACGACGGCGTTCACGGTTACCGCATCGTCGATGCATCGGAGTGGGTTCGTGACCGCCATACCGCAGCCCCACCAGATCTCGCTCGAGCTCAAAGATCTGGCCACCAGCGCCATCGCCGCCCTGCTCATCCTTCTGCTCTTCGCCTTCCCCTACGAGCTGTTCAACTCCACCGTCGAGGAGAATTACGACGAGATTCGCAGCTGGTTCCGGCTTCCCTCACGCGCCGCCGCAGTCGCCCGCACCAAAGCCCGCACCGTTGCCTTCTTCATCCTCAACCTGGCCGCAGCGGCGGTGTACGGCTTCCTCAGCCCCGACTTCGGCCTGAACGTGAACAGCCTGGTGCTGCTGCTCGGCATGTTTGTCGCCCTGGTGGTGATGTCGGCTGTGTTCAGCCTGCCCGCCGCCGTCATGATCCATCGTCGCTTCGGTGAGTGGGGCAAGCTCAACTTCCTTCCCGGCAGCCTCGGAGTCTCGATCGTCATGGTCGTCATGTCGCGACTCCTTCACTTCCAGCCCGGCTACGTCTACGGAGCGATGGCGGGGATGGCCTTCCAAAGCACCCTCACCAAGTCGAGCCAGGGCCGACTCACCGCGGCCAACTGGTTCTTCAGCCTGCTTCTTGCCATCGGCGCTTGGTTCGCCCGCATACCGGTCAGCGAGGCTGCGGCCCAACCCGATGCCAGCGTGTGGTGGATGGGTGTCGAGGTCTGCCTGGCGCTGATCTTCTTGTGGGGGATTGAAAGCCTGGCCGTCGCCATGCTGCCGATGCGCTTCCTCGACGGTCGAAAGGTCATCGACTGGAACCGGACGACGTGGGCGGTCCTGATGTTCCTCGGTGCATTCGTCACCGTCCACATCCTTCTTTCCGCCGGCAGTGGGTATGTGGGCCAGACCGGCGAGCAGGTGCGCGTTGCGGTGCTCCTGCTCTTCCTGGGGTTCGGCGCATTCTCAGTGGGCGTCTGGGCCTACTTCCGCTACCGCCCGCAGCGCCGGGTGCCGGCGCACGCCTAACCGGCGGCGAAGACCTGAGCTGGACGCGCTCGAGCTCGGTTATCGAGGGACCGAGGTGGGAAGAGGGGGCGAGCGTGGGGACCCAGGACAATCGAACGGCGGCTGACGCCTACCCTCGAAGGACCATGGTGCTCGACCGACCCCCTTCGAGCCGGACTCGGATGCTCGGCCGCGCCATGCTGAAGCACTGCCCGTTGTGCGGCGCCGGCCAACTCTTCACGGGGTGGTTCCGGATGAAGGAACGCTGCCCGGGTTGCGGGTACCGCTTCGAGCGGGAGGAGGGGTTCTTCCTCGGGGCCTACGTGATCAACCTCGCCATTGCCCAGGGCATGGTCATCCTCCTCGCAGTTGTCCCGCTGATCGTGCGCCTGGCCGGCAACCCGGACGCCAGCATCGCCCCCTTCATCGTGGGCGGTGTCCTCGGCGCGGTCGTGGCGCCGATGATCTTCTATCCATGGTCGAAGACCATCTGGACCGCGTTCGACCTCATGCTCCGGCCGGTCTCCGTCGAGGAGCCGGCCGACAAGAGATAGCCCGCCTCAGCCCTTGGCCGGCGCCGGCTTGAGGTACCGGCCGTCGATGAGGTTGCGCTCGACGCCGCTGTCGAATCGGACTCGGTAGCGGATCCACGACAGCCCGCTCACCTGGATCACCCGCCCGGTGGTGCCCGCCGGGATGCCGGCCACCTCCGCGGCCGTCACGACTCTGTCCTTCAAGGAGTACTCGGTGTCGGCCATAGGGCTGACCGTAGCGTCCGGCCCGGGAACAGGGTTGCATCTGGAACTGTTCTAAATCTTGCTATGGACGACATCCGCACATCAGTCCTGCCCCTTCTCCCCCTCGCCACTGGCGTCGTGCTTCCCGGCATGGTGGTCACGATGGCCATCGAGAGCGAGGAAGCCAAGGCCGCCATCGAGGCCACCGAGTCCTCCGAAGGCCGCATCCTCCTCGTCCCCCGCCTCGACGGGCGCTACGCACGCGTCGGCACCGTCGCCAAGGTGGAGGACTCCGGCGAGCTCCCCAGCGGGCTCCGGGCGGTCGTCGTGCGGGGCCTGCACCGAGCCACGGTCGGCGTCGGCATCCCGGCGCCGGCGGGGTCCGCCCTGTGGGTGCACGCCGAGTCGGTCTCGCCCGACATCGAGCCGTCGCCCCGGGCCCGGGAGCTGGCCCGTGAGTACCGCGCCGTCGTCGAGAACATCCTCGACTACCGGGGTGCCAGCGGCCTAGCCGAGGCGCTGCGCAGCATCTCCGACCCCGGCGCCATGGCCGACACCGCCGGCTACTCGCCGGACCTCAGCTTCGAGCAGAAGCTCGAGGTGCTCGAGACCGTCGACGTGGAGGCGCGGCTTCAGAAGGTGCTGGCCTGGGCCCGCGACACACTCGCCGACCTGACGCTCAAGGAGCGCATCCAGACCGACGTGGCCGACGGCATGGAAAAGACCCAGCGGGAGTTCCTGCTGCGCCAGCAGATGGCCGCCATCCGCAAGGAGCTGGGTGAGGACGGTGACGGTGAAGG
>DATLDH010000097.1:0-14660 GCA_035526015.1 Acidimicrobiales bacterium
GGTGGCGAACGTCGTCGGCATGTACTTGCGCAGGCCACCCATGTCGTCCTTCATCTCGAAGCTGTGCACGGCGTGGCTGACCGAGCCGGCCCCGAGGAACAGAAGGCCCTTGAAGAAGGCGTGGGTGAAGAGGTGGAAGACACCGGCCGTCCAGGCCCCGACGCACAGGGCCATGACCATGTAGCCGAGCTGGCTGACCGTCGAATAGGCCAGCACCTTCTTGATGTCGGTCTGCACGAAGGCGAGGGCGGCGGCGATGAGCACGGTGGTGGCCCCGATGACGGCGCCGAAGTTGATGCCGCCGGCGCTGATCGAGAAGCCCTGCCAGAACACGCCGTAGACACGAGCCACGAGATAGACGCCGGCCACGACCATGGTGGCGGCATGGATCAGCGCCGACACCGGCGTGGGGCCGGCCATGGCGTCAGGCAGCCAGGTGTGGAGCGGGAACTGGGCGCTCTTGCCGATGACGGCGAGGAACAGCGCCGAGGCGGCCACGACCAGCACGGTGTGGTCGATGCGGCCGGCCAGGGCCCGCTCGTTGATGGTGGCGATGTCGAAGGTCTGCCCGGCGGCAAAGAACAGGATGGAGATGCCGACGAGGAGCCCGATGTCGCCCGTGCGGGTGGTGAAGAACGCCTTGAGGGCGGCGTCGGAGTTCTTCTGCTCCTCCCACCAGTGGCCGATGAGCATGAACGAGCAGAGGCCCATCATCTCCCAGCCGAACAGCAGCTGGAGCGTGTTGCTGGACGTGACCATGATGAGCATGCCGGCGGTGAAGAGGCTGAGGGCGGCGAAGTAGTGGGTGTAGCGCCGGTCGTCCTTCATGTAATTGGTGGAGAAGATGTGGACCAGCAGCGAGATGAGGCTGACCACGAACATCATCGCCACGGCCAGGCCGTCGATGTGGATGCCGGCCTTGATCTTCACCTGGCCGTTGGAGAACCATTCGACCTCGCGCCGCACCGGCTCGCGGATGGGCTCGGCCTCGTGGGCGCCGCCCTCCTCGGCCTCCTCGGCGGGCGGTGCGTGGTCGGCCTCCTCGGCGTGGTCGGCCTCCTCGGCGTGGACGCCCACCTCGGCGCCCTGATGGGCGGCGACCTCGTGGTCGGCGGGAAGGCCCACCCACTGCACGACGCACACGCAGGACAGCACGAAGGCGGCCGCCAGGGCGCCGACGCCGACCTCGGCGCCCTTACCCGGCAGGCGCTTGCCGAAGAAGAGGATGACGAAGAACGACAGCACCGGAAGGAGCGGGATCACCCACGCGTTGCGGAGCACGTCAGCCCTTCATCAGATCCATCTCGGTCAGGTCGACCGAGTGGAGGTTGCGGTAGATGAGCAGGACGATGGCCAGGCCCACGCCCACCTCCGCCGCCGCGATGGCGATGACGAACAGGGCGAAGACCTGCCCGGCCACGGTGTCGTGGAAGGCCCCGAAGGCGACGAGATTGATGTTGACGGCGTTCAGGATGAGCTCGACCGACATGAGGACGAGCACGCCGTTCTTGCGGGCCAGCACGCCGTACACGCCGATGCAGAACAGGACGGCGGCCAGGAAGAGGAACTGGGTGAGCTGCACTCAGTCCCTCCTGGCGATCACGACGGCACCCACCAGGGCGGCCAGGAGCAGCACGGACACGACCTCGAAGGGGATCACGAAGTCACGGAAGATGGCCGTGCCGACATCGGCGGTGCGCTGGACCCGGCCGAACTCGATCTCGGTGTCGCCGAACGCATCCTGCAGGGTCCAGCCGAGGACGCCCAGCAGCGGGAGCGCCACGAGGGCGGCGATCCACCGCTGGTCGTTGTCGAGGTCGGCGGTGCGCCCGATGGGCGCGCGCGTCAGCATGATGCCGAACAGGAACAGCACGATCACCGCACCGATGTAGACGATCACCTGGGTGATGGCGGTGAACTCGGCGGCCAGCAGGATGTAGATGGCGGCCACCCCGGCCAGGACGATCACCAGGTAGAGGGCGGCGTGGACGACGTTCTGGGTGGTGACGACCTTGAGGGCGGCGACCACCATCAGGGCCGCGACGATGCCGAAGGCGATGTTCTGGGCGAGCACGGTAGGGCTTTCTACTTCTTGCCCTTGGTGACCGCGCCGACCTCGAGGGCGGGCGGCTCGGGCACGGTCTCCATCCACTCCCCCAGCCGCACCTTGTCGTGCAGGAGGTCGGACATGCGGACCTCGGAGTACTCGAACTCCGGGCTCCAGAAGAGGGCATCGAACGGGCACACCTCGACGCAGATCCCGCAGTACATGCAGAGGGCGTAGTCGATGTCGAAGCGGTCGAGGATGTTGACGGTGCGGGGCTTGCCGCCCTCCCGGCGGGGCGGCGCCTTGTCGTTGTGGCCCTCGATGTAGATGCACCACGTGGGGCACTCACGGGCGCACAGCATGCACACCGTGCAGTTCTCCTCCTTGAGGGCGATGACCCCGCGCGCCCGGGTGGGAGGAGCCTCCTTCACATGCGGGTACTGCACGGTGACGGCGGGCTTCAGCATGGTGCGGAAGGTCACGCCCAATCCCTTGAGGACCCCGGGGAGCTCGGCCATCAGAACACCACCTTGAGGATGCCGGTCGCCACGATGTTCATCAGCGAGAGGGGGATCAGGTACTTCCAGGCGAAGGTCTGCAGCTGGTCCTCGCGGAAGCGCGGGTAGGTGAAGCGGAACCAGAAGATCAAAAATGCGACGAACATGATCTTGCCGCCCAGCACCAGAGGCCCGAGGTAGTCGGCCAGGTCGCCGTTGACCCCGGGGAGGTACCAGCCGCCGAGGAACAGCGTGGCGGCGATGGCCGAGAGGGCGAAGGCGCTGCCGAACTCGGCCATGAAGAAGAACAGGAAGCGGAAGCCGGTGTACTCCGTCATGTAGCCGGCCACGAGCTCGGACTCGGCGACGGGCATGTCGAACGGCGTCTGGGTCAGCTCGGCCTGCGAGGCCACCATGAACAGCAGGAAGCCCACGAACTGGGTGATGACATAGGGGTTGCCGATGCCGCCGAAGCCGAACATCTCGCCGTCGGCCTGGGCATGGACGATGCCCTGGAGGCTGAGGGTGCCGGCCTGGACGACCACACCCACCACCGCCAGCACCAGCGGCAGCTCATACGCGATGAGCTGGCCGGCGGCGCGCAGGGCGCCGAGGAGGGAGTACTTCGACGCCGACGCCCACCCGGCCATGAGAACGCCGATGACCGAGAGCGACCCGACGGCGAGCGCGAAGAACACGCCGGTGTCGAGGTCCTCGACGATGAGGCGGGGCCCGGCGGGGATGACCAAATAGAGCAGGAAGGTGGACACCATGACGACGACCGGCGCCAGGGCGAACACCGTGCGGTCCGATCGGGCGGGGAAGATGTCCTCCTTCTGGAGGAACTTGCCGGCGTCGGCCAGCAGCTGCAGCGTGCCGTGGGGCCCGGCCTCCATGGGCCCCAGCCGGCTCTGCATGTGCGACATCATCTTGAGCAGGAACACGTAGCCGAGGATGAGCGCGCCGAGCGGGATGACCGTCATGACGGCCCCGACCTTGATCAGCGCCTGCTGCCAGTACGCCAGCTCGAGCCCCAGCACGGGAATCAACGGTCGATGTCCCCGAGGATGAAGTAGAGGCTGGCCAGGATCGTGATCACGTCGGGCACGTAGACGCCGCGCAGCAGCCACGGCAGGATCGAGATGTTGTTGAAGCTCGCCGTGCGTACCTTGCAGCGGAACGGGCCGAGGCCGCCCTGGCTGATGACGTAGTAGCCCATCTCCCCGAGCGGGTTCTCGGTGTGGCACCAGGCCTCGCCGGCCGGCACCTTGATGATGCGGGGCACCTTGGCCATGATCGGCCCGGCCGGGATGCCGTCGAGCAGCTGGTCGATGATGCTGGCCGACTCCCGCACCTCCTGCAGCCGCACCCAGTAGCGCGCGAACGAGTCACCGTCGGGATGGGTCCAGACCTTGAACTCGGTGTGCTTCCAGGCCAGCGGCGAGTCCTCGTCGCGACGCAGGTCCCAGTCGACGCCGCTGGCGCGCAGGTTGGCCCCCGACAGTCCGTAACTGAGGGCGACGGCCGGGGTGATGACGCCGATGCCGCGCGTGCGGGTCTGGAAGATCTCGTTGCCGACGAGCAGGTCCTCCATCTGGTCGCAGAAGTCGCGCACGCGGCGCATGACGCCCTTGCACTCGTCGACCCAACCCTTGGGCAGGTCCTCCTTCAGGCCGCCCACCCTGTCGTAGTTGGGGTGGAAGCGGCCCCCGGTGGCGGACTCGATGAGGTTCAGGACGTGCTCACGGTCACGGAAGGCATAGAAGACCGGCGTCAGGGCGCCGAGCTGCACGCCCATGTCACCGAGGAACAGCGTGAGGTTGGCGATGCGCGACATCTCGAAGAAGATCGTGCGGATCCACTGCGCGCGCTCGGGCGCCTCGACGCCCATGAGCTGCTCGGCGGCGAGGATGAACGGCACCTCGTTGGCGAACGAGCTCATCCAGTCGATGCGGTTGACCAGCGTGTTCACCTGGGGATAGGTGCGAACCTCCAGGAGCTTTTCGTAGCCGCGGTGCATGTAGCCGCACACCGGCTCGGCCCACACGACCTGCTCACCGTCGAGGCGCACGACGATGCGCAGCGTGCCGTGGGTGGCGGGGTGTTGCGGACCGATGTTGAGGCTCATGCCCTCGGTCTCGATCTCGATGTTGACGCGCCCGTCGGCGGCCTGGCCGGCGATGTAGGCGGCCTGCTGCCACTCGGATGCCGGTGCGGTGGTCGTCATGAGCTGACTGCCTCCTCGGTCTCCGCCTCGTCGCCCTCACCGGGCATGGGCTCCTTGTCCACGAGGCCGGGCCACGGCTTGACCTCGCGAGCGAGCATCGGGAAGTCCTTGCGCAACGGGTGGCCCTCGAACTCCGTCGGCAGATACATGTGGCGCAGCCCGGGGTGGCCATCGAACTGGAACCCGAACATCTCCCAGGTCTCGCGCTCGTGCCAGTCGGCGCCGCGGTACAGGTCGGTCCAGGTGGCCACCGCTGGGCTCCCCTCGTCCAGGTCGGCCTTGAGGGTGATGCCGATGTGGCGCGTCGTCGAGTACAGCCGGGCGAAGACCTGGAACCGCGTGTCGCCGCCGGCCGCGCCGGTGACCCAGGTGCCATTCTCGGCCTCGGCCGCCACGCCCTCCTCGACGGTGTCCTCGGCGCCGTCGACGCCGGCCGGGTCCCAGACGGCCTTGCCGCCCATGGCCGGAGCCGGCATCCAGTCGATGCCGGACAGGAAGCAGAAGTAGTCCATGTGGAGCAGGTCGTGGGCGACCTGGCCCGCCTGGCGCCAGGCCGTGGGGGCCACCCGCACGATGACGTCGCCGTCGGCGATGTGGTGGGAGACCACGTCGGCGCCCAGGACCTCACGCAGGCTCGACACCATGGCCTCACGGACCTCGTCGACGGGCTCGGGCTCGGGGGCGGGCTCCGGCGCGGCCTCGACCGTCGGCTGACCCTCGGTGGCCGCCTCCGGCGCGGCCGGCTCTGCCGTGGTCGGGTCCTCAGGCGTCGACGACAAGGGGCTCACCCCTCCAACGACTGGCCATGTCCTCGTGCTGGATGCGCTCCTGCAGCATGACGATGCCCTCGAGCAGGGCCTCGGGACGGGGCGGGCACCCCGGCACGTAGATGTCGACGGGGATGAGCTGGTCGACGCCCTTGGTCACCGAGTACGAGTCCCAGTACGGGCCGCCGCTGTTGGCGCACGACCCCATGGAGATGACGTACTTGGGGTCGGGCATCTGCTCGTAGAGGCGCAGGATGGGGGGCGCCATCTTGTCGGTGACGGTGCCGGAGATCACGACCAGGTCGGCCTGCCGGGCCGAGGCGGGGAACGGGATCACACCCAGGCGCATGACGTCGTAGCGGGGTGATCCGAAGGCGGCGCCCATCTCGATGGCACAGCACGCCAGCCCCCACTGGTAGGCCCACAGCGAGTACTTCCGGCTCGTGTTCAGCAGCCACGTCAGCGGCTTCGGGATCTTGCCGCTCTCGACTAGACCCACCGGAGGACCCCCTTGCGCCAGGCGTAGACCAGGCCGAGGGCCAGGATCACGATGAAGGCGAGCATCTCCACCAGCCCGAAGACCCCGAGGGCCTCGAGGCGGACGGCCCACGGGAAGATGAAGACGGCCTCGACGTCGAACATCACGAAGAGCAGGGCGAAGATGTAATAGCGGACCTGGCTCTGCGACCAGCCGCCGCCGACGGGGTCGACGCCGGATTCGTAGTTGATGTACTTCTGGGCCTGCGGGCGGGTCGGGCGCAGCAGGGCGCCTGCCCCCAGCATCAGGCCGACGAGGCCGACCGCGGCCCCGCCGAAGATGAGCACCGTGAGGTAGCTGCGGAGGAAGCCGGACATCGCGGGCGAGCCTACCCATGCGCCTACGGGGAAACAAAAACCCGGCCTTCCGCGGAACAATCACCCGGGGCGGGCGGGGATACCGTTACTCAATGGCTCCGAGCTATCACCGTCTGGGAGAGGTTCCGGCCAAGCGCCACGTCGCGTTCCGCGGGGCCGACGGGACGCTGCTCGCCGAGGAGGTCGTGGGCGCCGAGGGCTTCAGCGGCGTCTATTCGATCCTGTACCACCGGTGGGCACCGACCCGGGTGGTGAAGGTGGAGGAGGCCCACCTCCCACTGCCCCCCGAGCCCTCGCGCGACCGCGTTCTACGCCACCGCCTGCTGCGCACGAGGTCGGGCCCGGCCGGTGCCGACGAGCGGACGGCGCGCCAGCTGCTCTTCTTCAACGACGACGTGCGGATCGCCGTCTCGACGTTCTCCGGGTCAGGGCCCATCGTCCGGAACGGCGGCGCCGACGAGTGCCATTTCGTGCACGAGGGCGGCGGCCGGCTGGAGTCGGTGTTCGGCGTCCTCGAGTACAGGTCCGGCGACTACGTGGTCGTGCCCCGCGGGACGACCCACCGATGGGTGCCGGGCGGGGCGGCGAACCGCCACCTCGTCGTGGAGAGCCCACTCGGGCTGCGCCTGCCCCGCCGCTACCAGAGCGAGGAGGGTCAGCTGCTCGAGCACGCGCCGTACTGGGAGCGCGACTTCCGCCGCCCCACCGACCTCCTGGATCTCGACCGGGCCGAGCCCACCGACGTGCTCGTCGTCGTCGGTGACCGGGCCGCGACTTACACCCTCGACCATCACCCCTTCGACGTCGTGGGCTGGGACGGCCACCTCTACCCGTACGCGCTGGCCATCTCCGACTTCGAGCCCATCAGCGGACGCCAGCATCAGCCGCCCCATGTGCACCAGACGTTCGAGCTCGACGGCGCCGTCATCTGCTCGTTCGTGCCCCGCCGCCTCGACGACGGGCCCGACGTGATCACCGCGCCGTACAACCACGCCAACCTCGACAGCGACGAGATCCTCTATTACGTGAGCGGGGAGTTCTTCAGCCGCCGCGGCATCGAGGAGGGCGCCATCAGCTTCCATCCCCGAGGTATCCCCCACGGTCCGGCGCCGGGTGTGGCCGAGAAGTCGATCGGACGCGAGCGCACCGAGGAGGTGGCGGTGATGGTCGACACCTTCAAGCCCCTCACCATGGCGGCCGCCGCCGAGGCCTACGACGACCCCGCGTACCCGACCAGCTGGTTACCAGAGCCCTGATCCGGGCAGGAACCTGCCATGCGGCAGGTGGAGAAGGCGGCCCTGCACCTCGAGGGGGTGCAGCTGGTGGCGGTGAGCATCGACGGCACCCATCTCGTGCTGGACCTGTTCGGCGGCGAGGGGTGCTGGGACGAGCGCGGCACTGACGGCCGGCGCACGATGCCCGTCGACGTGGCACCTGTCCTCGCCATGCGAGCCCCGGTCGCGATGTGCCCGACCTCGGATCTCGACCAGCTGCTCGAGTGGTGCGCCGACGGCGAGCAACTGGAGATGGAGCTGGAGATCGAAGGTGGACCGCTCGGGGCCCGGCCCCGCCGGTTCCGACTCGGCGACGGCCGCCGTCGCCTGCTGCTCGACGGGCCGCAGCTCTCTCTCCACGCGTGAGCGAGGCGCCGCCCGGCTTCGACGAGCTGGTCGCGTCGCTCGACTACCCGCTGTTCGTCGTGACGGTCGCGTCGGGAGGCGAGCGCTCGGGGTGCCTGGTGGGCTTCGCCACGCAGTGCAGCATCAAGCCGCCCCGCGTTCTCGTGTGCCTGTCGGTGAAGAACCACACCTACGGCGTGGCCGCGGATGCCACCCACCTCGGCGTGCACGCGTTGCGCCCCGACGACCGGGCTCTGGCCGAGCGGTTCGGAGGCGAGACCGGCGACGAGATCGACAAGTTCGCCGACATCGAGTGGCGCGCGGGCCCGGCCGGCGCGCCGCTCCTGCATGGTCCGGCGTGGTTCGTCGGCCGCATCCTCGACCGTGTCGACCTCGGTGACCACGTCGGCCACGTGCTCGAGCCGGTGGCCGTCGGTCGGGCCGACGCGCTGGACGAGCAGCTGGGGTTCCAGGAGGCCAAGGACATCGACCCCGGCCACGAGCCCTAGGTCGCTAGAGCAGCAACGTGGCGCGTTTGGCGAACTCGATGACGGGGCTGGGCAGGATGCCCACGACGACGGTGAACACCAGGCACACGCCGAGGGCGGCACCGAGCGAGACGGGAATGACGAGCCGGGGCTGCTCAGGGGCGTCATCGGCCGGCGGCGAGTACATCAGGATGATGACCCGGAGGTAGAAGAACGCCGCCACCGCGGCCATGAGCATGCCGACCACGGCCAAGGCATAGGCGTGGCTCTCGACGGCGGCGGACAGCACGTAGAACTTGGCGAGGAACCCGGCCGTGAACGGCACACCGGCCTGGGCCATGAGGAACACGGCGAACGCCAGCGCAAGGCCGGGCCGTCGCGACGCCAGGCCCCGGTACGCGTCGAGATCGTGGTCGGCGTCACCGGGCCGGCCCACGAGCGTGACGACGCCGAAGCTGCCGATGACCATGAAGCTGTAAGCCAAAAGGTAGAAGAGCGAGCCGGCCACGCCCTTGCTGGAGGCCGCCTGGAGCCCGATCAGCACGTAGCCGGCGTGGCTCACCGACGAATACGCCAGCATCCGCTTGATGTCGCGCTGCACGACGGCGAGCACCGAGCCGACGGCCAGAGTGGCGATGGCGAGCACGAGAAGAATCGGCTTCCACTCGAGGCGCAGCGTCGGGAAGGACGACATGAACACGCGGATGAGCCCGGCGAAGCCCCCCGCCTTGGCCACCGCGGCCATGAAGCCGGTGACCGGCGTCGGCGAGCCCTGGTACACGTCGGGTGTCCAGGTGTGGAACGGCACAGCGGCCACCTTGAACCCGAATCCGACCAACAGCAGCGCCATGCCGGCGTAGAGCACGCCGGTCTCGGCCGGAAGGTTCCGCGAGAGGAACGCGGCAATGGCCGGCAGCGACGTCGAGCCGGTTGCGCCGTAGACGAGCGCGATCCCGTACAGGAAGATGGCCGAGGAGAAGGCGCCGAGGACGAAGTACTTCATGGCCGCCTCACGACTCTCCACCCGGCGGGCGTGGAAACCGGCGAGCACGTACAGCGCGATCGACAGGATCTCGAGACCGAGGAACAGCACGATGAGGTCGTTGGCGGCGGCCATCACCATCGCGCCCGAGGCCGACAACATCGCCAGCACGAAGAACTCGGGCCCTTCGAGCCCCTCGCGCCGCAGATAGGGCTCGGCCACGAGGCACCCGAGCGCCAGCGACGATGCCACGAGCACCTTGAAGAACACGTTGAACCCGTCGACGGCGATGGCGCCGGAGATCGCGGTGGACGGGCCGAGATGCACGATGTCGGCCCACAACGAGGCCGTGGCGACCAGCGACAGGGCGGAGACGACGAGCGTGAAGAGGCCGTAGAACCCGCGGGGGGGACGGCGGCCGATGAGCGAGCTGCTGACGAGCAGCACCAGGGCCCCGCCGATGAGGACGAGCTCGGGCAGGATCGTCGAGTACTCCACCGGTGGCACCGACACTGTCAGCGGTGTCTGCCCGGTCTGGGCGGCGATGGCGGCGGAGGCGGTCGTGAGGGCGGCGATCACGGCTCGGCTCCCGGCGCGGGGTCGGGCTGCGGCGCCTCGACCGTGGGCGTCTTCAGGTCACCGCGGTCCTGCACGTGCTGCACGAGGCGGGCCACCGACGGCTCGATGCGGTCGAGCATGGGCTTGGGGTAGACGCCGAGGCCGACGATGAGGACGAGCAGCGGCGCCATCACCAGGCCCTCGCGCCAGTCCATGTCGCGCATCGTCGCGTTGTCACCCTCCGGCTCGCCATGGAAGACGCGCTGGTAGGCCCACAGCAGGTACAGGGCGGCGAGGATCACGGCCGACACCCCGACGACGGCCCACCAGCGGTGGGTCACGAACGTGCCGGCCAGCACGAGGAACTCACCGACGAAGCCGTTCAGCGCCGGGACGCCGATGGACGACAGCATGACGACGAGGAACACGGCGGCCAGCACCGGCGCCGGCTTCTGCAGCCCGCCGAGCTCGGCGATCTGGCGGGTGTGGCGACGCTGGTAGATCATGCCGACGAGCAGGAACAGGGCCCCGGTCGACAGGCCGTGGTTGACCATCTGCACCACGCCGCCGGTCATCCCCTGGCTGGTGAAGGCGAAGGTGCCGAGCACGATGAAGCCGAGGTGGGCGACCGAGGAATAGGCGACCAGGCGCTTCAGGTCGGCCTGCATCGTGGCCACGATGGCGCCGTAGACCATGCCGATCACGGCCAGCGTCAGCAGCAGCGGGGCCAGGTCGACGGCCGCCTTCGGGAACAGGAACACCGAGAACCGGAGGATGCCGTAGGTGCCCAGCTTCAACATGACGCCGGCCAGGATCACCGATCCGGCCGTGGGGGCCTCGGTATGGGCGTCGGGGAGCCATGTGTGGAGCGGGAACAGCGGCACCTTCACGGCGAAGGCAATGGTGAAGGCCAGGAAGAGCCAGCGGCCCGTGGACGCGGCGATCGCCGTCGACTCGCCGAGGGTGGCCAGGTCGAAGGTCAGGTCCCCGGTCGCGGCCCGGTGGAGGAAGACGAGCGACAGCATCCCGACGAGCAGGAACGCGGAGCCGGCCAGGGTGTAGATGAAGAACTTGAGGGCGGCATAGACGCGGTTCTCGTAGCCCCAGCCGGCGATGAGGAAGTACATCGGCACGAGGACGATCTCGAAGCACACGAAGAACAGGAAGAGGTCGAGGGCGAGGAACGACCCGAGGCACGCGGCCTCGAGCACGAGTATCCAGGCCGTGAAGCTCTTGACGTCGCGGGTGGGCCCGGCGCCGAGCAGGGCGATCGGGAACAGCACCGCGGTCAGTGCGACCAGCCACAGCGAGATGCCGTCGACCCCCAGCGCCCAGTCGATGCCGAAGTCGTTGATCCAGCGATGACGGGAGACGAACTGGAAGCCGGCGTCGGCGGTATCGAACTCGACCACGAGGACGACGGTGAGGGCGAGGACGGCGAGGGTCGCGACCACGCCGACGACCCGGACCACGTCGTCGCGCGACCGCGGTAGGACGGCCACGGCGAGGGCGGCCAGGGCCGGCACGAGGACGATGGCGCTCAGCAGGGGGAAGTTCACGGGCCCGCCCTGAAGAGCATCCAGCCGAGGAGGGCGACCACGCCGAAGGAGATGCCGAGGGCGTAGTTGCGGACGTAACCGGTCTGCACGGCCCGCAGCCGACCACCACCCTCGCGGACGGCGGCGCCCACGCCGTTGACAGCGCCGTCGATGACGCGCCGGTCGACCACGAATGCCGACCAGGCCGCGAACGCGCGCCCCGGACTGTCGATGACGGCGGCGTAGAGGGCGTCGATCCCCCACGCCCGGCGTAGGAACGCGGGCTCGAGGCCGTCGCCGCTCGGGCGCGTGATCCACCGGCGGGCGAACAGGATGGCGAGCACCACCAGGACGGCGGGCACGATGGCCAGCCCGATCTTGGTGCCGGTGGCGGTGTGGGCCGCCTCGTGCGGCGCCAGCGCGGGCTCGAGCCAGCGCTCGAGAACGAGGAAGCGGTGGGAGAAGGGCAGGTTCATGACCCCGGCGACCATGCTGAGGCCGGCCAGCACCACGAGCGGCACCCACATCGTGGCCGGTGACTCGTGGACGTCGTGGGCCTCGTCGTGCGCGTCATCGTCGTCGCCGGCGTGCGCCTCGTCCACACCGGCCCTACGGCGGTCACCGAAGAACACCAGGTACACCTGGCGGCTCATGTAATAGGCGGTCATCACCGCGGTGACGAGGCCCACGGCCCAGAGCACGGGGCTCTTGTTCCACGCCGCCAGCAGGATCTCGTCCTTGGACCAGAAGCCGGCGAACGGGGGGACACCGGCGATGGCCAGCCAGCCGATGATGAACGTGGCGCCCGTGATCGGCATGAGCCGGCGCAGACCGCCCATCCGCTTCATGTCCTGCTCGTGGTGCAACCCGTGGATCACCGAGCCGGCCCCGAGGAAGAGGAGGGCCTTGAAGAAGGCGTGGGTGATCATGTGGAACAGGGCGGCGACGTAGGCGCCCGTGCCGATGGCCAGGAACATGAAGCCGAGTTGGGAGATCGTCGAGTAGGCGAGGACGCGCTTGATGTCGTCCTGGGCGCACGCCACGGTGGCGGCGAAGAACGCGGTGGCCACGCCCACGATGGCGATGACCGTCATGGCGTCGGGCGCCAGCTCGAGCAGCGGGCTGGAGCGGGCCATGAGGTACACGCCGGCGGTGACCATGGTGGCGGCGTGGATGAGCGCCGACACCGGCGTGGGGCCCTCCATGGCGTCGGGCAGCCAGACGAAGAGCGGCAGCTGAGCCGACTTGCCGCAGGCCCCGACGAGCAGCAGGAGCACCACGGCCGTCGCCGTCGTGGTCGTCAGGCCGCCCGCACGGCTGAACACCTCGCCGTAGGTCAGCGACCCGACGCCGCCGAACAGCAGGAACATGGCGAGCAGCAGGCCGGCGTCACCGATGCGGTTGGTGACGAACGCCTTCTTGCCGGCCACGGCCGCGGAGTTGCGCTCGAACCAGAACGAGATCAGCAGGTACGAGCAGGCGCCCACACCCTCCCACCCCACGAACATGACCAGGTAGCTGTCGGCCAGGACCAGGGTGAGCATGGCCAGCACGAACAGGTTGAGGTACACGAAGAACGTCGGGAAGCGGCGGTCGCCGCGCATGTAGCCGATGGCGTACAGGTGGATGAGGGTGCCCACTCCGGTGACGAACAGCGCCATGGTGATGGACAACGGGTCGACGAGGATGGCGACGTCGACGTTGAGGCTCGGGATCCAGGAGAACAACGTGGTCGTCACCGAGCGGTGCTCACCCTCGCGCTCGAGCAGCCCCTGCCACGTGGCGAGCGTGGCGAGGAAGGACCCGCCGACGGCGGCGGTGGCGACCCAACCGGCCACCGGGTCGCCGAGGCGGCGGCCGAGGACCACGAGGATCACGAAGCCCGTCAGCGGGAGCGCGGGGATGAGCACGGCGGCGTCGAGCATCCGCTAACCCCGGAGTATGTGGAGGTCGTCGGCGGTCGCGTCGGTGCGCCGTCGGAAGATCGAGACGATGATGCCCAGGCCGACCACCACTTCGGCGGCGGCGACGACGAGCACGAAGAACACCACGACCTGCCCGCCGATGTCGTCGAGCATCCGGGCGAAGGTGACGAAGGTCAGGTTCACGGCGTTGAGCATGAGCTCGACGCACATGAACATGACGAGCACGTTGCGGCGGATCAGGAGGCCGACGGCGCCGATGGTGAAGAGGGCAGCGGCCAGCGTGAGGTACCACTCGCCCGAGATGCTCACGAGCCGACCTCCTCGAGGGCAGCTGCATCGTCGGCCTCGACGGCGCCGGGAGGCCGGCGGGCCAGGACGACGGCCCCCACCACGGCGATCACCAGCAGCACGGAGGTGATCTCGAAGGCGAACAGGTGACGGGTGAACAGGGCTCGCGCCAGCTTCTCGATGTTGGGGCCCGGGCCGGACGCGGCCCCGCCGGTGGCCGACGCGCCGGTTGCCCACTGGGCGCCGCCCAGGACGACGATCTCCGCCAACGAGATGACGCCGAGGACGAGGGCGACCGGGCGCTGACCCTTGAGGTCCTCGGCCTCGAGGTTCTCCTCACGGTCGACGCCGAGCAGCATGATCACGAAGAGGAAGAGCACGACGATGGCGCCGGCGTAGACCATGACCTGCACGGCGGCGAGGAAGTGGGCCTCCTGGGCCACGAAGAGCACGGCGATGCCGAACAGCGTCATCACCAGCATCAATGCCGAATGCACCGGGTTGCGCGCCACGACCACGCCGATCGCCCCCGACAGCACGATGAGAGCGGCCACGGCGAACACCGCCATGTCGACCTTGGTGGCCGCCAGCAGGAGACCCATCAGGCGTCGCCCTGGGTCTCGCCGGCCTGCGTGGTCTGACCGTCCTCGGGCGCCCGTACGCCGTACCCGAGCTCACCGGTCCACAGCACGCGCCCCTCGAACTCGGCCGCGCCCGACGGCGACGTGGCCCGCAGCCACGCCGAGGTGTGCACGTCGTCGCCCTCGACCCAGTGCTCCCACGGCATCTGCCTGGGCCTACCCTCGTCGTCGACCACCAGCTCGGCCTTGGTGTAGATGGCGTCGGTGCGGTTCGTGAAGGAGAACTCG
>DATLDH010000126.1:0-2429 GCA_035526015.1 Acidimicrobiales bacterium
ATCGGGCCGTCATCACGGTGTCGGGCGGGTCGTTCATCGAGTTGTCGGCGCCGGGGGTCGACAAGGCCAGTGGCGTCGGCGACCTCTGCCGCCTGCTCGGCATCGGACGGGCCGATGTCGTCGCCGTCGGCGACCACGTCAACGATCTCCCGCTCCTGCAGTGGGCCGGGCGGGGAGTGGCCATGGGCGACTCGCATCCCGATGTGCTCGCGGCCGTGGCCGAGCGAACCGCCACGAACGCCGACGACGGGCTCGCCCTCGTCCTCGAGGGCCTGCTGGAGCCCCCCGGTAGATTGGGCTGACCATGGCCGTCCTGCGCACCCGGTTCTCGCCCGCGCCCACAGGGTTCCTGCACGTCGGCAGCGCCCGCAGCGCCCTGTTCGTGTGGCTGGCGGCCCGCGCGACCGGCGGTGAGGTCCTCCTCCGGGTCGAGGACACCAACGCCGAGCTGTACCGGCCCGAGTTCCTCGACTCGATCCTCGACACCCTGGCCTGGCTGGGCATCGAGTTCGACGGCGAGACGGTGTTCCAGTCCGAGCGGGGCGAGCGCTACGCGGCCGCCACCGACCAGCTGCTGACCGCCGGCCACGCCTACCGCTGCGACTGCACGCCCGAGGCGGTCAAGGCGCGCACGGTCGGCTCGGCCACGCCGGGCTACGACGGCCACTGCCGAGACCGCGATGTCGCGGACGGGCCCGCCGCGGCGGTGCGGTTCCGGGTTCCCGACGAGGGCACGACGGAGTTCGACGACGTCATCCGCGGCCACGTCAGCTTCGACAACGCCAACCTCGAGGACTTCGTGATCCAGCGGTCGAACGGCTCGGCCACGTTCTTCCTCCCCAATGCCGTCGACGACGTCGACATGGAGATCACCCACGTCGTGCGCGGTGAGGACCTCATCAACGTCACTCCCAAGGTGCTGATGATCCGTGAGGCCATCGGCGTCACCGATCGCCCCGTGTTCGCCCACCTCCCCATGCTCGTGAACGAGCAGCGCAAGAAGCTGTCGAAGCGCCGCGACGACGTCGCCGTGGAGGAGTTCCGGGCCCGGGGTTACCTGCCCGAGGCGTTCCGCAACTACCTGGCCGTGCTGGGGTGGGGCCCTCCCGACGGGGTGGAGATCCGTCCCATCTCCGAAATCATCGAGCTCTTCGGGCTGGAGGACGTGACGCCGTCGAGCGCGTTCTTCGACGTGAAGAAGCTCGACCACTTCAACGCCGAGTACATCCGGGCCATGGCGCCGGCCGAGTTCACCGAGCGGGCCGCCCCCTGGCTGCCGGGGCCGAGCGAGGAGTTCGCCCGCCTCGCCCCCGAGCTCCAGACGCGGGTCAAGACCCTCGGCGAGGTGGCCGACCTCACCGCCTTCCTCTGGGGCGACGAGGCCGTCTACGACGACGCCTCGTGGGAAAAGGGGGTGGTCAAGCTGCCGGCGGCCGCCGCCATCCTCGACGCGGCCCTCCTCGCGTTCGCATCCTGCACCTGGGACACCGACACGCTCCACCGGGAGACCGAGACCATCGCCGCCGCCAACGGCCTCACCCTCGGCAAGGCCCAGGCCCCGATCCGGGTGGCGGTCACCGGCCGGACGGTCGGCCCGCCGCTGTTCGAGTCGATGGAGGTACTCGGCCGCGAGCGGGTGCTGGCGCGCCTGCGCCGCGCCCGCGAGAAGCTCGGCGGGTAGCGGGTGCTGCTGGGCCTGCGCCTGGCCTGGAAGGTCGGCCGGGTCGTGCTGGCGCTGCTGCTGATGTACCTGTTGGTCACCGGCGTCACGGTGTGGCGGTCGAGCCGCCGGGACGAGGCCCGACGGGTGGAGGCCATCGTCGTGTTCGGCGCCGCCCAGTACAACGGCCGCCCCAGCCCGGTGCTCACCGCCCGCCTCGACCACGCCATCGACCTCTACCGGCGCGGCTTCGCCGACTCCGTCGTGGTGACCGGCGGCAAGAAGGAGGGCGACCGATTCACCGAGGCGACGGCGTCGGCCGGCTACCTGGCCAGGCGGAAGGTGCCCGACTCCGCCATCCTGCGCGAGGTCTCGGGCACGAACTCGTGGCAGTCACTGGCCGCCACCGCTGCCTTCCTGAAGCGCCGGGGGATCACCCGGGTGCTGCTGGTTTCCGACCCGTTCCATTCGGCCCGGATCGCCGCCATGGCCAGTGAGCTCGGCCTCGAGGCCTACACCTCGCCGACCGCGACGTCCCCCATCGCAGGGGCCGAGGAACTCCCGTACCTGGCCAAGGAGACCGTCGCCGTCGCCGTCGGCCGGGTGATCGGGTTCCGCCGCCTGATGGGGGTCGACAAGGTCGTCACCCGTGTGCGGACCAAGGCGGCGAGCCGCTAGTCTGACCACGCCCATTCGGGGGTGGTGTAATCGGCAACACAGCAGGTTCTGGCCCTGTCGTTGGGGGTTCGAGTCCTCCCCCCCGAGCTGC
>DATLDH010000142.1:0-2551 GCA_035526015.1 Acidimicrobiales bacterium
TGAGCAGCCAGGAACAGCCCGAGGACCAGACGGACGCCGACCAGACGGCCGAGGACCAGCCCGCGGCCGGGGGATCCGACGAGCGGGCCTCCGAGGGCCGCCCCACGGACACCGACGGCGGCGACGAGTCGGACGACGCCGACGACCCCGAGTCGGACGACCAAGAGAACGATGACGAGTCGGACGCCGACGACGATGACGCCGACAAGCCGCCCACCGAGGATGAGCGCCTCGAGCAGCTGACCGAGCGCATCGACAAGGCGCGGAGCCAGGCCGAAGACGCCGGCGTGATCGAGGACACCGACGAAGAGGAGTACGTCGAGAGCGGCGCCACAGGGGGGGAGGACGACCAGACCATCACCCCGCCGGGCTGATCGCCGCGTGCCGGTTAACGCGGCGGTGGCGGCTCGGTGGACGGGCCGACGTGCTGGGCCAGCCAAGCGGTCATGGGGCGCGCCGCCCGCCAGACCTCGACGATCCGGTCGCCGGCCCCCGCCGTGCCCAGCCACCGCGCCGGCGGGAACCTGCGCATCACGGCCACGCTCTTCTGGCGCAGGAGCTCCACACGGGGATGGTCTCGGGGGTAGCCGCGGGGCGCCGTTTTGAGGCCGGGGGCCTCGTTGGTCAGCTTCTGAGCGGCGAGGTCGGCCATGATCCGCTCCAGGGCTGCACCGGCGTGGCTGTCGACGACGGCTTGGCGGTACCGGTCGAGTTGGTCGTTCGCCATCATCCAGTAGCCGGCGGCCACGACCAGGCCGGCGGCCGACACCTCGACGTAGTACGACTCGCCGCCCTCACCCTCCGTCACCGCATAGCAGCGCGTCTTGTAGGGGGACTTGTCCTTGCTGAATCGGACGTCACGGTTGGGCCGGAACACCCGCAGCGGCCCGAACTCTCCGGCGACGACGTCGCTCAGGGCCTCGAACGGCGCCTTGACGTCGCGCTCGTAGGTGTCCTTATGGGCCAGCCAGAAGGCCCTCGTGTTGTCCTGCTCGAGCTCCCGGTAGAACGCGATGGCTGTGTCGGGCCAGCCGCGAAAGCTCGGCACGTCAGCTACCGGCGGCCGTCGCTCCACCGATGACGGCGGCGCCGGCGGCGACCTCCATCGCCTCCTGAATGAGCCGGCGGACGACCTTGCCCACGGGCTCCAGGTCGGAGCCGTCGAGGGCGTGGTCGATGCGGTTTCGGGCGTGCTTGCGAGTGCCGCGCTCGGGGGCGACGACCTCCAAGAGGTGCGCCGGCCCCGTCATGGAGAGGACGAGCGCAGTGCGACGGTCAATCGGCCCGTCGTCCTGCGCCGCAGCCCGCAGCCGGTCGACGACTGCGTCCCAGGCGGCACGATCGAGCACCGGCCGCTTCGTCAGCAGCCCGCCGGTGGGGGCGCCGACGATGCCGGCGCCGGCCAGACCGGAGAAGACCGACTCCTGGGTCGACATCCCGATGCGCTTCTCCAAGCCCCGGCTCATGTGCGAGAGGACAGCCTTCATCTTCGGGCCCTTCTCGGCCACGATGTCCAGCGCCGCGCCCAGTACCGGCGACGCCTGACTCCCTCGCCCTGGCACGGCGACGATGCGGTCCTCCCTGTCGCCCGGGCCCACCGATCCGTCCAGGAGGAGGTCGGCAACGAGCAGGCCGGCGAGGCAGGCGTTGAGCGCCTCGCCGGTGCCGATCTGGTGCCGGCCCGATTCGGGCTTGAGGGCCACAAGCGCCAGTTCCTCGGCGAGGAGCATGCTCGCAGGCTATCGACCGAGATCTCCCTACGCTGGGCCGAGTATGGAGCTGCGACTGATCGGCCACGTGCAGTCGACCCTCGTCGATCCGGCGTTGGCGCCCAAACAGGGCCACGAGGGTGCCCCGGAGGCGTGGCTGGTGTTCGACGCCGAGGTGGCAGCCGGCCTCGCCGATGTGCGGGCCGGCGACGAGGTCCTCGTATTGACCTGGCTCGACCGCGCCCGGCGCGACGTGCTCGTCGTGCACCCCCGCGACGACCCCTCCGCGCCCGAGACCGGCGTGTTCAGCACCCGCTCCGCAGACCGGCCCAACCCCATCGGCATCCACCAGACGACGGTCCTCGCCGTCGACGGCCGGCGGGTGCTGGTCGCCGAGATCGAGGCCGTGGACGGGACGCCGATCGTCGACGTGAAGCCGGTGCTCACACGCCGAGCTGGAGCTGGCTGACCGCCGGCGCAGCCGCCTCAGGGGCCGCCGGCGCCGGTCGCACCGAGCGGGTCTGGCGGGGCCCGGCCGAGCGGCCGCCGTGCCTGGCGACCAGTTCCCGCACGGTGGCCGCCAGCTCGTCCTGGGTATTGGCCGGCGCGTAGGCCCGGGGGTAGAGGCCGGCGTAGCGCTCCATCAGGTCGGGGCGGGCGCCGGCCAGCCAGGTCATGTAGTGCTCGCGGACGCCGGACCGCAGGTGGAGCAGGAGCGGCGTGATGGAGACGGCGCCGGCGTCGACACACGCCTTCACGACCTCCTCCAGCTGCTCGGGGGCGTCGGAGAGCCCGGGGAGGATGGGCGCCACCAGCACCCCGCACGGGACCCCGGCGGCGTT
>DATLDH010000147.1:0-17990 GCA_035526015.1 Acidimicrobiales bacterium
CTCGACGCCTGCGACCGCCTCGGGGTGTTCGTGCACTGCGACCTCCCGGTGGCCGAGCCCGTCAACCACGAGGAGATGGGTGCCGACACCGTGCTCGGACGGCGCTGCGTGGCGGCCATCACCGAGCAGGTGCGCCGCGACCGCAACCACCCGTCGATCATCCTCTGGTCGGCCATGAACGAGCTGTGCGACGGCAATCGCGACGCTCGCAACTGGCCGGAGTACGAGGAGTTCGCACGGGCCCTCGTCGCCGCCGTGGAGGACGCCGACGGGACGCGCCCCGTGATCGAGAACGACTGGATCGAGCCAGACCCCGACCGGATCTTCGTCTCGCCGATCATGACGGCGCACTGGTACGGCCAGCTCCACGCCCGGTACTTCGACAAGATCGAGGCGGCGTCACAGAAGTGGTCAGGGACGGGACGGCCCTTCTACGTGTCGGAGTTCGGCGACTGGGGGCTCCCGCAGATGCCCCATCTCGAGGACCCCCCCTTCTGGGACACCCGCGCCATCTACCGAGAGGGTCTGGCGCTCAGCCGGTGGCCGGCCGGCGTCGGCCGCTTCGCCACCGAGACCGAGCGGTACCAGGGCCTCTCGGACCGGCTGCAGATCGAGGTCTGGCGCCGGTTCGACGACATCGGGGGCTACTGCCTCACCGAGCTCACCGACGTGCCGCACGAGCTCAACGGGCTCCTCGATCTCCACCGTCGGCCCAAGCCGCTGGCCGTGACCGAAGTGGCGCGGGCCAACCAGCCGGTGCTCCCGATGCTGCGCCTCGACTCGCTCGTGGTGCGCGCGGGTGAGTTGCTCACCGCCGAGCTGCACGTCTCCAATGACGGCCCTGCCCTCGCCGAGGTGTGCATCGAGATCCGCTTCGGCGACACCGCCCCTCCGGCGCCGCTGAACGAGCTCCTGGCCATCGACGCGTCCCAGCTCGACCCGGCGTCGGTGGCCGACCGCTTCCGCGAGTCCCACGTCGATGTCAGGACGACCCATCTGCGAGCCCACGCCGCCACGCCTCTCGGCGCCGTCATCCTCGAAGCCCCGCCCGTCCCGGGCAGTCACGACCTGGTCGTCCGGCTCCGGGCGGCCGACGGCACGGAGGTCGAGAACCGCTATCCGATGCACGTGGTCGACGTCCGCGAGGTCGACGGGGACGTGCGCGTGATCGGCGGCGACACCGATGCTGCCGCGCTGCGCGCGGTGGGCGCGCGCGTCGGTGACGCGCCAGGCGCGGTGCTGGTGGTGGGGGAGGAGGCTCTCGATGCGGAAGCGGGCCGGGCCGTCGCCGATGCCCTGGTGGCCGGTCAGGCCGTCGTGATGCTCGCCCAGAGCGAGGACGCCGCCCCGTGGTTCCCGGTGCCCGTCGAGCTGGCGCAGGTGGCCACTGCATGGGGCTCGACCGTGTTCCGGTTCACCACCGACCACGGCGCCATTCCCTCGCTGCCCCGTCGGAACGTGCTGGTGGCCGAGGACTCGACGATCCAGGCCACCACCGTCGTGTCGTCGGTCGCCGGGGCGGCGTTCCCCGACAGCCCGGTCGTCGTCGCGTTCAAGCCGGTGCCGGCGGCCATGGCCGGCACCATCATCGGCTCCCACGCCGTTGGCGCCGGACGGCTCGTGCTCTGCCAGTACCGGCTGGCCGACGGTGCCGCCGCCGGCGACGCCGCCGCCTCCGCCATCCTGGCCGACGTCGTGCGGTGGGCGGTGCGGCCCCGCCCGACGCTCGATCGGCACGACACGCGGAAGGGCGACGGCCGTACCGTGCGGTCCTACTCGTGGGCGGCGGAGGCGGCGCGGTGATGGAGCGCCGGCGCGACCCGGTGAGCGGGCAGTGGCGGACCTATGCCGGGCACCGGCAGGACCGCACCTTCCTGCCGGCGGACGACGAGTGCCCGCTGTGCCCGACCCGGCCGGGCGGCCCGGTCACGGAGATCGACGACGCCGCCTTCGACATCGTCGTGTTCGACAACCGGTTCCCCTCGTTCGTGGCCGACCCACCGCCTCCGATCTCGGTCGGCAACGATCTCTACGCGGTGGCGCCGGCCGCCGGTGCGGCCGAGGTGGTGGTCTACTCCGACCGCCACGACACCACCTTCGCCGGGCTCGGTGCGGGCCGCATCGCACGCGTCATCGACGTGTGGGCCGACCGCTTCGCCGAGCTCGGCTCGCGCGACGACGTCGGCTACGTGCTGGTCTTCGAGAACAAGGGCGAGGCCATCGGGGTCACCCTGGCCCACCCGCACGGCCAGATCTACGCCTACCCGGACGTGCCGCCCCTGGTGCAGGCCGAGCTCGACGCCGGCCGCGAGCACCTGGCCCGCTTCGGGTCGTGCGTGGTGTGCGACGTGGTCGGCCGCGAGCGCCAGGACGCCGTGCGCGTGGTGGCCCGCAACCGCAGCTTCCTCGCCTACGTGCCGTTCGCGGCGCGCTTCCCCTACGAGGTCCACGTGACCGCGGCCCGCCATGCAGCGTCGATCCTCGACCTGTCCGACCTCGAGCGCGACGACCTGGCGTCCATGCTCGAGGCCGTGACGCGGGGGTACGACGCGCTCTTCGGGTTCTCCCTGCCGTATGTGATGGCGCTCCACCAGGCGCCGACCGACGACGGCGAGTGCCAGGCGTTCAGCCACTTCCACGTGGAGTTCACGCCGATCCACCGCAGCGCCACCAAGCTCAAGTACCTGGCCGGCTCCGAGCTGGCCGCCGGCGCGTTCATCAGTGACGTCGCACCCGAGCTGGCCGCCGCCGCCCTCCGCGACGCCCTTCCGACCAACGACCTCCAAGGAGCGACGTGACCCTCCCCCGACGCACCCTCGGCCGCACCGGCCTGCAGATCTCCACCGTCGGCCTCGGCGCCTGGGCCATCGGCGGTGGGGAGTGGCAGGGCGGCTGGGGCCCGCAGGACGACGACGACTCGATCGCCGCCATCCACCATGCCGTGGAGGGTGGCGTCAACTGGATCGACACCGCCCCCGCCTACGGCCTGGGCCGGGCCGAGGAGGTGGTGGGGCGCGCCGTGGCGGCGCTGCCCCAGGCCGACCGCCCCCTGGTGTTCACCAAGTGCGGCCTCGTGTGGGAGCCCGGGGCGCGATCCGTGTCGAACGTCCTGGCGCCGGATTCCATCCGGCGTGAGTGCGAGGACTCCCTCCAGCGCCTCGGCGTGGACACGATCGACCTCTACCAGATCCACTGGCCCAGCCACGACGGCACGCCGATCGAGGAGTCGTGGTCGACCATGGCCACCCTGGTCGACGAAGGCAAGGTCCGCCACATCGGCGTGAGCAACTTCGAGCTGCCGCTGCTCGACGCGTGTCAGGCCATCCGACCGGTGGAGACGTTCCAGCCGCAGCTCAACATGATCGTTCGCGACGTGGCGGCCACGACGCTCCCGTGGTGCCGCGAGCACGACACCGGTGTCATCGTCTACAGCCCGATGCACTCCGGGCTACTCACCGGCCGCTTCAGTGAGAAGCGCGCCGGGTCGCTGCCCGACGACGACTGGCGCCGCGGCCACCCGGAGTTCTCGGGTGAGGGCCTCGAGCGCAATCTCGATCTCGTCGACCGGCTGCGACCGATCGCCGACAAGGTCGGGTGCGCGCTGCCCGAGCTGGCGGTGGCGTGGGCGCTGGCGTGGGAGGGCGTCACGGGCGCCATCGTCGGGGCGCGCGACCCCGGCCAGGTCGACGGCTGGATCGGCGCCGGTCGCGTCGACCTCGACGGCGCCGCCATCGCCGCCATCGCCGACGCGCTCGAGGCGACGGGGGCCGGGTCGGGCCCCGCCCGCCCCGTGGCCGCCTAGTGCCCGACCAGGGCACCGTCCTCGTCACCGGGGGCGCCGGCTACATCGGCAGCCACACGTGCGTCGCCCTGCTGCAGGCGGGCTGGGCCGTCGTCGTGCTCGACAACCTGTCCAACAGCAGCCCCGTCGCCGTCGAGCGGGTGCGGGCGCTCGCCGGCGGGGACCTCACGTTCACCGAAGGCGACATCAGGGACCGAGCCACCCTCGACCGGGTGTTCGCCGAGCGGCCCATCGACGCCGTCGTGCACTTCGCCGGGCTGAAGGCGGTGGGCGAGTCGGTGGAGCACCCCCTGCGGTACTTCTCCCACAACGTCGTCGGAAGCGTGCATCTGCTCGAGGCGATGCAGTCCGCCGGCGTTCGCGACCTGGTGTTCTCCTCGTCGTGCACCGTCTACGGCCAGCCCGACACCGTGCCGGTCACCGAGGACGCGCCGCTCTCGGCGGCCAGCCCGTACGGCCGCACCAAGCTGTTCATCGAGGACATGCTCCGCGACATCGCCGCGTCCGAGCCAGGGTGGCGTGTGCTGCTGCTGCGTTACTTCAACCCCGTCGGGGCCCACCCCAGCGGCACGATCGGCGAGGACCCGGCCGACATCCCCAACAACCTCATGCCCTTCGTCATGCAGGTCGCGGTGGGGCGGAGGGACCACCTGGTGGTGTTCGGCGACGACTACCCGACCCCCGACGGCACCTGTGTCCGCGACTACATCCACGTCGAGGACCTGGCCGCCGGCCACCTGGCCGCCCTCGAGGCCGTCGACCGCGTCGAGGGGTGCCAGGCCGTCAACCTCGGCACCGGTGTCGGCAGCTCGGTGCTCGACGTCGTGCGCTCCGCCTCGGCCGCCGTCGGGCGCGACATCCCCTCCGTCATCGGCCCTCGTCGGGCCGGTGACGTGGCGGCCACGTGGGCGGAGGCCTCACTGGCCCGCTCGCTGCTGGGGTGGGAGGCCACCCGCACGCTGGCCGACATGTGCGCCGACCACTGGCGCTGGCAGTCGCAGAACCCGGTCGGCTACGAACGCGCCTGACGGGGCTCCCACCGGAAGCGCGTGACGGCCAGCACCAGGCCGGCGAGGCCCCACCCGACGATGACCAGTACGTCGGAGAGCACGATCCCCGTGCCATGGGTGAACGGGCTGAACACGGCGATCATCAGCTGGTTCAGGTGGCGGATGGGGAAGAGCCCGGCGAGGCGGGCCAGGCCGGAGCCGTCATCGACGGCGCCGAATGTCCCCGAGATGAACAGCAGCGGGAAGATGGCGAAGTTCACGATGGCCGGACCGGCGTCCTCGTTGGGCACGAGGGCCGACACCGCCATACCCAGGCAGCTGAAGCAGAACGCGCCGGCGGCGATCGTCACCGCCAGGCCGAGGTAGCGACCCGGGAACTGCACGCCGTAGAGGACGACGCCGGCCACCGTCGTCAGCGCCGAAAGGATCAGCGCGATCACCAGGCTGTTGCCCACGAGGCCGAAGAGATAGGCGCCGGGCGAAACCGGCGTGCCCCTGGTGCGCTTCAGCACGCCGAGCTCGCGGCGGAACACGAGGGTGATGGCCAGGTTCGTGTAGCAGGCCGAGATGATGCCGAAGGCGACGATGCCAGGGACGTAGTACTGGGCGAACCGGACACTGCCGCCGGGAAGCCGCACCCGGCTGTTGCCGTTGATGGCGTTGAACACCACGAGGAACATGAGCGGGAAGGCGAAGGTGAACGCCGCGGCCGGTGGGTTGCGCCAGAACATGCGCTGTTCCCACTTCACCCGACGGGCGGCGATGGCGACGGGCCCCGTCATGCCGCGTCCTCGTCGCGCCCGTCGGCCCCGGTGAGCGACAGGTAGACGTCCTCCAGGGACGGCCGGTCGACGGTGAGGCCGTCGAGCACCGCGTCCCGCCCGATGGCCCAGCCGGTGAGGTGGTGGAGCACCTCGGTGGGGTCGAGGGTCTCGATCAGCACCTGGCCGTCGCCGCCGATCGACGTCGGGGCGACCGGGAGGTCGCCCGCGGCCAGCCCGGGTGGCAGGGCGAAGCGGATGCGTACGGCCGCTGTGGCGCGGCCCCCGATGGAATCCGGGGTTCCGTCGGCGACGATCCGGCCGGAGGCGATCACGATGACACGGTCGGCGAGGAACTGGGCTTCCTCCATGTAGTGCGTCGTCAGCAGCACCGTCTTGCCCAGCCGCCCCAGCGACCCGATCATCTGCCACGCCTGCCGCCGGGCCGTGGGGTCGAAGCCGGTGGTGGGCTCGTCGAGGAAGAGCAGCTCGGGGTCGCCGATCAGACCGAGGGCGACGTCGAGCCTCCGCCGCTGCCCGCCGCTCAACGTCTTCACCTTGGCCTTGGCCTTCTCGGTCAGCCCGACGAGGTCCACGACCTCGTCGACGTCGCGCGGGCGGCGGTAGTACTCGGCGTGCATGCGCACCACCTCGGCGACCTGGAGGTAGTTGTCCACGCCGCTCTCCTGGAGGACGATGCCGATGCGCTCACGCAGCTCGGACCCGCCGCGGGCGGGATCCATCCCGAGGACGCTGGCGCGGCCGGCGTCGCGAAACCGGAACCCCTCGAGGATCTCGATCATCGTCGTCTTGCCCGCCCCATTGGGGCCGAGCACGGCGACCACCCCACCCGCCTCGATGTCGAAGCTGACGCCGCGGAGCGCCTCGAACGGGCCGTAGGACTTGCGCAGGTCGGTGACACTGATGGCGTGCATGGCCTGCGGAGCTTCGCGTACTACCGCGCGTCAGGCTCCTTCGGAAGTCCCAGGCTGCGCTCGCCGATGATGTTGTGCTGGATCTCGTCGGTGCCCCCGGCGATCGACACGGCCGGCACCGAGATGAGCACCTCGGCGATGACACCGTCGGCCGGTGCGTGCGGATCGGTCCCGGCCAGCATCCCGGCCGCTCCGGCCAGACGGGTGTGCAACCGGGCCGAGGCCCGGGCGATCTCGCTGGCGCACAGCTTGGCGATCGAGCCCTCCGGGCCCGGCGATCCGTTGCTCGCCCCCCTCGCCCGCGCCGCCCGCGCCCGTTCGGCGCTCCACCGCGCCGTGCGCTCGACGGCCACGAGTCGGGCGAGGTCCTGCCGCACCAACCGGTCGGCGGCCAGGCCCGCCACCCGCGCCTGCGGGATGGTCAGGTCGGGGCGGCCGGCCCGCTGCGGGTACCACTCGTAGGTCTTCAGATAGTCGGCGGCCTCGGCGGTGGCCTCGCGCGCGGTGCGGCCGCGCGCGTTCGGCGGTACCGCCACGATCCTCCCGGCGAGCCCCCGCTCGTGGCCCAGCGTCGTGCGCGCCACGCGCCACCCGTCGCCGACGGCGCCCACGGCGTTGGCGTCGGGCACGCGGGCATCGGTGAGGAAGACCTCGTTGAACGAGGCGTGGAAGTTCATCTGCCGCAGCGGTCGCACCTCGACCCCGGACTGACGCATCGGGAATGCGAACCATGTGATGCCGTCGTGCTTCGGCGCGTCACGGTCGGTGCGGGCCAACAGCATCCCGTAGGCCGCGTGCCCGGCGCCGGTGGTCCACACTTTCTGGCCGTTGACGACCCACTCGTCGCCATCGCGCTCGGCGCGCGTCGTGAGTCCGGCCAGGTCCGAGCCGTTGCCCGGCTCGCTGAAGAGCTGGCACCACTTGTCCTCACCGGTGAGGATTCGCCGCAGGAGAAGGCGCTTCACCTCGTCGGACCCGTGCTCGAGGATGGTCGGCGCGACCAGGCCCATCCCGGATCCGCTAGCTGCGCCGACGGCGCCAGCGCGCGCAAACTCCTGCTGGACGACGGCCGCGCCGGCGGCGTCGAGCCCGCGCCCGAACCATCGCAGCGGCCAGGTCGGGCAGCCCCAGCCTGCGTCTGCCAGCAACGAGCGCCACTCGAGGAGCGGCCGCTCTGCGTCCCAGCTCTCGGCCAGCCAGGCCCGAACCTCGTCCCGGACGTCCTCGGCCACGTCGCGAACCTAGACCTGACCCTGTGGGACTTACGTCACACGCCTAGGCTCACAACCCGGTCGTACCCGGTCCGGCAAAGGGGCAACGAATGAACCGCACCACACTCGCCCGGCGCTTCGCTCCGCTCGTGGCGCTGGCCGCGGTGCAGCTGCTGATCATCGCGGTCGTGCCGTCGAAGGCGCCGACCACGTCGATCGCCGCCGCCAACGGCACCGGCGGTGTCTACGGCGGCGGTACGGCTGTCGACGACTCGGTGGACTCGGGTGGGGAGGCCGTTGCGACCGTGCCGGGAGAGACCGAAGGCGGGACGGTCGCCGGCCCGACCTCGGGCCCCGCATCCGCCACCGGGTCGGCTGGCCGCACCACCACCGGCGGCAGGCCGAAGGCCGCCGACGTGAAGCCGGGGGACGTGACCCACTGCGCCAACGGTCGCCAGTTCGACGCCAGGATCGACTACCAGGCGCCGCCGTGCCTGCCCAAGTTCGGCGGCGACAACGGTGGCGCCACCTACATGGGTGTCACCAAGGACACCATCAAGATCGTCGACTACTACGACCGCGGCAACGACGCCGTCAACGAGATCCTCAAGGCGGCCGGCTCCTACGTCTCGGTCGACCAGCTGCAGGCCTACGACAAGGCGGCGGCCAAGTTCATCAACGACCACTTCGAGACCTACGGCCGCAGGGTCGAGATCAAGATCGTCCAGGGCACCTGCCAGAGCATCCCGCCCGACGTGCCGTGCCTCCGCAAGGAGTTCGACGACATCATCGCCGCCGAGAAGCCGTTCGCCATCAAGTGGGACACGTCGTTGTGCTCGGCCTGTTACGACGAGATCAGCCAGAAGAAGGTCATCAACGTCGGCGGCTACCAGTTCCGCGAGGGGTTCGGGAAGGGCCACCGCCCGTACCACTGGGACACGTTCATGACCGGCACGAACATGATGCGGCACTTCGCACAGTGGTACTGCGCCAACCTGGCCGGCAAGCCGGCCAAGTGGGGCGGGACCCAGAACCCCGTCGGTGAGGTCAACGGCAAGCCGAGGCTCCTGGGTGTCATCGCCACCAACGACCCGGAGAATCAAGGGGCAGTGACCGAGCTGGCCGGGTTCCTGAAGGAGGACTGCAAGGTCGACATCAACGCCACCTACTTCTACGCCCAGGACATCACGACGGCCGAGACCCAGCGCGTCGCCGGCGTGACCGCCATGCGCCGCGGGAAGGCGGGGGAGTCGACGACCGTGCTCTGCTTCTGCGACGAGGTCGCGCCGCAGTTCCTCTTCGAGGAGGAGCAGCAGCAGAACTACTACCCCGAGAACGTCATCATCGGCTCGCAGTCGATGGACCTCGACCGGGTCGGCCAGAGCTACGGCCCCGATGACGGCGGCCCGTCACTCGCGTGCCCGAGCCCCCAGGTGGGCTGCGAATACGACCTCGTCGTGGGCCTGGCCCAGCAGCCCCAGCCCCAGGACAAGGAGGGCGGCGACGTCGGGGCCCGGGTGTGGAAGGCGGGCGGTGGGCAGGGCGCGCCGCCGTTCGTGTCGGTGAGCCGGACCTGGGACCACCTGAGCATCCTCGCCCACCTCATCCAGGCGGCCGGGCCCAACCTCACGCCCGCCAACGCCGAGGCCGGGATCTTCAAGGAACCGGCGCGGGGCGGGAACAACCCGGCCCAGCCGCTGCGGTTCTTCGCGCCGGGCAACTACGGGTGGACCCAGGACATGGTCACGGTCTACTGGTCGAAGAGCAAGCCGTCGCCGTTCAACGGCAAGCCCGGTCGCTACTTCACCGTCGGGCCGCGGGTGAAGACCGGTGAGTGGAAGCCGATCGCCGCCATCGACGGGATCCCGGCCGATCCCAACGCCCGCTGACGTGATCGAGGCCGTCCGGGGGGCCCGCGAGCGGGCCGACAGCCTGCTCACCTCGCCGACGATCGCGGCGCGGGCCGGGCGCGCCGCCGCGCTGGCGTTGGCCTATGGCCTGGTCATGAAGGTCGTGTTCAACCCGCCCCCCAGGTTGATCCTGTTCGGCATCGCCAACGGCGCGCTCTACGGGTTGATCGCCATCGGCGTGATCCTGATCTACCGCACGAACAAGATCATCAACTTCGCGGCGGCCGCCATCGGCGCCATTCCCGGCATCTTCGCCGTCCTGCTGAACGTGAAGCACGGCGTCCCGTACTTCGTCTCGCTGGCCATCGCCATCGTGTGCGGGCTGGCCATGGGGGCCATCGTCGACTTCGCCGTGATCCGCCAGTTCCCGGACGCGCCGCGCCTCATCCTCACCGTCGCCACGCTCGGCGTGGTGCAGATCCTCGCCGTCATCGCCGTCTACGAGCCGAAGTGGCTCGGCGCCGACAAGGGCATCGGGTCGACGATCCCCACGCCATGGAAGCGCTTCGTCATCCATGACTCCCAGAACACCCCGATCGTCACCGGAGACCACATCTTTGCCGTGCTCGCCGTCGTGCTCATGAGCGTGGGGTTGGCCGCGTTCTTCCGCTACACGCGCATGGGCATCGCCCTGCGGGCCTCGGCCGAGAACGCCGACCGGGCCCTGCTCCTCGGGATCCCCGTCCGGCGGGTGGGCACCGTGGCGTGGATGCTGGCCGGGTTGTTCGGCACCATGGTCTTCTTCCTACGCGCGCCGCTGAACGGCCTCCCCACCGACGGCTCGCTGGGGTTCAACGTGTTGCTCTTCACGCTCGCCTGCGCCGTGATCGCCCGCCTCGACCGGCTGGGTGTGGCGATCGTGGCCGGCATGGGCATCGGCATCCTCGAGCAGGCCTCGGTGGTGAAGACCGGGTCGGGCGACCTGGGAGCGGCGCTGATGCTTTTCATCGTCCTGGCCGCCCTCCTGCTGCAGCGGAAGACGATCTCGCGCGCCCTGGACACCGGCGCGTCCACCTGGCAGGCGGTGAAGGAGATCCGGCCGACGCCCCAGGAGCTGCGCCACCTGCCCGAGGTGCGCATCGCGCGCGGCGTGCTCGCCGCCCTCGCCCTCGGCCTCGTGCTGGGGGCGCCGTGGTTCGTCGGTTCGGGCAACTGGGGGCGGCTGTCGCTCATCCCCATCTACGCCATCATCGCCGTGTCGCTCGTGATCCTCACCGGGTGGGCAGGCCAGGTGTCGCTCGGCCAGTTCGGCCTCGTCGGCGCCGGCGCGGTGGTGGCGGGCGGGCTCGTGGCCAACCACAACATCGACTTCTTCGCCGCCTGCGCCATCGGCGTGGCGGCGGGCGTCGTCGTGGCCGTGCTGATCGGCATTCCCGCGCTCCGCGTCCAGGGGCTGTTCCTCGCCATCACGACCATGGCCTTCGGCGGCGCCATGGAGTTCTACTTCCTGAAGGACAAGTACTGGACGGGCCGGCTGCTGCTGCCAGACCCGGGCAAACGGGTCGAGCGTCCCGTGCTCTGGGGCCGCATCAGCATCGGCAACGACCGGGCCATGTACTACCTGTCACTCGTCGCGCTCGGGCTGGTGCTGGTCGCGGCCCGCTCGTTCCGGCGGAACCGGTCGGGTCGCGTGCTCATCGCCGCGCGCGACAACCTGCGCGCCGCGCCCGCCTACGGCATCAACCTGGCCCGGGCACGCCTGGCCGCCTTCGCCGTGTCGGGTGGCATCGCCGCGCTCGCCGGCGTGCTGCTGGCCTACAACCAGGGCGCCGTCGACGCCGGCGCCTACGGCATCTTCCCGAGCATCACGATCTTCCTCGTCACGGTGATCGGCGGTCTGACATCGCTGTCGGGCGCCGTCTACGGCGTCGTCGCCGTGTACGTCGGCCAGTTCTTCGTGTTCCAGTGGGTCGTCGACTCGATCGGACCGACCTCCAACAGCCTCCTCCGGCAGGTCGACAAGATCTTCACCGGGCCCGGTTTGCTGCTCGGGCTGCTGTTCCTGCCCGGCGGGTACTCCGAGGCGCTGTTCCGCAATCGCGACAAGTTCCTCCTGTGGGTGGCGGAACGCCACGACATCATCGTGCCGTCGCTGCGGGCCGACCGGCGCGTCGAGACAGAGCCGGAGGAGAACACCATCATCGAGCAGGCCGAGCGCCACGTGGAGGAGGCCGACACCCTCGTGCATGCCGACGGAGCGGCGGTGCAGTGCCCGGTGTGCGACGCCGTGCTCGGCCTCGACCAGGCCGCCGCCCACGAGCACCTGCGCGTGCCGGTCGGTGCCGGGGAGGACCAGTGACGACGGGCGGGGCATCCCTCAGCTGCCGCGGGGTCGAGGTCTCCTACGGCTCGGTGCAGATCCTCTTCGGCGTCGACCTCGAGGTGCACGAGAACGAGATCGTCGCCCTGCTCGGCACCAACGGCGCCGGCAAGTCGACCCTGCTGAAGGCCGTGTCCGGACTGGTGCCGACCAAGGCGGGGAGCATCCACCTCGACGACACCGACATCACCAAGGTGGGTGCGGTCGCCGCCGCGCGCATGGGCATCGTGCAGGTTCCCGGTGGCAAGGCCGTGTTCCCGACCCTGACCGTGGCCGAGCACTTCCGGGCCGCCACCTGGATGTACACCCACGAGGACCCGGCCGAGATCGAGCGCCGGGTGCAGGAGGTGCGCGACATGTTCCCGCGCCTCACCGACCGGTGGAGCCAGATGGCGGGCGACCTGTCGGGCGGCGAGCAGCAGCAGCTGGCGCTGGGTATGGCGTTCGTGGCCAAGCCTCGGCTGCTGATCATCGACGAGCTGTCACTCGGACTGGCCCCGACCATCGTCGAGCAGCTGCTCGGCATCGTGCGCAAGATCCATGCGCAGGGCTGCACCATCCTGCTCGTCGAGCAGTCGGTGAACGTGGCCCTCACCCTCGCCGACCGGGCCTACTTCATGGAGAAGGGTGAGGTCCGTTTCGAAGGGCCGACCGCCGACCTGCTCGAGCGCACCGACATCCTGCGCTCGGTCTTCCTCGAAGGCGCGGCGACGGCGGTAGGCGACAAGGGTGGGTCGGGGACCGGTTCGGCCCGCTCCGTGGCCGTCGCCAAACGGCGCGCCGAACAGTCGGCGGCCGAAAAGCGCCCGACGGTGCTCGAGGTCAGCGGCCTCACCGTTCGCTACGGCGGCATCACCGCCGTCGACGACGTGAGCTTCACCGTCGTCGAGGACTCCATCATCGGCCTGATCGGTCCGAACGGCGCCGGCAAGACGACGATCTTCGACGTGATCTCCGGTCTCACGGCGCCGACCCGTGGCCGTATCTGGTTGCGCGGCACCGAGATCAGCGGCTGGGGCCCAGACCGCCGGGCCTCGGCCGGTCTCGGGCGCTCGTTCCAGGACGCCAAGATCTTCCCGTCGCTCACCGTCGCCGAGAACATCGCTATCGGCCTCGAGCGCCACATCGACACCCGCGACCACGTGTCGGCACTCTTCAATCTCCCGGCCATGCAGGAGTCGGAGGAGGACGTGACCTGGACGGTCAACGAGCTCATCGAGGTGATGGGTCTCGGCGCGTTCCGGGACAAGTTCGTGGCCGAGCTGTCCACGGGGTCGCGGCGCATCGTCGACCTGGCCATGGCCATCGCCCACAACCCCTACGTGCTGCTGCTCGACGAGCCCTCGTCGGGCGTGGCCCAGAAGGAGACCGAGGCCCTCGGGCCGCTGTTGAAGCGCATCCAACGGGAGACGGGCTGCGCCATGCTGCTGATCGAGCACGACATGCCGCTGATCACCTCCATCTCCGACGAGATCATCGCCCTCGAGCTCGGCTCGGTGGTCACCCGCGGCACTCCCGACCAGGTCACGTCGGATCCGCGTGTCATCTCCTCGTATCTGGGTGGCGACGTCGCCGTCATCGAACGCTCGGGTACCCGCCGTCCGGGTGGCGTGAAGACGAAGGCCAAGGCGAAGCGGTGACGCGCCGTCTGGTCGCCGGGGTGATGCTGGCCGCGCTCGCCGCTGCCGTCGTGATGCCCGCGCCTGCGCCGCGGCGGGCTCCGGCCGTGGCGACGGCGCCCACCTCCCACGGTTGGTGGTCGCGCGCCCAGGCCGCGCCCGCGCCGGCGCCGCTGCTTCCCGCGCCGCCCGGGCCGATCGCGCCCGCCGACGGCCTGTTCGTGCAGCAGGCGCCCCGGACGACGCCGCCCGACCCACTCGACCCGAAGGCGTTCGAGCCGGCCGCCGTCGCTGCCCTGCGCTTCGGCGGCGTACCCGCCGACACCGAGGCGACGCTGACGCTGAAGATCGCATCGGGCAGTCCCGACGGCCCGGTGACGGCGTGCGTCCCCGCCAGAGGCACGCCGCCGTGGCAACCGGCGCAGTTCGGGCGGTGGGAGGACCGGCCCGAGCCCGACTGCCAGATCGCCGCCGCCGCCCCGAGCGTCAGTGCCGACGGCACCACGCTGACCTGGACGCTCAACCCGAACTTCGTTCTCACGCCGGGCGTCATCGACATCGTGCTGGTGCCCGAGGGCCAGGCCCCGTTCCAGGTCGGCTTCGCCAAGCCCGGCGTCGAGGCGCTCGTCACACGCCCGGCCCGTCCCGCCGACCTACCCCCCGGCGCCGGCGGCGAGGTGGCCAGCGAGCCCCCGCCCGACGAGCCGACGTCGTACCAGGAGCAGGCCCTCGGCTCGGCCGCGTCCGACTATGGCCTCCCGCCGCCGCCACCCGAGGCACCGGCTGCGCCCGCGGCGGGCGCGGTCGAGCCGCGCCGGTCGCCGGTGGCGCTGGCCGCCGCCGTCCCCGCCGCCTTCCGCGACACCACGCGGGGCCAGCGGATCCTCGCCGTGCTGTTGCTCTTCGGCCTCGTCGGGGGGCTGTGGTGGCTCGGCGGTTATCAGGTCCGCGCCCCTCGGTCGCTGGTGCCGATGGGCAGCGCCCCCGCAGTGGCACCCGTGCCGGTGCGGCGTGGCGTCCGCCGTTCCTGAACCCCATGGGTGAGCCGACCATCGGCGGGACGCTGACGTTCCTGTTCACCGACATCGAGGCCAGCACCAGGCGGTGGCAGCAGCACCCCGAGGCGATGCGCGAGGCGCTCGTGCGCCACGACTCCCTCATCGCCGGGGCCGTGGAGGGCATGGGCGGGCGGATCTTCAAGCACACGGGCGACGGCGTCTGTTGCGTCTTCTCCTCCGCACGGGCCGCCATTGACGCCGCGGTGCACGCACAGCGCGCCATCGCTGCCCAGGTCTGGGAGGAGGTGGGCGGCCTGCGGGTGCGGATGGCCCTGCACACCGGTGAGGCCGAGGAACGGGACGGCGACTACTTCGGTCAATCGTTGAACCGCGTTGCCCGCGTCATGGCGGTCGCCCACGGCGGCCAGATCCTGGTCTCCGACGCAACGGCGTCGTTGCTGCGGGACGGTGACCTCGACGTCGTCCTGCGCGACCTCGGCGAGCACGAGCTCCGTGACATCGCCCGGCCGGAGCGGCTGCATCAGGTCGAGGCACCGGGCCTCGACCACGATTTCCCGCCGCCGCGGACCGGCGAGGTGGTGCAGCACAATCTCCCGGCCATGCGCACGTCGTTCGTCGGGCGCGGCGAGGCGGTGGGCGCCGTGGTCGAGCTGGTGCGGACCGAGCGCCTGGTCTCGCTCGTCGGTATCGGCGGGACCGGCAAGACGCGTCTCGCCCTCGAAGTGGCCCAGGCGGTCCTGGGGTCGTTCCCGGGCGGGGTCTATTTCGTCGACCTGTCGGCCATCGTCGACGGGTCCCTCGTCCTGACGGCCGTCGCCGGAGCCATCGGGGCGGTGGTCACCGGCGTCGGCGACGACACCTCGGTGGAGGAGATCGTCGTCGCCGCCCTCGCCACCCGCCGCACCCTCCTCGTGGTGGACAACTGCGAGCACCTGATCGGCGACGCCGCCGACGTCGTCGACATGCTCCTCGAGCGCTGCCCGGGGGTGACGGTGCTGGCCACGACGCGGGAGGCCCTCGACGTGGAGGGGGAGCGGACGTGGCCGGTGCCGTCCCTGCCCTCGACCGAAGCGAGGGAGCTCTTCGTGGCTCGCGCTCGCGCCGCCGATGCCCGGTTCGCTCTCGACGAGGGCAACCTGGCCCACGTCGAGGAGGTGTGCCGCCGGCTGGACGGCATCCCCCTGGCCATCGAGCTGGCCGCCGCCCGGGTCGCCCATCTCGCCCCCGCCGATCTGGTGGCCCGGCTCGACGATCGCTTCCGCCTGCTCACCGGCGGCCACCGGCGCCGGGCGCAACGCCAGCAGACCCTCCAGGCGGCCATCGACTGGAGCCACGACCTGCTCAACCCCGCCGAGCAGACCCTGCTGCGGCGCCTGTCGGTGTTCGCCGGCGGCTTCACGCTCGCGGCCGTCGACGGCATGGCCCTGACCGACGGCGACGCCGTCGACCTGCTCGGTTCCCTCGTCGCCAAATCGCTCGTCGCCGCCGAGGTCGCCGCCGGGGTGACGCGGTACCGGATGCTCGAGACGATCCGGATCTATGCCGCCGACCGGCTTTTCGCCTCCGGTGAGGCCGACGAGATGCGCACCCGGCATCGGGACTGGTTCCTCGCGTGGATCGAGTCCCGCCCGATGGACCACCTCATCAGCCGAGTCGACGTCGCCCTGGAGCTCGAGGCCGAGCTCGACAACATCCGGGTCGCACTCGACTGGTCGGAGGCAACTCGCGCGCTCGACGAGGGTGTCCGCATCGCCACGTCGTTGTTGCACGTGTGGGCCCTTCGCGGCCGCCACCAGGAGGCGATCACCCGGCTGGCGCGGCTGGCCGCCGAGCCGAGCCTCAGCGATGCCCAGCGCGCCCGATGCCTCGGCGCGCAGGCATTCGTGGAGATGGCGCGTGGTCAGTCGCCGGCCATGTCGGAGGCTGCCCGCGCGTGCGTGGCGCTCGATCCCGAGGGCCCGCTGGCGCCACTCTCCCTGGCCCATCTGGCGCTCGCGGGGATCACCGATCCCGGGCGGTACGACGAGGGGATCGAGGGGTCGATCGCGGCCGAGGCGCTCGCTCGGCGCCTCGACCAACCGTCCATCGGTGTCCTGGCCATCGGAGTCCGCTGTTACTACTGGCTGCTGCGCGACGAGCTCGACAAGGTGAAGGAGGCGGCGACCGCGACACCCGCCACACCGACGTTCGGTGACCTCAACGTCCGGATGCCGGCCGTGGCCGCGTTCCTCCTCAGCGGAGATCCCGATGGGGCGCTCCTCCACGCCGAGATCGCCGTCGAGATGTACTCGGGGTCGTTCGCGAGCTCGGTCATGGGCATGGCCGCCCTCGAGCTCGGCGACCGCGAGACGGCGGAGGCGTACGCCGCGCTCGCCGCCCGAGAGCACCTGGAGCTCCCTGTCCCCCTCGCGGTGGGCGACTGCCTCGTCCTCTACGCCGCGCTGGCGCTGCACGACGGTGATCCCGAGCGGGCGGCCGTCCTCCTCGAGGCGGTCTGGGGAGCGCTCGGCTTCGCTGCGTTCCGGTCACCGGCGAGTTACGCCCTGTGGCGGTGGTACCGCCACCGGGCCAAGCGTCAGCTCGATCGCGAGGTCCTCGCGCGCGCCCGCGCCCTCGGCGCCGCCATGGACGCCGACACCGCGCTGCGCGAGGAGATGGCCCGTCAGGCCGCCACCACGGCGCCGTAGGTGCTGCACAGCCCGCTGGCGAGAATCAGCAGGAAGGCGACGATCACGACGATGGCGGCGCGCCGCCGCCAACCCCGCAGCGGCGACGCACCGGCCATCGGGGCTGGCATGTACCACGTCGGCAACAACGGCTGGGCATCGCGATCGGCCGTGAGCTCGTAGAACGACGGCGCGTCGGGATCGACATCAGGATCAGGGTCGGCGGCGAGCGCCAGCACCGTGAGCTCATCGTCGGTGTCGATGGCACGAGGATACGGCCTTGCGTTCGGTTCCCGCGCTCCCTCAGAGGAGCCCGGGTGGTCGGGTCGCATACACCCGGCCGCGGGGATCGGTGACCTCGTAGGTGCCGTCGGGCAGCAGCTTGTCGCTCCAGCCGGGCTTGTGGCCGATGTGGTGGTGCCGGCTGCACTTGAGCACCAGGTTCGACAGCACCGTCTCGCCGCCCGATTCCCACGGGATCACGTGGTGGGCATGGCAGAACTGCGGCCCGCGGTGACAGCCACCCTGCCGGCATCCACCGTCGCGCACCACCAGCAGCTTCCACAGATGATCGGGAACGGTCCTCGTCGTGCGCCCGAAGTCGAGCACCGCTGATCGACCCGCCATGACGACGCGGTGCACGCCGCAGTCACACAACAGGGTCTTGAGGAACGCGGCGTCCACCCGGCCGTAGTCGACGAGCGAGGCCCGGGCCCCGGAGTCGAGGTCGTCGATGT
>DATLDH010000148.1:0-5523 GCA_035526015.1 Acidimicrobiales bacterium
GTCGCGCAGGCCGCGCCGCGTCGCATCCGACAACGTCGTGCAGGCCCCGAAGTCGACCACGCCGAGGCGGGGCGGGCCGTCGGCCGGGGTCTGCAGGAGGAAGTTGCCCGGGTGGGGGTCGCTGTGCACGAAGCCGTCGACCAGGATCTGCTTGAGGAAGGCGTCCACCAGGATGCGCAGCGCCTCCTCGGCGGTGTCGCGATCCGACTCGCGCAGGGCGCGAGCCAGGTTGTCGCCCTCGACCCAGTCCATGGTGAGCACGCGGCCGCGGGACAGGTCGCGGTGCACCGTGGGCACGTCGATGGACGGCTCGCCGGCGAAGTTGGCGGCGAACCGCTCGATGTTGTCGGCCTCGGTGCCGTAGTCGAGCTCGGAAAGGATCATGCGCTCGAGCTGGCCGGCGATGGTCGGCAGGTCGACGCCCTTCACGAAGCGCGAGACGAGCAGCAGGATGCGGTGGGTGTCGGCCGCCTCCAGCGGCACGATCTCCCGCACGCGCGGGTACTGCACCTTCACCGCCACAGCCCGTCCGTCATCCGCGCGTCTGGCCCGGTGCACCTGCGCCAGCGACGCGGCGGACGCGGCGGGATCGAAGGCGGTGAAGTTGTCGTCGACGCTGCCGAGGTCGCCCGTGATGACCTGGCGGATCACCGACAGCGGCGCGGCCGGCACCCGGTCCTGCAGCTTCGACAGCTCGCGGACGTAGGGCTCGGGCAGGAGGTCGGGACGGGCCGAGGCGAACTGGCCGAACTTCAGGAAGCCGGCCCGCAGGCTGACTGCGGTGCGGTACAGGTCACGCGCCCCCGCCTCGTGGATGCGCTCGAGTCGCCGCTGGCGGGCCGCGCCCTTCGGCGCGTTGGGCAGCTGCAGGGACGCGTACCGGGCCCCGACCCGGGCCGCCGTGCCGTACAGCAGGGCCCGACGCCGGTTGCGCGATCCGGGCAGCGCCCACTCGTCGGCCATCCGGGTGACGGTACAAGCCCGGCTGGCCCCGCTTGACGGGCCGATATCCAGCGATATCATGATTACATGGCTCGTGCGAAGGTGGGCTCCCCGGAGTGGATGCGGTCGCTCGTACGCGAGGCGGGCGCCCTCGAAGAGGGGTTGGCGGCCCGCAGCGGGGCCCTCGCCGACGCCACCGACGGCCTGAACGAGAGGGCCCGCAAGCTCCGGGAGGCGCTCACCGCCGGGGCCGTCAGCGCCGAGTCGGCCGACCTGCTGGTGCGAGGCATGCCGCCCGTCACCCTCGACCGCTTCAAGCGGGCCGCCGGCGCCCGCGCTCTCCGCTACGCCGACTACGTCTCCGCCCTCGTCGAGCTGCATGACGCCATGCGACGCCTGGCCGACACGGGCGACCATCCCGAAGTGGCGGACGCGCTCGACGAGCTCGGCCTGTCCACCGTCACCGCCTAGGAGCGACCGATGACCACCGACACCTCCCCCGCCGAGCTGCGCGACGCCATCCGCGCCGCCCTCACCGACCTCGTCGAGGACCGCTTCGTCGAGCCGGTCGCGGCCGCCGCGGCCGAGCGCGTCGCCGCCGAGCTGCCCGAGGTCGGGGATCTCGAGACGGCCGTCGTCGGCGCCGTCGCCGACGAGCTCGGCCGCGCCCTGCTCGCCGACCTGGATCCCGGCATCGACTCGTCGTTGGCCTCGACCGTGGCCGGCCGCATCGCCGACGACGCCGCCGATGTCGCCATGGACGTCGGCGTCGCCGTGAGCCGCCGCATCGAGGGGGCCGGGTTCGACTCGTTCGGATCCATACCGCCGCTTCCCGACCTGCCCGACCTGCCCAACCTGCCGGATCTTCCCGACCTCCCCGATCTGCCGTCCCTGCCGTTGCTCGCCCCCCTCGCGTTCAACGGCACCCGCCTGGCCATAAGGCTCGACGGCGGCAACCTCGTCGTCACCGCCGACACCAACGTCGCTCGACGGCTCAGCGACAACCCTCGCGGCGACTCCCTCGCCCGGCTCGGCGTCGGGCTGCACGGCAAGGCCGAGCGACTGTCGATCCATGCCGACGGGGACGAGGCGGTCATCAGCGGCGAGGGCAACCTCAACGTCACCGCCCCACCGGAGATGGCGGTGGAGATCGTGACCGAGGGCGGCAATGTCAACGTGAACGGCTTCGTCAACGAGCTCGAGGTCCGCAGCGAGGATGGCAACGTCATGGTGGACGGCGCCCGGGGAGTCGTGATCGTCCGCGCCGATGCGGGCAACGTCCACGTCAACGGCGACCTCGCCGAGGTCGCGATCCAGGCCGACGACGGCAACGTGCACGTCCAGGGACAGGTCGCCATGGCCCAGATCCGCGCCGATGCCGGCAATGTCCACCTGGCCGGCCTGGCCGGCGACGCCGAGGTCATGGCCGAGGACGGCAACGTCGAGGTCGCCCTGGCCCGTGGCACGTCGCTCTCGGTCGACGTCGTGGGCCACAACATCGGCGGCAACGCCGGCATCACCGGCCGCGGTCAGGCCACCGGCACCATCGGCGACGGCTCCGACGGCCATCTGCACGTCCGCGCCGAAGGCAACGTCAGCATCCGGACCGCCTGAAACGACAGCGCGTCAGCCGCCGCTGACGTCCTGGGGGCGCTCCTTGCCGGCGGAGATCCACGGCATCATCGCCCGCAGCTCGGTGCCGACCTTCTCGATGGGGTGGGCGGCACCCTTCTCGCGCAGGGCGTCGAAGTTCTTGCGGCCGCTGCGGTTCTCGGCGATCCATTCCTCGGCGAACTTGCCGCTACGGATCTCGTCGAGGATGCGCCTCATCTCGGCGCGGGTCTCGCTCGTGACGATGCGCGGGCCGCGCGTCACGTCGCCGTACTCGGCGGTGTCGCTGATGGAGAACCTCATGACGGCGATGCCGCCCTCGTACATGAGGTCGACGATGAGCTTGAGCTCGTGCAGGCATTCGAAGTAGGCCGACTCGGGCTGGTACCCGGCATCGACGAGGGTCTCGAAGCCGGCCATGACCAGCTCGGTGACGCCGCCGCACAGCACGACCTGCTCACCGAAGAGATCGGTCTCGGTCTCCTCCTCGAACGTAGTTTCGAGCACCCCGGCGCGCGCCGCGCCGATGGCGTTGGCGTAGGAGAGCGCCAGCTCCTTGGCCTTGCCGCTGGCATCCTGGGACACGGCGATGAGCGCCGGCACTCCCCCGCCGGTCTCGAACGTGCGCCGCACGAGATGACCCGGGCCCTTGGGCGCGACCATGCCGACGTCGACACCGGCGGGCGGGTGGATCTGGTCGAAGTGGATGTTGAACCCGTGGGCGAAGAACAGGGCGTCACCGTCCTGCAGGTGGGGCGCGATGTCGGCCTCGTACACCGCCTTCTGCTCGGTGTCGGGCAGCAGGATCATGATGAGGTCGGCCTCCGACGCCGCCTCGGCCACCGTCGTCACCTTCAGCCCCGCCGCCTCGGCCTTGGCCCTCGACCCCGAACCCTCGCGCAGGCCGACGCGCACGTCGACGCCGGAATCCTTGAGATTCAGCGCGTGGGCGTGGCCCTGCGAGCCGTACCCGATGACGGCCACCTTGCGGGCGGTGATCAGCGCGGCGTCGGCGTCCTTCTCGTAATAGATGCTGGTCATCAGCCCACCTTTCCACTCACGGAGCGCAGGCGCGGCGCCTGGCGGTCCAACTTGGGCAGCGCCACCCGGCCGGTGCGCTGGAGTTCCTCGATGCCGTATGGACGCAACAGCTCCTCGAAGTCGTCGATCTTCTGAGGGGTGCCGGCCAGCATGACGGTGACGACGTCACGGCCGACATCGACGATGCGGCCCTCGAACAGCTGGACGAGCTCGATCACCTGGCTGCGGATCCCGGGCTCGGCCCTCACCGTCGCCAGCAGCAGCTCGCGCTCCACCGACTCGTGCGGCGCGAGCTCGTTGATCTTCACCACGTTGATCAGCTTGAACAGCTGCTTGGTGATCTGCTCGAGCGGCGACGACTCGACGTCGACCACGATCGTGATGCGGCTGAACTTGTCGTCGTCGGTGGGCGCCACCGCCAGGGAGTAGATGTTGTAGCCGCGGCGGCTGAACAGGTTGGCGACACGCTGCAGCACGCCGGGCTGGTTCTCCACCAGCACCGACAGCGTGTGGTGGCGAACGACGTCAGGTCCTGACGTGCTCATCGGCCGCCCTCCCCCTGCGACGGGTCGACGGTGACCTGGCTGTTGGTCAGCCCGGCCGCCACCATCGGGTACACCTTCTCCGACGAGTCGGTGCGGAAGTCGATGACGACGGGCCGGTCGTCGATGGAGTTGGCCTTGTCTATGGCCGGCTGCACCTCTTCCGGCGACTCGACGCGCATGCCGACGCACCCCATGGCCTCGGCCCACTTCACGTAGTCGGGCAGGTCGGGCGAGAGGTAGACCTCGCTGTAGCGCTCCTCGTAGAACATCTCCTGCCACTGGCGCACCATGCCGAGGTAGGCGTTGTTGAGGATGGCGACCTTGATGGGGATGCGCTCGCTCGATGCGGTCACCAGCTCCTGAGCCGTCATCTGGAAGCAGCCGTCGCCGTCGACGGCCCACACCATCTTCTCGGGGCGGCCGACCTTGGCGCCGATGGCGGCCGGCACGGCGAAGCCCATGGTGCCGAGGCCGCCGGAGTTCACCCAGGTGTAGGGGTGGTCGAAGCGCCAGTACTGGCTCGTCCACATCTGGTGCTGGCCGACGCCGGACACGACGATGGTGTCGTCGGGCGTCGAGTCACGCAGCTGCTCGATGACGTACTGGGGCTTGAGCGGCCCGCCGTCGTCGAAGGTCTGGTCGTAGGTGAGAGGGAACTTCTCCTGCCATCCGCTGATGCGGCTCTTCCACGGTCCCTGGTCGGGCTGGGACTCGGTGCCGAGGTCGTTGACGGCCCGCACGATCTCCTCGATGACGAGCCGGCAGTCGCCGACGATCGGCACGTCGGCCCGGCGGACCTTGCCCAGCTCGGCGGGGTCGATGTCGACGTGGATGATCTTGGCGTCGGGGGCGAAGCCGTCGACCTTGCCGGTGACACGGTCGTCGAAGCGCGACCCGAGGGCGATCAGGAGGTCGGCCTCCTGCATGGCGGTGATGGCGGTGTAGTTGCCGTGCATGCCGGGCATGCCGAGGCAGAGGGGATGACGGTCGGGGAACGCACCGCGTGCCATGAGGGTTGTCACGACGTGGATGCCGGTGAGCTCGGCCAGGGCCCGCAGCACCTCGGCGGCGCGCGCCTTGAGGATGCCGCCGCCGGCGTAGATGACCGGGCGCTCGGCGGCCGGGATCATCTTGGCCGCCTCCTTGATCATCCGCGGGTGGCCCTTGGTGTTGGGCTTGTAGCCCGGGAGGTCGAGGGTCTCGGGCCAGTACCAGTCCATGGCCGAGCGCGGGTTCTTGGGATCGACGATGTCCTTGGGCACGTCGATGAGCACAGGTCCGGGTCGACCCGTGGTGGCGATGTGGAACGCCTCGCGCACGATGCGGGGGATGTCCTGGGCCGACGTGACGAGGTAGTTGTGCTTGGTGACCGACATGGTGATGC
>DATLDH010000149.1:0-27270 GCA_035526015.1 Acidimicrobiales bacterium
CGCCTGTACGAGAACGGCTTCATCACCTACATGCGAACCGACAGCACCAACCTGTCGGAGACGGCGCTCACCGCCGCCCGCTCGCAGGCCGCCGCCCTCTATGGCGCCGACTATGTCCCGGCCGAGCCCCGTCGCTACGACAAGAAGGTGAAGAACGCCCAGGAGGCGCACGAGGCCATCCGCCCGGCCGGCGACACGTTCCGCACGCCCGACCAGGTCGCCAACGAGCTGCACGGCGACGAGGCGCGGCTGTACGACCTGGTGTGGAAGCGGACCGTCGCGTCGCAGATGGCTGATGCCCGGGGCCAGAGCGTCCAGGTGCGGCTCGGCGCCACCGCGTCGTCCGGTGCGGACATCGGCGAGGACACAGAGTTCGCGGCCAGCGGCAAGACGATCACGTTCCCCGGGTTCCTGCGCGCCTATGTCGAGGGGTCCGACGATCCCGACGCCGAGCTCGAGGACCGCGAGGTCCATCTTCCGACGCTGGCGGCAGGCGACGGGCTCGACGCGACCGGCATGGAGCCCCAGGGCCACGCCACCCAGCCGCCGGCGCGCTACACCGAGGCCTCGCTGGTGAAGGCGCTCGAGGAGCTCGGCGTCGGCCGCCCGTCGACCTACACCTCGATCATCGGCACCATCCAGGACCGGGGCTACGTGTGGAAGAAGGGCACCGCCCTGGTGCCGTCCTTCACGGCCTTCGCCGTCATCTCGCTGCTCGAGCAGCACTTCGCGCGCCTCGTCGAATACGGGTTCACGGCCTCGATGGAGGAGAGCCTCGATGCCATCGCCGGCGGCGAGGAGGAAGCCGTACCGTGGCTGTCGAGCTTCTACTTCGGCAACGGCCATCCGGGGCTCAAGGCCCTCGTCTCCGAACGTCTCGACCAGATCGACGCCCGCGAGGTGAACTCGATCCCGATCGGCCACGACGGCGACGGCGTCGAGGTGCTCGTCCGCGTCGGCAAGTACGGCCCCTACGTCCAGCGGGGAGAGGACCGGGCGTCGGTGCCCGAGGACCTGGCGCCGGACGAGCTGACCGTGGCCAAGGCCGAGGAGCTGCTCACCGCCGGCAGTGGCGACCGCGAGCTCGGCACCGACCCCGCCACCGGCCTGCCCGTGGTGGCCAAGGCGGGCCGCTACGGGCCCTATGTGCAGGTCGGCGACCTCGACACTGTTCCGACCGGTGACAAGCCTCGCACGGCGTCGCTGTTCAAGACCATGTCGATCGAGAGCCTCACGCTCGATGACGCCTTGCAGCTGCTGACGCTGCCGCGGGTCGTCGGGGTCGACGCCGACGGCAACGAGATCGTCGCCGCCAACGGGCGGTACGGGCCCTACATCAAGCGCGGCGCCGACACCCGCAGCCTGGTGGACGAGCCCCAGCTCTTCACCGTCGACCTGGACGGAGCGTTGGCTCTCCTGGCCGAGCCCAAGCGGGGCCGCAACCAGCGCGTGGCGGTGGCCTTGCGCGAGCTCGGCGACGACCCGGCGACCGGCAAGCCCATGGTGCTGCGCGAGGGGCGCTTCGGTCCGTACGTGACCGACGGCGAGACGAACGCGTCACTGCGCAAGGGTGATGCGGTCGACACCATCAGCGTGGAGCGGGCCGCCGAGCTGCTGGCCGACCGCCGCGCCGCCCCGCCCCGGCCCGGGTCGAAGGCCAAGAAGGCGGCCAAGGCCAAGAAGGCGCCGGCCAAGAAGAAGGCACCCGCCAAGAAGAAGGCCGCAGCCGCAAAGAAGAAGGCGCCGGAGAAGACCGCCGAGCCGTAGCGCAGGATCGGGGCGGTGGCTCAGTACCCTGGCGCCGTGGCCGAGCCGACCGGGGACACTGCCGGGCAACCCCGGATCATCAACCCCGCCGACCCCATTCCCGACCGTCCGTCGACGATCAGGCTGTTCGGCTCGGGGTCGTTCTTCCGTCTGTGGCTGGCCCAGGTCGTCTCGTCTCTCGGGGACTGGATCGGGTTCGTCGCCATCACCGCCATCGCGGCCCGAGTCGGGGGTTCTTCGCCCGAGGCGTCCATCGGTCTCGTGCTCTCGGCGCGCCTGCTGCCGGGCATGTTCCTCGCGCCCATGGCCGGCGTGTTCATCGACCGGTGGAACCGCAAGCACGTCATGGTGGCGTGCAGCATCGGGCGGGGAGTGGTGCTGCTGTTCCTGCCCGCGGTCGACACCGTCGTCGGCCTCTTCTTCATCTCGCTGCTGCTGGAGATCCTCGGCCTGATGTGGTCCCCGGCCAAGGAGGCGTCCGTGCCCCGCCTCGTCGCCCCCGAGCAGCTGGCGACGGCCAACTCCCTCGGGCTGGTGGCCGCCTACGGCACGTTCCCGGTCGCCACCCTGGTGTTCGCCCTCCTGGCCAAGGTCGCGCAGTCGCTCAGCCACTACGACGCCCTGTCGGGCCTGGCCATCAACCAGGAGAACGTGGCTATCTGGTTCTACGTGCTCACGGCGTTCCTCGCCGCCGTCATGATCAGCACGCTCCGGCTGCCCCACCACCGCACCGCGTCCGATGGTGAGGAACGGCTGCGGGTCTCGAGCGCGTTGTCCGAGGTCGCGGAGGGATGGCGCTACATCGGCAGCAGCCCACTCGTCCGGGCCGTCATGCTCGGCATGGCGACAGGGCTCATCGGCGGCGGGATGCTCGTGCCGCTCGGCCCGGTCTTCAGCCGCGTCGTCCTCGGCGGCGGCAGCGCCGGCTTCGGCCTCCTGCTCACCGGGCTCGGCACCGGCGGCGCGGTCGGGATCGTCCTGCTCTCGGTGGTGCAGCGGCGGCTCCCGCACGAGCGCGCCTTCGTCGTCGCCGTGATCGGCTGCGGAATGTGCATCATCGGTGGCGCGTCGATGTCGGCACTGTTGCCGGCCATGCTCTTCGTCAGCACGCTCGGCCTGTGCGCCGGTGCCGTCTACGTCCTCGGTTTCACCATCATCCAGACCCAGGTCGACGACCAGCTGAGGGGACGCATCTTCGCCACGCTCTACACGCTCGTGCGCGTCTGCCTGCTCCTGGCGTTCGCCCTGGCACCGATCCTGTCGTCGGTGCTCGACAAGCTTTCCGACCGCCTCCTCGATCGAACTGCGGTCATCGGGGCGTGGGAGGTCGCGCTCCCTGGCGTGCGTCTGACGCTCTGGTTGGGCGGTCTGATCATTCTCGCCGCCGGCCTGCTGGCCCTTCGATCGCTGCGTCCGAGCCGGGACCCGGCGGCCACCTCGTCGGTCTCCGCCGAGTGAGCAGCCCGCGGCGCGGTGCCTTCATCGTCTTCGAGGGCGGTGAGGGTTGCGGCAAGTCGACCCAGGCCACCGAGCTCGCCCACCACCTGGGCGCGCTGTTGACCCGGGAGCCGGGGGGAACGCCGGTAGGCGAGCGCATCCGCGACCAGGTGTTGCACAGCCCGGCCACCATCACCCCGCGGGCCGAGGTGCTGCTGTTCCTCGCCGCCCGGGCCCAGCATGTCGACGAGGTGATCCTCCCCGCCCTCGAGCGCGGGCGCGACGTCGTGTGCGACCGCTTCTCGGGATCGACGATCGCCTACCAGGGCTGGGGGCGGGGCCTGGACTCGGCCGGGTTCCGGGAGTCCGTCGCGTGGGCCGCCGCCGGCGTCCGGCCCGACCTCACCGTGCTGCTCCAGCTCGACGCCGAAGAGGCCCGACGGCGGATGGGCGCGCCGGGAGATCGCATCGAGTCCGAGGACCTCGACTTCCATCGACGCGTCGACGACGGTTTCCGCCACGTCGCCGCCGAGGAGCCGGGCTGGGTGACGGTCGACGCGTCCGGAGCGGTGGAGGAGGTGGCGGCCCGCGTGCGCGACGCTGTGCGGCGGTGGCAGGAAGCCCAGTGACAGGAACCGCAGTCAGCGATCGGCTCTATGCCGACGTCGTGGGGCAGGAGCGCGCCGTCGCCCAGCTGCGGGCCTCGGCCGCCGCCCCGTGCCACGCCTATCTCCTCGTCGGCCCGGCCGGCTCCGGGAAGCGAGCGGCGGCGCTCTCTTTCGCAGCCGCCCTGCTGTGCCGCGACGGCGGGTGCGGTGCGTGCCGCGACTGCGTCCGGGTGCTCAGCGGCTCACACCCCGACGTCGTGCTCGTCCAACGCGTCGGCGCCTCGATCCAGATGGGGGAGGCCCAACAGGTCGCCCGTATGGCGACGCGCAGCCCGGTCGAGGGGTACCGCAAAGTGCTCGTCCTCGATGAGTTCCACCTCGTCGACCAGGCCGGTCCCGCGCTGCTGAAGACGATCGAGGAGCCGCCGGCCACGACGTTCTTCGTCGTGCTCGCCGACCACGTGCCGAGCGAGCTGGTGACGATCGCCAGCCGCTGCGCGCGCATCGAGTTCAGCCCGATCGCATCCGAGGTCATCGTCGCCACCCTCGTGGCTGACGGGACCGCGCCCGACGTGGCCGCCCAGGTGGTCGTCGCCGCTGGAGGCAACCTCGAGCGGGCCAGATTGCTGGCCTCGGACCCTGGCGTGGCGGCGCGCATGGAGGCGTGGCGTTCGGTGCCCGAGCGGCTCGATGGCACAGGGTCGTCCGTGACGCGGATCGCCGACGAGCTGCTCGCCCTCGTCACCCAGGTCGAGGCCGCGCTCCTCAAGGAGCGTCACGAGGCCGAAGCCGCCGCCCTCGAGGAGCGGGCCCGGCAGTTCGGCGAGCGGGGCCAGGGCCGCAAGGACCTCGAGGCCCGGCAGAAGCGCGAGTGTCGCCGCCTCCGGGTCGACGAGCTCAGGCTGGGGTTGGCGACCCTGGCCGCCTCCTACCGCCCCCGACTGACGGGCGAGCCGGTGGCGGCACGCCAGGCCGTGCGTGCCACCCGGGCCATCGCCGCCGCCGCCGAGTCACTCATCCGCAACCCGAGTGAGCTGCTCCTCATGCAGGGCCTCCTCACGCGGCTGTCGCATCCCGACCTCTGAGCACAGCACCACCACGCAACAAGCGGCCGAGGCCCAGTAGTCGAGCCCGAGGGTCAGCCAGGTGGCGGCGTGCATCAGCACCGCTGATGCCGCGAAGACCGGCCGCAACCGGCGGGACAGAAGGATGAGGGGGAAGGCCAGCTCGAGGCCGAGGATGGCGGCGGCCCCGACGTGGCTGAGCCACGGGCGGTCGGCGATGAAGAGGGAGACGGCGCTCGTCGGGGCCTTCGTCCCGGCCGCCGCGTCGTAGAGGATGTGGCGCATGTTGTCGCCGGTCACCCACGCCAGTCCCGAGAAGCGCAGCTTCTGGACACCGGCGAAGAAGTAGCTCCCGGCGATCACGACGAGTGCGGCGCGGATCGGGAAGCCGTACCGACGCGACGGCGTGATGTCGTCCTCGGGGCGCTCGTGGAGCGGCGCCAAGAGGAACGGCACGGCGACGAGGAGGAGGAGCGTGTCGTTGTGCAGCAGCTTGCCCAGGCTCGTGCGCAGCCCGGCCAGCAGCAGCAGCGAGCACCACGTCATGGCGAAGCCGGTGCGCGGCAGGCGGCCGCCCACCACCAGCAGCGCGCCGATCACGCCCACGACCTGCGCGGCGGCGATCACCTCGGCCGGGGGCATCTTGTCCAGCAGGTGCAGGAAGGAGCGAGGGCGGAACAGCTCGGGGGGCTGACCGGCGAAATGGCGGTACGGCCCGAACGCGATGCGGCCGCCCATGACGAGGGTGAGGCCCGTCGCCACACGGATCATGCGGCGGTGTGACTCGCCGCCGAACAGCCACCTCACGGCGCCGAACCCTCGCACTGGTGCACGAGCCGCCGGCGGCGCGACGGGTCCCGGTAGATGCGGATGGCCGTCGCGTCGTAGGCCTCTCGCCGTACGGCCGTCAGCCACGTCTTGCACACGCCGAGAGGCGGCGTGGGGCGGCCGAACTCGGGCAGGAGGTGCAACGCGCCGCGGTAGCCGCGCGGGAGCTCCGCGAATGGCACGGCACGTTCGTGTCCCTCATGGTCGACCATGACCGCCGCCCACGCCGGCGGCGCGCCGGTGCGCAGTCGGCTGAAGAGCTTCCAGCCCGACAACGGCCACGCCTCGACGTCGGCCGCGCCGGTGACGAGGAAGGCGAGGAGGAAGGCGACGACGAGGGTGCGCCGGACGGTGCCCGGCGGCGTGTCAGGTGTCGCCGGTCGTCTCACGCGGCAGCTCGCACGCCGCTGTCCCGCCCGGGAGCCGGTGACGGTTGCGGGCCACGAGCCGGTACACACCCGGAGCGGCCCATGACAGCGGCGGATGAAGAATCAGCCAACCGAGGAGGGCGAGCACACCGCCGCAGGCCTGCAGGGCCTTGGCGACGGCGACCTCGGCCAGGTGGCCGCGACCCTGCTCGTCCACCCAGCCGACGGCATCGGCCAGCGCGGTCGTCGTGAGGCCGCCTGGCGTCTCGCCGTCCGCGATCGCCTGGAACGCCATGACCTGCACGGGACGGCGGAAGCGCGCCGTGCCCCAACCGGCAAGTCGCTGGCACGCCGAGCAGTCGCCGTCGAAGATCAGCATGGCGGAGGCCATGGGCCCAGTCTCCCGCGAATAGGCTCGCCTCTCCCGCCCGGGTAGCTCAGTCGGCAGAGCAGCGGTTTCGTAAACCGCAGGTCAGGGGTTCGAATCCCCTCTCGGGCTCTCGTGAGGAGCGACACCGCGTACCGGGCCGCAGAGCAGCAGTACTGGGACACCTTCGGCGTGAGCCCCCGGGAGGAGTGGCACGACCTGCCCCGCACGGGATGCCGGGTCCGCGTGCAGGTGGTCGGCGACGGGCCGCCCGTGGTCTTCCTCCACGGCGTGAACACCGGCGGCACCGTGTGGGCCCCGTTGGCGGCCAGGCTGCCGCAGTTCCGGTGCCTGCTCGTCGACCGGCCCGGGTGTGGCCTCAGCGACCCTCTGCCCGGCCGGATCGAGGACGTAGCGTCGTTCGCCACGTTGGCCGAGGGATTCACCGCCGAGCTCCTCGACGTGGCCGGCATCCGCCGTGCGCCGCTGGTGGCCACGTCCCTCGGGGGGTACCACGCGCTTCGAAGCGCCGCCGCCCGGCCCGACCGGGTGTCGGGCGTCGTGCAGATGGGGTGGACGGTCGGGGCTCCGAACGACCGCGTGCCACTCGTGATGCGCCTCGGCGGGTCACGGCGCCTCGGCCGGCTCATGGCGAGCATGCCGGCACCGAAAGCTGCGATCCGGCCCATGCTGGCCCGGATCGGTCTCCGCCAGGCCGTGCAGGCCGGGCGGGTCTCCGACGAGATGGTCACGTGGTTCCACGCGCTGCTCGCCCGAACCCCCACCATGCGCCACGAGCTCGACGGGTCGCCGCCGATCATCACCTTCCGCGGTCTGAACGACTCCATCCTTCTCCCCGACGCCGTTCTCTCGCGCATCGACGTGCCCGTTACGTTCATCTGGGGAGAGGGCGACCCGTTCGGTGATGTCCACGTCGCCCGGTCGTTCGCCGCGCGCGTTCCCGGATCCACCCTCGTGGCGGTTCCGGACGCCGGTCACGCCGTGTGGATGGACGACCTGGAACTCGTCGCCGGCGCCACCGCTGACGCGCTCTCGGCGTCCCTCGGCTAGCGGGAGGGAGCGACTACTGCGTCGCCAGGTCGACGCGGCTGCGGTCGGGCGCCTCACGCGTCGGGGGCTCGGCGGTGGTGATGACGAGTCGCTCGAGAACCCCCGGCGGGAGGTCGGCCCGGCCGTCGAGGTCGGGATGCACCGGGCCGGCGGGCTGGAACCCGACGGCGAACCCCGGGGTCCCGTAGGTGAGCGGGGTGGTTCGGGGGATGGACCCCGCGCCCACCGGCACGTCGCCGTAGTGCAGCTCGACGTCACCGCCCCCGCCGAAGACCCCATCGGGCGTAAAGGCCAGCCGGGCGACGACGGGGCCGGCCGGGAGCTCGACCTCGGCTGACACGGTGGTGAGCTCGGCTCCGAGGAAGTTGTAGGCGAAGCACACCCGCCGGTTGCGGATGTAGAGCACGTAGCCGCCGGAGTGGGCGCCGTGGGCGACGATCACACCATCGGTGTCGGCGCCGGGCGGTGGCACGACGAGCGACGCCGCCATCGAGTAGGCCCGGCCCTTCAGCGCCGGCGCGATCTGCTCGGCCAGTGGTCCGACACCCTGGTGGTAGGAGAAATGATGACGGCGGTGGCGCTTGTCGCCGTGGCGCATCAGCGCGTTGTTGAGCGGCAGCACCTGGTACCGCTCGGCCTCCTGCCACCACAACGCCTTCATCTCCTCGAGCTTCTCGGGATGCGTGGCGGCCAGGTCGTACACCTCGGAGAAGTCCTCGGCCACGTGGTACAGCTCCCACACGTCGTGGTCGAAGCCGTGGCTCAGGTCGCTGCCGTCGTAGGCGAGGAACTGCGACGGGTGGAACACGACCGCCTTCCAACCGTCGTGGTACAGCGCCCGCGAGCCGATCATCTCGTAGTACTGCGTGACGTGGTCGCTGGGACGCGTCGCGTCGACGAGCGACGGGGCGAAGCTCACCCCCTGCAACGGGCTCTGCTCGACGCCGCCGATCGAGGCGGGCGGCTCGATGCCGATCAGCTCGAGCAGGGTCGGCATGACATCGATGGCGTGCACGTACTGGTGGCGCGTGTCGCCGGGACGACCGATGCGTGCCGGCCAGTGCAGGATCAGCGGGTCGGTGACGCCACCCTCGTGGGTGTCGCGCTTGAACCGCTTCAGCGGCGTGTTGCCGGCCCATGCCCATCCCCAGGGGTAGTGGTTGTTGGCGCGTGGCGTGCCGAGGTCGTCGATGCGCGCCAGGTTCTCCTCGAGGCTCTCGGGCACGAAGTTGAAGAAGTACTGCTCGTTGAACGAGCCCTTGGCCCCGCCCTCGGCCGACGCGCCGTTGTCACTCATGACGAGCACGACGGTGTCGTCGAGCTCGCCGAGGGAGCCGATGAACTCGAGCAGCCGGCCCACCTGGGCGTCGGTGTGGGTGAGGAACCCGGCGTACACCTCCATCATCCGGGCGTACAGCCGCTGCTCGTCGGCCGACAGCGACGACCACGCCGGTACCCACGACGGGCGCTCCGACAGCACGGTCCCCTCGGGCAGCAGGCCGGACGCGACCTGGCGGGCGAACACCGCATCGCGCCACTCGTCCCACCCCTGGTCGAACTTCCCGCGGTAGGCGGCGATCTGATCGGCCGGTGCCTGGTGCGGCGCGTGGCACGCACCGGGGGTGAACCACAGGAAGAACGGCTTGTCGGGAGCGGTGGCCCGCAGGTCCTTCACGTAGCGGATGGCCACGTCGGTCATGTCCTCGGTGAGGTGGTAGCCCTCCTCCGGGGTGCGCGGCGGGTCGACGGCGTGGTTGTCATGCACGAGATCGGGATGGAACTGGTCGGTCTCGCCGGCCATGAAGCCGTAGAACCGCTCGAACCCGCGGCCGAGCGGCCAACTGTGGCGGGGCGACCCCATCGTCGTCTCGGTGAGCGGCGTGAGGTGCCACTTGCCGACGGCGAAGGTGGCGTAGTGCTGCGCCAGCAGGATCTCCGACAGGAACCCGTTCTCGCGGGGGATCACCGCGTTGTAACCGGGGAACCCGGCGGGGAAGTCGGCGATACGGCCCATACCGTTGCTGTGGTGGTTGCGGCCGGTGATGAGGCACGTGCGCGTCGGAGAGCAGAGGGCCGTGGTGTGGAAGTTGCTGTAGCGGAGGCCGTCGGCGGCGAGCTGGTCGAAGGTGGGCGTGGCGATGTCGGAGCCGTAGCAGCCGAACTGGGCGTAGCCGACGTCGTCGAGCAGCACGATGACGACGTTCGGCGCGCCGTCCGGAGCCGTCGGTAGGGGCGGCCACCACGGGGTGGAGTCGTCGTAGGTGCGCCCGATCGTCCCCTGAAAAGGCTGGGTCATGGACCGACAGTAGGTTGGACGGGGTCATGGCCGACCAGGAACGTTTCGCCCAGCTCGCCATGGAGTACATGCCGGCGCTCTACACCGCCGCCCTGCGCATGACCCGCAACCCCTCCGACGCCGAGGACCTCGTGCAGGAGACCTACCTCAAGGCCTACCGGGGCTTCGGGGGCTTCGACGAGGGCACCAACCTCAAGGCCTGGCTGTACCGCATCCTCACCAACACCTTCATCAACCCCTACCGGGCCAAGAAGCGGCGCCCGGAGCAGAGCGACCTCGATGACGTCGAGGACCTCTACCTGTACCGCCGGCTGGGCGGGCTGGAGGCGGTGGCGGCCGGTCGTAGCGCCGAGGACGAGGTTCTCGAGCACTTCACCGACGCCGAGGTGAAGGACGCCATCGAGGCGTTACCGGAGGGGTTCCGCCTGGCCGTGCTCCTCGCCGACGTGGAGGGATTCAGCTACAAGGAGATAGCCGGCATCCTCGACATCCCGATAGGTACCGTGATGTCCAGGCTGCACCGTGGAAGAAGAGCGCTGCAGAAAGCGTTGTTCGAGTTCGGACTCGAGCGAGGGTTGGTCGACGTGAAACCTGGAGGGTCCCCGGAGTGAGCACGTACACACGATGAGCCCTGACCTCGACCCCTGCGACGGCGCCCTGGAGCGCATCTACAACTACCTCGACGGTGAGCTCACCCTCGACATCCGCGAGTCGATCAGGCACCACCTCGACGACTGCCCGCCGTGCGACAAGGTCTTCCAGTTCGAGACCGAGCTGAAGCAGCTGATCGCACGCGGCTGCCAGGAGGAGGCGCCCGAGAGCCTGCGGCTCCGGATCGCCCAGGCGCTCAACTTGGACCCGCCACCCCTCCTCTAGGATCGGTCGCCATGACGCCCATCCTCGCCGCCAAGGTCTGGCACTACTGGGTCGCCGTCCCCCTCGTGGCGGGTGGCGTGCTGATGATCATCGCCCTCGGCATCGGCTACCTGGCGAAGGTCGTCTCCCTCAAGTACCCCAAGCAGTGAGCGCGTCCCCGGTCAACTGGGGGCTGGCACAGACCGTCGCGTCCCGGGTCGCCGGGCGGGAGCCGCTGGCGGAGTCCTATCTCTGGGGATCCCTCGAGCGCGACTTCGCCGAGCTGACGGCCGAGGCCGAGGAGCTCGTCACCGCCGAGACCGGTCTCCGTTCGCTGGCCGGACCGGCCCGGGCCCGCGTCACCGACCGCGCCGGGTGGGTGCGCGCCAACGTGGCGTCGTTCCAGCGCCTGCTGCGACCGGTCACCGACAAGCTCGGCCCCCGCCTCGAAGGCAACCCCCTGGCGCCGGTGACGCGCGCCGTCGCCGGTGCCGAGCTCGGCACCCTGCTCGGCTGGATGTCGACCCGTGTCCTCGGTCAGTACGACCTGCTGCTGGTGGAGGACGACCGTCCCGAGGAACAGGACATCGTCTATTACGTCGGCCCCAACATCCTGGCGTTGGAGAAGCGCTTCGGCTTCCCGCCGCGGGAGTTCCGCCTGTGGCTGGCGCTGCACGAGGTCACCCACCGGGCCCAGTTCACCGGCATCCCGTGGATGCGCCCGCACTTCGTGTCGCTCGTCGACGGCGCTCTCGGTGCGGTCGACCTCGACCCGAGGCACTTCGTCGACGCCCTGCGTCGCGCCGTCGACGAGGCGCGCGCCGGTCGCAACCCACTCGACGAAGGCGGACTGGCCGCCATCTTCGCCACGCCCGCCCAGCGAGTGGTGCTCGACAAGGTGGGCGGCCTCATGAGCCTGCTCGAAGGACACGGCGACGTGACGATGGATCGGGCCGGCGCCGCCCGCCTGCCCGACGCCGAGCGCTTCTCCCGCGTACTGCGCGAGCGGCGCGGTCAGGTGCGGGGCCCGGCCAAGCTCCTGCAGAAGCTGGCCGGCATCGACTCCAAGATGCGCCAGTACGCCGACGGCGAAGAGTTCATCGCCGCCGTCGAGGAGATCGGCGGCCCCGAGCTGGTGGCGCGGGCCTGGCAGGGCCCGGAGTTCCTCCCGACCAAGGAGGAGATCCGGAGCCCCGACGACTGGGTTCGGCGGGTCACGACCATCGATGCCGACCTCGTCGCGCCCGGCGCCCTCCCTGCCGGTTGAAGCCGCCGCCGGCTGACCGCGCCGGGCTGCTGGCCCGGTGCACGTTCCCGGCGGCCGGGTCGCGGTTGACCTGCGCCGTGTCCGGCGGGGCCGACTCCCTGGCCCTGCTCGTGCTGGCGGCCGACACCGGCTGTGAGGTCACGGCGGTGCACGTCGACCACGGCCTGCGCGTCGGCTCGGCCGACGAGGCCGACGTCGTGCGCGATGCGGCGGCGCAGTTCGGCGCCTCGTTCCGGGCCGAGCGGGTGGCCGTCGACCAGGGCCCGAACCTCGAGGCCAGGGCGCGGGCGGCGCGCTACGCCGTGCTGCCCGATGACGTGGCGACCGGCCACACCGCCGACGACCAGGCCGAGACCGTGCTTCTCAACCTGCTGCGTGGGTCGGGCCTCGACGGCCAGGCGGGGATGCGACCGGGCCCTCGTCATCCCATCCTCGGGCTGCGCCGGTCCGAGACCCATGTCCTGTGCGACGCCGCCGGGCTCACGCCCGTCGTCGACATCACGAACGACGACACCGCCTTCCGCCGCAACGCCGTGCGTCACGACCTCCTCCCGCTGCTCGACCGCATCGCCGGGCGCGACGTAGCCGCGCTGCTGGCCCGTCAGTCGTCGCTCGTTCGTGACGACGTCGACCTCCTCGCCGACCTCGCCGCCGCCATCGACGTCACCGACGCGCGTGCGGTCGCCGCCGCGCCCGCCGCCCTGGCCCGCCGCGCCGTGCGCCGGTGGCTCCGTCCCCATCTGGGTGGGTACCCCCCCGATGCCGCCGCGGTCGAACGAGTCCTCGCCGTCGCCCGCAACGAGGCGAGATCCTGCGACGTCTCCGAAGGGGTGCGGGTCACCAGGTCGGCCGGCCGCCTGGGGTTGCAAGGCCGCTAGGGTCCTCGGCGATGGCCGGGGTGCTCGACGAACCGCTGCTCGGGGATGTCGTCGTGGCCGAGGAGGACCTCCAGCGGCGGGTGGCCGAGCTGGGGGCCCAGATCACGGCCGACTATGCCGACCGGCCGCCGCTGCTCGTCGGGGTGCTGAAGGGCGCGTTCATGTTCATGAGCGACCTGGCCCGGGCCATCCGCCTGCCGGTCGAGTTCGACTTCATGGCCGTGTCGTCCTACGGCAGCGCCACCCGCACCAGCGGGGTCGTGCGCATCGTCAAGGACCTCGACGTCGACCTCAGCGATCGCCATGTGCTGGTGGTCGAGGACATCATCGACAGCGGCCTCACCCTCAACTACCTGCGGAAGAACCTCCTGGCCCGCAATCCGGCCAGCCTCGAGGTGTGCGCCCTGCTGGTGAAGAAGGGCCTCCAGCGCGCCGACCCCGACCTCAAGTACGTCGGATTCTCGATTCCGCCCACTTTCGTGGTCGGTTACGGCCTCGACGTGGCCGAGAAGTACCGGAATCTCCCCTATGTCTGCATTTATGAGGGTTCCGAAGGCCAGTAGCCTCTAGGGCACCGTGAAGCGCGTTCTCCGCAGCCCTGCCTTCTACGTCGTCCTCGCCCTCGTGGCCCTGCTGACGTTCAGCAACGTCATGTCGGGAAAGGACGACAGGGAGAAGCTGTCCCTCGACACCTTCCAGCGCTCCATCGCCGAGAAGCGGGTCGCCACGGCGGAGATCATCGACGGCGACGACCGCATCAAGGGCGAGCTGAAGAACGGCGACAAGTACGAGGTCCGCTATCCCGCCGAGTACGCCGATGAGCTCACCGCCAAGCTCCTGGCCAGCGGCGCCGACGTCGAGTCCAAGGCCGAGAAGTCGAACCTGCTGGCGTCGCTGCTCTTCCAGCTGCTGCCCGTCGCCCTGGTGATCGGCGGCTTCTTCCTCCTCATGAACACCATGCAGGGTGGAGGCAATCGGGTCATGCAGTTCGGCAAGGCCAAGCCCCGGCAGATGTCGAAGGACCAGCCCAAGGTCACCTTCGCCGACGTGGCCGGCGCCGATGAGGCCGTGGCCGAGCTGCAGGAGATCAAGGAGTTCCTCGAGGCACCGGCGCGCTTCCAGGCCATGGGCGCCAAGATCCCCAAGGGCGTGCTCCTCTTCGGTCCGCCGGGCACCGGCAAGACGCTGCTGGCCCGGGCCGTCGCCGGCGAGGCGGGGGTGCCGTTCTTCTCGATCTCCGGCTCCGACTTCGTGGAGATGTTCGTCGGTGTCGGTGCCAGCCGCGTCCGCGACCTGTTCGAGCAGGCCAAGGCCAGCGCGCCCGCCATCGTCTTCATGGACGAGATCGACGCCGTCGGCCGCCACCGTGGCGCCGGCATGGGCGGCGGCCACGACGAGCGCGAGCAGACCCTCAACCAGCTGCTGGTGGAGATGGACGGCTTCGACACCAAGGCGGGCGTGATCCTCATCGCCGCCACCAACCGCCCCGACATCCTGGACCCCGCCCTGCTGCGTCCGGGACGCTTCGACCGTCAGATCGTCGTCGACCGCCCCGACCTCATCGGCCGCAAGGCCATCCTCGAGGTGCACGCCAAGGACAAGCCGCTGGCCGACAAGGTCAGCCTCGACGTGCTGGCCCGCCGCACACCCGGCTTCACCGGCGCCGACCTGGCCAACCTCATGAACGAAGCCGCCCTGCTGGCCGCCCGCTACAACCACAAGACGATCGGCATGCGGGACCTGGAGGAGGCGATCGACCGCGTCATCGCCGGCCCCGAGCGCAAGACCCGCGTGATGTCGGAGAAGGAGAAGCTGGTCATCGCCTACCACGAGGGCGGCCACACCCTCGTAGGTCACGTGCTCCCCAACGCCGACCCGATCCACAAGGTCTCGATCGTCGCCCGCGGCCGGGCCCTGGGCTGGACGCTGTCGCTGCCGACCGAGGACAAGTACCTCGTCACGCGCTCGGAGCTGCGCGACGACCTGGTGATGCTCATGGGCGGCCGCACCGCGGAGGAGCTCATCTTCTCCGACCCGACCACCGGCGCCCAGAACGACATCGAGAAGGCGACCCAGATCGCCCGTGCCATGGTCACCGAGTACGGCATGAGCGACAACCTCGGCCCCCAGCAGCTGGGCCAGAAGGCGGGTGAGGTCTTTCTCGGTCGCGACTTCGGTCACCAGGCCAACTACTCCGACGAGGTCGCCGGCCGCATCGACGCCGAGGTGCGCACGCTGATCGAGGACGCCCACACCGAGGCCCGCCGCATCCTCGCCCACCACCGCAAGACCCTGGACGAGCTGGCCGCCGCCCTCGTCGAGCACGAGACCCTCGACACCCCCGAGCTGATGGAGATCATCGGCAAGCTTCCGAGCTGGCCCGGCCACCCGCGCTCGAAGGCCGCCACCCGGCGCCCGCCGGTCGTCGCCAAGCGCACCGGCCGCGGTGTCGCCGCCGCTGACGGCGCCCCGGCCCGTAAGCCGCGGCGTTCGCCGCGCCCGTCGGCCAAGCCCGCTCCCGCCTAGCCATGGCAGAGGTCGACCAGGGACGGATCGAGAAGGCCGTGCGCGAGATCCTCGAGGCGGTCGGCGAGGACGCCGATCGGGACGGGCTGCAGGCCACGCCCGAGCGCGTCGCCCGGATGTACGCGGAGATCTTCGCCGGGCTGCACCAGGACCCGGAGAGCGTCCTCAGCGTCACGTTCGAAGCCGATCACGACGAGATGGTGATGGTCCGCGACATCGCCTTGCACTCGTGCTGCGAGCACCACCTCGTGCCCTTCATGGGCAAGGCCCACGTCGCCTACATCCCCAACGACGACGGGCGCATCACCGGTCTGTCCAAGCTGGCCCGACTGGTGGAGGTGTACTCCCGTCGACCACAGGTGCAGGAGCGCCTCACCACCCAGATCGCCGACACCATCGAGCGGGTGCTGGCGCCGCGAGGCGTGCTGGTCGTGATCGAGGCCGAGCACCTGTGCATGTCGATGCGAGGCGTGCAGAAGGCCGGTTCCACGACGGTGACCTCGGCCGTGAGGGGCCTGTTCCGCGACGATCCCAGGACGAGGGCCGAGGCCATGGCCTTCATCCACGGGCGCTGACATGGCGAGGGCGATGGTGATGGGCGTGTTGAACGTGACGCCGGACTCGTTCTCCGACGGTGGGCTCTTCGCCGATGCCGCCGTAGCCATCGAGCACGGCCGCCGCCTCTTCGCCGAGGGCGCTGACATCGTCGACGTCGGCGGGGAGTCGACGCGTCCTGGCAGCGAGCCGGTGAGCGTCGATGCCGAGTGCGAGCGCGTGGTCCCCGTCATCGCCGCGCTGGCATCGGTCGGTCGGGTCTCGGTCGACACGTCGAAAGCCGCTGTGGCCGAGGCCGCCATCGCCGCCGGCGCCACCGTGGTCAACGACATCTCGGCGTCCCTGGCTCATGTCGCCGCCGCCCATGGCGCCGGTTGGGTCGCCATGCACATGCAGGGCACGCCCGGCACCATGCAGGTGGCCCCGTCCTACGACGACGTGGTCGAGGAGGTCGTCGCCTTCCTCGCCGAGCGGACCGAGACCGGCCGCGCCGCCGGTGTGACCGAGATGTGGATCGACCCGGGCATCGGGTTCGGTAAGACCCTGGACCACAACCTGGCGCTGCTCCGCCACCTCCGCCGGTTCGTGGCCACCGGCGTCCCCGTGGCCGTGGGTGCCAGCCGCAAGGGCTTCCTCGGCACCCTGACCGGCGGAGCCGCCGCCGACGACCGTTTGGAGGCGTCACTGGCCGTCGCCACGTGGGCGTTCTCCCAGGGCGTGTCGATGGTGCGGGCGCACGACGTGGCCGCCACCGTGCAGGCGGCGCGCATCGTCACCGAGGAGGTGGCGGCCTGATGCGCGGCAAGTGGGCGGCGGGCATCGAGCCCCGGCACTTCGCGTGGGTCATCAAGGACCGGCTCGCCGTCAGTGAGCGACCCGGTGGCTACTCGCGTAACCACCGCAAGGTGCGCCGCCAGGAGGAGATCATCTGGCTGCGCGAGCAGGGGTTCGCCCGGGTCGTGTCGTTGCTGCCCTCACCGCACAACCTGCACGCCTACGACGAGCTGAACATGCCGTGGGCCCACTTCCCGCTCGGCCCCGGCGTCGACCCGCGCACCTACCTCCACGACCTCTACGTCCACCTGCGCGACTGGCTGGCCGCCGGCGACCGGATCCTGCTGCATCAGGAGGAGCTGAGCGACCGCCTCCAGGGCGTCGTCGCCGGGTACCTGCTGTGGTCCCGCCTGTTGCCGTCGCGGCCCCAGGCGATCACCGTGCTGGAGCAGATCCTCCATCGGCAGATGGGGCCGCCCGGCCGCGAGCTGGTCGGCGTCGCCTCCGAGCTCACCTAGGCCCGTGGCCGACGTCATCGAGCTGCGTGGCCTGCGGGCCGTCGGCACGCACGGCGTCGGCGCCGATGAGCAGGCGCGGGCCCAGCCGTTCGAGATCGACCTCGACGTCACCGTCGACCTGCGGGCCGCGGCCGCCAGCGACGACGTGGCCGACACCGTCGACTACGGCTCCCTGGCCGAGCTCGCGGCCGGCGTCGTGTCGGGCGAGCGGCACGCACTGCTCGAGCGGCTGGCCGAGCGGATCGCCGACGTCGTGCTCGCCGACGCCCGGGTCGAGTCGGTCACGGTCGTGGTCCGCAAGCTGCGCCCGCCGGTGCCGGTCGACCTCGACACCGCGGGAGTGCGGATCACGCGGGTGCGTGCCTGATGCGGGCCTTCGTCGGCCTCGGGTCGAACCTCGGCGACCGCATCTCCTATCTGAAGGGCGGTGTGGCCGGGCTCCCCGACGTCATCGAGGTGTCGCCGGTCTATGAGTCAGAGGCCATGGGCGGACCCGAGGGCCAACCGCCGTACCTCAACGTCGTCGTCCGGCTGGAGACCGAGTACATGCCACGCCAGCTGCTCGGCATCGCCCGGGGGCTGGAGTCGACGGCCAACCGGGTGCGGGGCGAACGCTGGGGCCCGCGCACGCTCGACGTCGACATCCTCATCGTCGGCAACATCGTGGTGAACGACGAGGATCTGGTCGTGCCCCACCCCCGCATCTGGGAACGCCCCTTCGTCATCGCCCCCCTCGCCGACCTGGCCTCCGACCTGGTCAGGCCGGCCGTCGCCGACGAGGCCCGCACCCTGGTGACGAAGGTCGCCTCTCTCTAGGTCGCCGTGCGGCTCTCGCTCGTCGTCGCCGACATCACCACGCTCGAGGTCGACGCCATCGTCAATGCCGCCAATTCCTCACTGCTCGGCGGGGGCGGCGTCGACGGGGCGATCCACCGGGCGGCCGGGCCGGAGCTGCTCGACGCCTGTCGCCTGCTCGGCGGGTGTGCCACCGGTGACGCGAAGACCACGCACGGGTTCCGGCTCCCGGCGCGTTGGGTGATCCACACGGTCGGGCCGGTGTGGCGCGGCGGTGACCAGGGCGAGCCGGAGCTCCTGGCCTCGTGCTACCGCCGCTGTCTGGAGGAGGCCGATGTCCACGGTGCCCGATCGGTCGCCTTCCCCGCCATCTCCACCGGCGTCTACGGCTATCCGAGGGGCCTGGCGGCGGACACCGCGGTGCGCTCGGTGCGGGCGACACCCACCTCCGTCGAAGAGGTGACCTTCGTCGCCTTCGACGACGAAGCCAGGAAGGCATTCGTGGCAGCCGGCGTCACCTAGCGGTTCAGGTACAGTTTCCCGTACGAACGGCACCCCGGCGACGGGGGCTGGAACGTCAGTGAGGAACCATGGCCACGTGCCGAATCATCGGCCCCGGACGAGCGGGCCTGAGCCTGAGCGGGGCGCTGCGAGCGAGCGGTTGGCACGTGCTCGCGCCCGTCGGCCACCACGACGACCCGAGTGCTGCGGCGCGGGGCGTCGACCTCCTCGTCATCGCCACGCCTGACCGGGCCGTCGCGTCGGTGGCGGCTTCGGTGGAGCCGGTGACGACGACGGTCGTCGCCCACCTGGCCGGCTCCCTCGGTCTCGACGTGCTCGCGCCCCACGAGCGGCGCGCCTCGCTCCACCCGTTGGTGGCCTTGCCCGACGCCGGCACCGGCGCCGCCCGCCTCAGAGCCGGCGCCTGGTTCGCCGTGGCCGGCGACCCTCTCGTGCGCACTGTGGTCGACGACCTCGGCGGCCACGCCATCGAGGTCGACGACGACCAGCGCGCCGCCCACCACGCGGCAGCCACCATCGCCTCCAACCACCTCGTCGCCCTCCTGGCCCAGGTCGAGCGGGTGGCGGCATCAGCCGGACTGCCCCTGGCCGCCTACCTCGACCTGGTGCGCGCCACCGTCGACAACGTCGCCGCCCTCGGGCCCGTCGACGCCCTCACCGGTCCGGTGGCGAGGGGCGACTGGCCGACGGTGGAGCGTCACCTCGCCGCCATGGCGGAGGTCGAGCGGCCCACCTACGCCGCCCTGGCCACTGCCGCGGCGCGACTGGCCGGACGCGCGGTTCCCGCCGGCATCCTCGACACCGGGGCCGACCTCCCGTGCTGACCCAGATCGACACCGTCGACGGGTTCCGCAAGGCGCTGGACGCCGAGCGCCTCGCCGGCCGCACCGTCGGCCTGGTGCCGACCATGGGCGCGTTGCACGCCGGCCACGCCGCCCTCATGGAGCGGGCAGCGGCGGAGTGCGACGTGGCGGCCGTCACCATCTTCGTGAACCCACTGCAGTTCGCGCCGACCGAGGACCTGGCCGCCTACCCCCGCGATCTCGACGGCGACCGCCGGGCGGCGGCCGGCGCAGGCGCGCAGCTCCTGTTCACGCCGTCAGAGACCGAGATGTACCCCGGTGGTCGCGACGCAGTGACGACGGTGTCGGTGCCCGGCCTCGGTACCCATCTCGAGGGCCGCACCCGGCCCACCCACTTCGACGGGGTCGCCACCGTGGTGGCCAAGCTCTTCGCCATCGCCGGGCCATGTCGCGCCTACTTCGGTGAGAAGGACTTCCAGCAGCTGGCCGTCATCCGCCGGCTCGTATCCGACCTCTCCATCCCGGTCGAGGTCATCGCCTGCCCCACGGTGCGCGACGACGACGGCCTGGCCCTCTCGAGCCGCAACGCCTACCTCACGGCCGCCGAGCGGGCGGTCGCACCGGTGCTCCACCGTGCGCTGCGCGCCGGCATCGCCGCCATCGAGGCGGGGGAGCGCGACGCCGCCGCCGTCCGCACCGTCATGTCCGCCATCGTCGGCGCCGAGCCCCTCGCCACCCTCGACTACGCCGAGGTCGTCGACGCCCACGACCTCACCGTCCCCGCCCGCCTCGCCGGCGAGCTCCGCCTGCTGATAGCGGCCCGCCTGGGCCGTGCCCGTCTCATCGACAACATGGGAGTGACCGTCTGATGCACCGCCGCATGATGAAGTCCAAGATCCACCGGGCGACGGTCACCGACGCCAACCTCAACTACGTCGGATCGATCACCATCGACCGTGAGCTCATGAAGGCGGCCGACATCCGTGAGTGGGAGCAGGTCGCGGTGGTCGACATCGACAACGGCAACCGCTTCGAGACCTACGTGATCCCCGGCGAGACCGGCGACATCTGCCTCAACGGTGCGGCCGCCCGGCTCGTCCACCCCGGTGACCTCGTCATCGTGATCACCTATGCCGACTACGACGATGCCGAGCTCGACGGGTACGAGCCGACCATCGTCCACGTCGACAAGGCCAACCGGGTGATCGACGAGACCATGGCCAGGGTCGACGCCGAGCTCGACCTGGCGCTGTAGCGATCGCCACCGCCAGGGTCATCATCCCGGCGCCCGACGGCGCCGCGGTGCTGATGGTGCAGGGGGACGACGGAGCGTGGGACCTGCCCACCATGACGTTCCCGGAGTACGTGCCGATAGACGGCGCCTTCACCTGGCACGTCTCCCAGCGCATCGGGGCCCCGGCGACGCGGGTGCGCACCGTCGCCCGTCAGGACGACGACCGGGTGGTGGAGATGGAGCTGCACGGCGAACCGCCGCCGGAGACCACGCGCTGGGTGGCGGTCGCCGAGCTCGACGACGAGGCCGTGAGAGCGTGGAGGACCGACCGCGATGCCGTCCCGCCCGAACGGCCGGCCTGGCAGCGGCCGGGCTGGTGGAACGAGGCCACAGCGTGGGTGGAGGACGAGCTGGCGCGGGTCGGCCACACCCGCAGCGGCGCCATCGAGCAGCTGAAGCACTGGTCGATCTCGGCCGTGCTCATGGTCCCGACCGACCGGGGCGGTGTCGTGCTCAAGCAGGTCCCGCCGCTCTTCGCCGCCGAGGGCCCGCTCATCGAGCTCCTGCACGGCCTCGTCCCCGGCTCGGTGCCCGAGCCGCTCGCCGTCGACCGCTCGAACCACCGTTGGCTGATGGTGCGTTTCGACGGGTCGCCGGACACCGGCGCGCCGGACGATGCGCTGCGGCGCCTCGCCGAGCTGCAACGGGCCACGGTCGGCCGACGTGACGAGATCCTCGGGGTCGGCTGTCCCGACCGCGGCCTCGACCGGCTCGAGCAGGACGTGCTCGCCCTGGCCGACCGCGCCGACCTGCTCGATCCGGCCGTGCGAAAGAAGCTCGGCGCCGCCCTGCCCGACCTGACGCGGCGGGTCGCCGTCCTGCGTGAGGCGGGGCTGCCGGAGACAGTCGTCCACGGCGACTTCCATCAGTGGAACTCGGTGGCGTCGCCCGACGGCTCGTTCATCGTGTTCGACTGGACCGACGCGGCCTGGGGTCATCCGTTCATGGATCTCTCCGCCTGGCTGGGTCGGTCCAAGGACCAAGCGGCTTCGGTCGCCACCTACCTCGACGGATGGGCGGCCGAGCGGCCCGCCGACGACTTGCGTCGGGCCTGGTCGGAGGCCGAGCCGCTCTCGTACCTCCACTACGCCATCGGGTACCAGCGCATCATCGAGGGCACCCACGACCCCAGTTGGTCCCCCGAGCTGGGGCGGTTGGTCGAGTGCGCCCTTTCGGTAGCGTCGGGCGATGGCTGAGCTCGACCTGCTGGTGCTCGGCAGCGGCGTCGGCGGCCTGTCGGCCGCGGTGCGGGCCGCCGGCACTGGCCTCCGCGTCGGCGTGCTGACCAAGGGGGAGCTCGTGCAGTCGGCGACGCGCTGGGCCCAGGGCGGGGTCGCGGCTGTGCTCGGCGGCGACGAGGACTCCACCGACCAGCACCTGGCCGACACCCTCGCGGCCGGGGCCGGGCTGTGCGACGTCGAGGCCGTGCGCGTGCTGGTGGACGAGGGACCGGCGCGCGTCAACGAGCTGATCGCCCTCGGTGCCGAGTTCGACCGCGACGCCGAGGGAGGCCTCCTGCTGGCGCGCGAGGGCGGTCATACCCACCCGCGTGTCGTCCACGCCGGCGGCGCCGCGACCGGGGCCGAGATCGAGCGGGCGTTGGTGGAGGCGGTGCGGGCCACGGCGGCCGCCGTCATGGAGCACTGGATCGCCGTCGACCTCGTCGTCGAGGGCGGCCGGTGCCGCGGCGTCCGCGCCCTCGCGCCCGATCACTCCGTGCAGAACGTGTCGGCCCACCACACCCTGGTGGCGACCGGCGGCGCCGGCCAGCTCTACGCCGTGACGACGAACCCCAGGGAGGCGACGGGCGACGGCATCGCCATGGCCCTGCGGGCGGGTGTGCCGGTGGCCGACGTCGAGTTCATGCAGTTCCACCCGACCGCCCTCCACCACCCCGCCATGCCGCGGCCGCTGCTGTCCGAGGCACTGCGGGGTCACGGCGCCCTCCTGCGCGATGCCGACGGCCACCAGTTCGTCGACGAGATGCTGCCGCGCGACCAGGTCAGCCGGGCCATGACGGCGCGCATGGCGGCCCAGGGCGTCGACCACCTGTGGCTGGACGCCACCGGGCTCGAGCGGTTCGCCGAGCGTTTCCCCACCATCGCCGCTTCCCTCGCGCAGATCGGCCTCGACCCCGGCCGTGACTGGCTGCCGATCGCCCCGGCCGCGCACTACCTGTCCGGCGGCATCGTCACCGACCTCGACGGCGCATCGGCCCTGGGGGGCCTCTGGGCGTGCGGCGAGACGGCGTGCACAGGCGTGCACGGCGCCAACCGCCTGGCGTCGAACTCCCTGCTGGAAGGGATGGTGTTCGCAGCGCGCGTCGTGGAGGCCATCGACGCGGGGCGCGACGGCGCGGTTGCGACCGGAGCAATGCGGGCGGTCCTGGACGACTCGGCCGACCACCTCGACCGCCGCAAGCCGGTCGAGCCCACCAGCGATGGCGACGATCTCGGCAAGCTGCGGGATCGTCTCCAGCGCGCCATGACCGGCGGCGCCGGCGTGCTGCGGGATGCGGCGTCGCTTGCCGCCACGCGGGCCGCAGTCGACGAGGTGGGGGAGGCCGCCGTGGGCGGAGGGCCGGAGGCGCTCGAGCTGCGCAACCTGGTGGAGGTGGCCGGCGCTCTGGTGGACGTCGCCGTCCACCGTGAGGAGAGTCGGGGCGCCCACACCCGGACCGACTTCCCCGGGACGTCGGCCGCCTTCGCCCGTCGTGTGGTCCTGACGTGAGCGTGCATCCGCCCACCAACGCGGTGGCCGACGTCGTGGCCCGTGCCCTGGCCGAGGACCTCGGGCCCGACGGCGACATCACCGCCTCGCTCGTTCCCGACGACTCGCACACCTCGGCCCGACTGGTGGCGCGTGAGCCCGGCGTGCTGGCCGGCCGCATGTGCGCCGACGAGGCCTTCTCCCGCGTGGACCCGCACGTGAAAGCCGTGTGGCTGCGTGACGACGGCGACCGCATCGCCACCGGTGACGTGTTGGCAACCGTGGACGGGCCCACGCGCGCGTTGCTCACCGCCGAGCGGACCGCACTCAACCTCCTCGGCCATCTCTCAGGTGTGGCGACGCTGACGCGGCGCTACGTCGAGGCGGCGACTGCGGCGAACCCGGCGTGCGCCATCCGCGACACGCGCAAGACCACCCCAGGACTTCGGGCCCTCGAGAAGGCGGCCGTGCGCGCCGGCGGCGGGGTGAACCACCGGTCGTCGCTGTCGGAGGAGTTCCTCGTGAAGGACAACCACCTGGGAGCGGTGGGCATCATCGAGGCGGTGGCACGCGCCCGCGAGTCGTTCCCTGACCGTCGCATCGAGGTCGAGTGCGATCGCATCAACCAGGTGTCCGAGGCCGTCGACGCGGGAGTCCCCATCGTGCTGCTCGACAACATGACGCCGGCCCAGGTCGCCGAATGCGTGGCGCTGGTGGCCGGGCGATGCCTCGTCGAGGTGTCGGGAGGCATCACTCTGGAGACCGTGACCGCGTACGCCGCGGCCGGCCCCGACTACATCTCGGTGGGCGCGCTGACGCACTCGGCGCCATCCCTCGACATCGGGCTCGATCTCTGATGCTGCTCGCCGTCGATGCCGGCAACACCCAGACCTTGTTCGGCCTCTACCCGCTGGAGCTCTCCAAGGCCGTGGAGCCGATCGAGCACTGGCGCATCGCCAGCCAGGCCAACCGCACCGCCGACGAGTACGCCCTGATGGTCCGTCAACTCCTCGCGTTGGGGGGCCATGACCCCGATGCCGAGGTGCACGGGATCGCCATCGCCTCGTCCGTGCCCACCGTCACCGCCGCGCTACGCGAGATGGGCGAGCGCCACTTCGACCTGGCGCCGGTCGTCATCGGGCCGGGCGTGAAGAGCGGCATGCCGATCCTCTACGACAACCCACGCGAGGTCGGGCCCGACCGGATCGCCGACGCCGTCGGCGCCTTCGATCTCTACGGCGGGCCGACGATCGTCGTCGACTTCGGCACGGCCACCACGTTCGAGGCCATCTCGGCCAAGGGCGAGTACCTCGGTGGCGCCATCGTCCCCGGCATCGAGATCAGCCTCGACGCGTTGTACGCGCGCGCCGCCGCCCTGCGCCGGGTCGAGCTCACCGAGCCCCGCCAGGTCATCGGCAAGAGCACGGCCGAGTCGATCTCCTCGGGTGCCATGTACGGCTTCGCCGCCCAGGTCGACGGCCTGGTGGCGCGCATCGAGGCCGAGCTCGGTGCCGATTGCACCGTGGTGGCGACCGGCGGTCTGAGCGCGGTCATCGCGCCGCTCACCAGCCGCATCCAGCACCACGAGCCGTGGCTGACCCTGCACGGCACCCGAATCGTCTACCAGCGCAACACCGACACCGGCTAGGAACTCACCTGTGACGGCGCGCGTTCCCTACCGCTTCGAGCGGACGCACTCGGCCGCGGCCATCGCCGCCGAGTTCCCCGGGCTCGCCCCCGGCGCCGAGACCGGCACCAACGTGTCGGTCGCCGGACGCCTGATGTTGGTGCGCTCGCAGGGCAAGCTCGTCTTCGCCACCATGGCCGACTCCTCCGGTCGCATCCAGCTGTTCGCCGCGGCCGCCGACACGCCCCGCTTCGAGGAGCTCGGCCGTCTGTCGATCGGGGACTGGATCGGCGCCACCGGCGAGGTCATCGCCACCAGGCGGGGAGAGCTCTCGGTGAAGGTCGCCGAGTGGGTCGTGCTGGCCGAGACCAGGCGGCCGTTCCCCGACAAGTGGCACGGGCTGACCGACCCTGACACGCGCTACCGCCAGCGCTATGTCGACCTGTGGGTGAGCGAGGAGGTGCGGCCCACGTTCGTGCTGCGCAGCCGCATGCTCAGCCTCACTCGTCGCTGGCTCGAGGAGCGCGCCTTTCTCGAGGTGGAGACGCCGATGTTCCACTCCGTGACGGGCGGAGCCAAGCCGTTCACCACCCACCACAACGCCCTCGACGTCGATCTGCATCTGCGCATCGCGCCCGAGCTGTTCCTGAAGCGACTCGTCGTGGGCGGGTTCGAGCGGGTGTTCGAGATCGGCCGGTGCTTCCGCAACGAGGGTCTCTCGCCCCGCCATCAGCCCGAGTTCACGATGCTCGAGCTGTACCAGGCCTACGGCGACTACACCGACATGATGGAGCTGTCGGAGGGCCTCGTGTCGTGGCTCGCCCAGGAGTGCCTCGGGACGACGAAGCTGACCTACGGCGGTCGGCCCGTCGACCTCACGCCCCCGTGGCGCCGGGCGACGATGGTCGACCTGATCGAGGAGCACGCCGGGGTCCGTGTCGACCTGCGCACGCCCATCGACGAGCTGCGTCGCGCCGCGTCGGACCACGGCGTCGCGGTGAAGGACGAATGGGGTGCGGGGAAGCTCATTCTCGAGCTGTACGAAGCCACGACCGAGGCCCAGCTCTGGGACCCGACGTTCGTCCTCGACTATCCGCAGGAGGTGTCGCCGCTGGCGCGCACCCACCGCGAGATGCCGGGTGTGGTCGAACGCTTCGAGGGGATCATCACCGGCCGCGAGATGTTCAACGCCTTCAGCGAGCTCCAGGACGCCGACGACCAGCGGCGGCGGTTCGAGGACCAGGTCGCCCAGCGCCTGGCCGGCGACCTCGAGGCGATGGACATCGACGAGGACTACCTGCGGGCCCTCGACTACGGGCTGCCGCCGACGGCCGGGCTCGGCATCGGCATCGACCGCCTGGTCATGCTGTTCGCCGACCAACCCCACATCCGCGACGTCACGTTGTTCCCGACCATGCGGCCGGAGCAGGGCCTCGGCGGCGAGTAACGGCGGGTACTCGCGTGACCGACTGGCAGGACGCCGAGTTCCGGGGCGAGCGGTTCACCGGCCAGGAGATCGTGGGCGAGCGCCTGCTGGACGTGACCTTTTACGACTGTGACCTGTCCGCGGTGCAGCTGGTGGATGTGACGATGGCCAGGGCCCAATTCGTCCGCTGCCGGATGAGCGGCCTGGTGGCGGCCAACGTGAAGGCGATCGACGTCGTGTTCGACGACTGCAAGCTCGACGAGGCCAACTTCCGGTTCTCGACCTGGGAGCGGGCCACGTTCACCGGCTGCGACCTCAGCACCGCCGAGTTCTGCTCGGCCCGCCTGGCGACGAGCCGGTTCGAGGGGTGCATGCTCCACGGCACCGACTTCGACAAGGCCTCGATGACCGGCACGCGCCTGCACGGGTCGCGCCTGGACGGCGTCCGCGGCGGGGAGGCTCTGCGGGGCGTCGTCATTGGCAGCGACCAGGTCCTGCCGCTGTCGATGGCGGTCTTCGGCGCCCTCGAGATCTCCATCGACGACGACTGAGCAATTTCTCTCGCCGGCGGATGTCGCCCGCCCTACCGTCATGCCATGGATTACGACGGCCTCGTCCTCGAGCTCGGGATGCCGTGGAAGTCGGAGGCGGCGCGCTCGGCGCTCTTCGACGACATGCCGCAGAGCTGTGACGCGCTGCTGCGCGGCCTCTTCCAAGGGACCCCAGTTGTCCGCGCCGCCTGCGCCGGCATCCTCGACCACGCACCCCACGACGAGCGCATCGAACGGGCCTTGGTGGCGGCGACCGGTGACCCTGACTGGCGAGTGCGCACGTCGGCGCTCCACTCACTTTCCTGCGCACCTTGCAAGCCGGACGGGTGCCTCACGACCGATGGGGTCGGTGCTCTGATCAACG
>DATLDH010000152.1:0-6507 GCA_035526015.1 Acidimicrobiales bacterium
GGGGCTGCCACCAGGTCAGCTGACGCCTCCGGCGGCGAACCTAATCGGCCATGGTTGTCCCATGGACACCGCCGAGCGCCGTTTCGAGCACACCGAGGCCGTCGGTGGTGCCGTGCTCCTGGTGACGACCGTTGCCGCGCTGGTCTGGGCCAACTCGCCGTGGCGCGCGTCGTACGGTCGGCTCTTCGACGACGGCGTGCGCCACATGGTCAACGACTGGCTGATGGCGCTGTTCTTCTTCGTCGTCGGACTGGAGATCAAGCGCGAGGTCGTCGTCGGGGAGTTGCGGCGCTGGCGGGTCGCCGCGCTGCCGGCCATCGCCGCGATGGGCGGGATGGTCGTGCCCGCCGCCCTGTACGCAGTCGTCGCCGGCCGGGGACCGGGCGCCGCGGGTTGGGCCATTCCCATGGCCACCGACATCGCCTTCGCTCTCGGTGTCGTCGCCGTGCTCGGCCGTCGCGTACCTGCGTCCCTCCGCCTGTTCCTGCTGACCCTGGCCGTCGTCGACGACATCGGTGCTGTCGTCGTCATCGCCGTCTTTTTCGCCGGGGGGATCCACCCCAGCGTGGTCGCAGTGGCGTTGGGCCTCCTCGTGCCGGCCGGGCGTCGTCCATGGGCCCAGCGCGCCACGACCCTCCTTCACCCGGTGACCGGCTTCGTCGTGGTGCCAGTGTTCGCCCTGGCCAACGCAGGGGTGGCGATCAGCCGCGACACGTTTGCGGCCCCCGGTGCCGGTCGCGTCGCAGCCGCAGTGGTGGTCGGACTGGTCATCGGCAAGGTCGCGGGCATCGTCGGAGCGTCCTGGCTGGCCGTGCGCAGCGGACTGTGCCTGCTCCCCCCGGGGATCACCTGGGTGCAGGTCGCGGGGATCGGGTCGGTCGCCGGCATCGGCTTCACCGTGTCGCTGTTCGTCACCGAGCTGGCGTTCTCCGGCCATTCGCTGGAGCAGGCCGCCAAGCTCGGCATCCTCATCGGGTCGGTCTTGGCCGGTGGCGTCGGAGCCATCGTGCTGCGCCGCGGCTAGGCGGCGACGGCGCGGGACGCGTCGCCCGCCACACCAGCGCACCCGCGGTCGCCAGCGCTCCACCGGCGACCACGGCGATCGTGGGACGGGCCGGCGGCACCGGCATGCGGTCCCGCAGGCGCACCGGCCTCACGAACTGCCGGACCTCCCACTCGCGCTCGCGAGCCAGCTTCAGCAACACGCGATCGGGATTGACGACGACGGGGTGGCCGACGCACTCGAGCATCGGCATGTCCGTGTAGGAGTCCGAGTACGCGTACGACGCGGTCAGGTCGAGGTTCTCGGCCGCAGCCAACGCGTGTATGGCCTCGGCCTTGTAGGGCCCGTAGGAGTAGAACGCCATCTGCCCCGTGTAGCGACCGTCGTCATCGATCTCGGCCCGGCTGGCGATGACCTCATGGACGCCGAGGTAGTCGGCCAGCGGTCGCACGATCTCCTCGGGTGAGGCCGAGACGAGCAGGACCAGGTCCCCTTCGGCCTTGTGGTGCTCGAGCAGCTCCAGGGCCTCGCTGTAGATGATCGGCTCGATGACGGCGTCGAGGGTGTCGCGCACGACGGCGGAGACCTTGGCCTGCTCCCACCCGCGCGTGAGCCGCAGCACCTGCTCCCGGACCCGGGCCAGCTTCTCCTCGCTGGCACCGAGCTGCAGGTAGACGAGCTGGGCCCAGAGTGCCCGGACGAGCAGTCGCCGCGAGATCAGGCCCTGTCGGTAGAACGGCTTGCCGAAGGCGACCATCGAGGCCTTGGCGATGACCGTCTTGTCGAGGTCGAAGAACGCGGCACGCCGGGGGGTCGGGCCCATGCCCGACGGTCTAGTGCCCGGCGTTGAAGAATCTCGCCAGCTGCTGGCTGACGAGCAGCTCGGCGTGCTCGGGTGTGGCCCGGCGGTCGCGGGCGACCCGCACCACGAGCGCCCGCGGCGACAGCACCCGGCGCTCCATCGTCTCGGTCAGGGCCAGCAGGAAGCAGACCGTGGCGAATGTGCCGGGGATGGCGAGGAGCAGTGCGGGCATGGGGCGTCGATGCCCAACCGCCTGACGCGCGAAACGTGAGAGGCCCTTGTCATCACCGGCCGCGCGATCTACGGTCGCCTCACCCCTTCCCCCAGGCCCTGTTCGTCGCGCCCGGGGAGGCCCCATGCTCACCGCCTGTTGGTCCGTGAAGGGGGGAAGCGGCACCACCGTGGTGGCCGCGTCCCTCGCCCTCGTTCTTGCCCGCACCACCCCCGGTGGGGTCGTGCTGGTGGACATGGCGGGTGATGCGCCCGCCGTGCTCGGACTGCCCGAGCCGGCCGGGCCCGGTGTCTCCGACTGGCTGGCCGCCGGGCCCGAGGTCCCGACCGACGCCCTGGGGCGGCTCGAGATCGCAGTGGGAGGCGACCTGTCGCTGCTCCCGCGCGGTCTGGCCGGATGGGACGGCGCCGACGGCGAGCGCCTGGCCGCGGCCCTCTCCAGCGACTCCCGTCACGTCGTGGTCGACTGCGGCTCGTCGCCGGCGCCGGCGGGGTGGGCCATCGCCGGTGCCGCCTCGCTGTCGCTGCTGGTGATCCGGCCCTGCTACCTCGCCCTGCGCAGGGCGGTGGCGGCGCCGCTGCGGCCGTCCGGCGTCGTCCTCGTCAGCGAGCCGAAGCGCTCCCTCGGCGCCAAGGACGTCGAGGACGTGCTCGGTGTCCCGGTCCGCACCTGCATCGCGTGGGACGAGTCGATCGCGCGCGTCGTCGATGCCGGGCTCCTTTCCTTTCGTGTGCCCCGCAGCCTCGAGCGGGCCGTGCGGGCCGCCGCGTGAGCGGCTCGCTGCGCCAGCGCGTGCACCGGCGGCTGCTCGACGAGCTCGAGCCGTCGGCGGCGGTGGAGCGCGACGTCGTGCTCGATGCCGTCGGGCGCGAGGCGCCGCTGCTCACGCCCGACGCGGCCGAGCGCGTGGTCGCCGAAGTGCTGTCCGACGTCGTCGGTCTCGGGCCCCTCGATCCGCTCGTCGTCGACCCCGCCGTGAGCGAGGTGATGGTGAACGGCCCCGGCCCGGTGTGGATCGAGCGCCATGGGCGGCTCGAGTGCACCGGTGTCGTCGTCGACACCGACGTGATCCTCCATCTCATCGAGCGGGTGGTCTCTCCGTTGGGGTTGCGGGCCGACCGCTCGTGCCCGCTCGTCGACGCGCGCCTGTCCGACGGGTCGCGCGTCAACGTCGTCGTCCCACCGTTGGCGGTCGACGGGCCATGCCTCACCATCCGCCGTTTCACCGTGCGGGCCGTGCCCCTCGACGACGTGTGCCCGCCCGGCGTGGCCGACCTCCTGCGCCACGCGGTACGCACACGCGCCAACGTCGTGGTGTCCGGGGGCACCGGCGCCGGCAAGACGACCCTGCTCAACGCGTTGGCCGGGGAGATCCCACGCGGTGAGCGCATCATCACCGTCGAGGATGCCGCTGAGCTCAGCCTTTCCCAGGACCACGTGGTGCGGCTCGAGGCCCGTCCCGCGAACGCGGAGGGGGCCGGCGAGGTGCGGATCCGCGAGCTGGTTCGTAACGCGTTGCGGATGCGCCCCGACCGCATCGTGGTCGGTGAGGTCCGTGGCCCCGAGGCACTCGACATGTTGCAGGCCATGAACACCGGTCACGAGGGGTCGCTGTCGACCTGCCACGCCAACAGCCCGGTCGACGCCGTCCGTCGCATCGAGACGATGGTGCTCATGGGGTCGGTCGCCCTGCCACTGGCCGCCGTCCGGCAACAGCTGCGTGCCGCCGTCGACCTCGTGGTGCAGGTTCGACGGGGCGCCGGCGGTCTCCGCCGCGTGGTCACTGTGGCCGAGGTCGAGCCCGACGGCGCGACCGTCGACGACGGCCGGGCTGTCGCCGTGCGCGTCATCGCCGACGAGACAGGCGTCGTGGCCCAGGCGGTACGGCCCGCCAGGTGGGATTCGTGAGTGGCGCGGGCGTGGCCGCGGGACTGACCGCGGCGGGGTCGGTGCTGACCGGTTGCATCCTCTGGCGCGCCGTCCTCGCCGAGGCCGCCGCTGCACGGGCCCGGCGGCGCGTGGCGGCGCCCGGCGGCGACGCCGCCCGTCGTTTGCCGGCCCCACCGGTCTGGTGCAGGGCCAGGCTGGCCGAGGTCGCCCTCCCGGTCGACGACACCGGGGCGTGGTGGGCCTGGGTGGCGGTCGCCGTCACGTTGCCGGTGGTCGTCGTCGCAACCGCCGGTGTTGCTCCCGCCGTGCTCGCCGAGCTCGTCGTGGCGCTGGCGCCCACCGTGGCGTGGTGGCTGCTGCGCCACCGACGCGACCTGGTGACCGAGGCGGCGGTCCCCCTCGTTCTCGACGCTGTCGCTCGCAGCCTCCGCTCCGGAGCGTCGCTGGCCATGGCGCTGGCCGAGGCGGCGGCGACCGCACCGCCGATGCTGCGGGACGACCTGATCCTGGTGACCGCGGCGACCGGACGGGGAGTGGCCGTCACCGCCGCGCTCGAGGAATGGGCGGCACGCCGACGCCTCCCGGCCATCCGGCTGGCCGTCGCCGCCCTGTGTCTGGGAGCCGAGACGGGTGGCGCGCAGGCCCGGGCGGTCGACGGCGTCGCCGTCACCGTGCGCCAGCGCCTCGGAGTCGCGGGAGAGGCGCGGGCGCTGGCGTCGCAGGCGCGGATGTCGGCGATGGTGATCGCCATCGCGCCGCTCGGCTTCTGCGTCGTCGCCGGCACGACCGATCCGCGTGTCGGGACGTTCCTCGTCGGGACGCCACTGGGCCTGGTCGTGCTCGGTGCCGGCCTCGCCCTCGACGCCGCCGGTGCCCTGTGGATGGGCCACCTCACGAGGCTGCGGTGACTGCCGCGCTGATCGGCGTGGTGTGGGGCGCGTTCGCCCTTGCCGCGGCGGCGCGACTCCGGCCTTCGGCACCCGGATCGCGCGGTGTGCCGGCCATGGCCGGGCCCGAGCCTCAGGCTCCCGCCCGGAGCCTGTCGGCATCGGTGGCGCTGGCCTGCGAGCTCGTCGGCGGCGCCCTGTTCCGCGTCAGCCGCCGCACACCCGACCCGGCGGCGGCGCGGCGCGTCGGCGCCGCCGTCCTCGCCGGCGTCGCCGGGTTCGCGGCCGTCGGCCCGGCGCTGGCCACCACCGTCGCGCTCGGTTTCCTCCTCGCGCCGCCCGTCCTCCGCCGTCGGCGCGAGGCGGTCCGCCGGGCCGCCCTGGCCGCCGACCTGCCCGAGGTGGTCGATCTCCTCGTGCTCGCCGCCGGTGCCGGCTGCAACGTGCGCCTCGCCGTCGAGGCCGTCGCCCGCCGCGGGGTGGGACCACTGGCCGTCGAGCTCGGTGTGCTCTGCGGCCGTGCCGCCAAGGGGGTCCGCATCGCCGACCTCCTCGACGAGCTCCCGGCCCGCTGTGGTGAGGACGTCCGCGCCTTGTCGGCGGCGCTGTCGGCCGGCGACCGCTACGGCGTCCCGCTCATCGAGGCCCTCGACCGGCTCGCCGTGGAGGTCAGGGCCCACCAGCGTCGCCGCACCGAGGCGGCTGCCCGCCGCGTCCCGGTGCTGATGCTGTTCCCGCTCGTCTGCTGCATCCTCCCCGCCTTCGCGCTGCTCACGGTGGCGCCCCTCCTCGCCGGCGCCCTCGAGTCGCTGCGCCTCTGAGCATCCCGACCCGAAAGGAGCACGCCATGCCGGCGCGCATCGTCACCCTCTACATCAGCCTGCTCGTCGACCCCGTGGGCACGGTCATCCGACGCGTCCAGCGGTCCGAGCGGGGCCAGGCGTCGGCCGAGTACGCCCTCGTCCTCCTCGGCGCCGCCGCCGTCGCCCTCCTCATCGTCGCCTGGGCCACCCGCACCAACCGCGTCGGCCGCCTCCTCGACGCCGTCTTCGATCAACTCCTCTCGCGCACCAAGTGACCAGACCGGACCGGGGGCAGGCTGCCGTCGAGTTGGCGCTCGTCATGCCGCTGGTCATGGTCCTGCTGCTGGGGCTCGTGCAGCTGGGGCTGGTGATCAGGGATCAGGTGCTGGTGGTGCATGCCGCCAGGGAGGCGGTGCGGGAAGCCGCCGTCAGTGACGACCGGCGACCACCCACAGTGGCGGCCGCGGGCCGGAGTGGACTGGATGCCCGACGCCTTTCGGTCACGATCCGCGGTCAGCGACGAGGGTCGGGTACAGTGGAGGTGCGACTCCGTTACCGGGCGTCGACCGAGGTGCCATTCATCGGTCCTCTCCTGCCGGATGTCGTGCTCCACGCTCACGCCGCGATGCGGCGGGAAAGTGGTTCGTAACCCGAAGTGTTCACACGTCGTCGAAATCTGGGGCAGGAACTGCGTCATCAGGCGGCGAATCAGTCGTTCTAGCTGGGTACAACAGCAATCCCTGGCGGGAAAACCAGCTCAAGCCCGAGAGGGCCAACAATCAGGAAGGTGTGAAAGATGGGAATCGTTCGTCGGCTTACTGCAACCGCAGGGGCGGCCGTGCTTCTCAGCGCGTTCGTAGGCGGTCCTGCTGGTGCTGACACCCCCGAGG
>DATLDH010000080.1:0-5386 GCA_035526015.1 Acidimicrobiales bacterium
CAGCAGCGTGCCCACGACCCCGATCATGCCGGTGCGGTCGTCGTTGCGGATGACGAGCATGTGCTCGGCGGGCGGCACCTCGACCAGGTGGTCATCGACCATCACGAGCCGCGGCTGACCGCGCTGGGTCAGGGTGCCGGCGACGGAGTGCTCGCCCGTCTTCACGGTGATCAGGTTGACGTAGTCCTGGGCGGTCACCGACGTCGTCTCGCGGACCTCGACGCCGCGCTCGGCGGCCAGCTGCGGGGCGTTGACATACGACACGGGTTCGCCCGAGGCGGAGAACAGGCCCTTCAGCACCGAGAGGGTCAGGATGCGCGTGTCCTGGTCGGCCAGACCGCCTTCGAAGTGGACCTCGAGCACGCCTGGCAGTGACGCCGTCATCGACCCGAAGATCCGACCCAGCTGCTCGGCCAGCTCGACGAACGGGCGCGTGGTCTCCGACGCCGCCGACGCCGCGATGTTGACGGCGAACGGGGCGAACTCGCCGGCCAGGGCCAGCACGACCTGCTCGGCGATGGTGACACCGGCCTTGTCCTGGGCTTCGCCCGTGCTGGCCGCCAGATGGGGGGTGACGACGACATCGTCCAGCTCGAACAGCGGCGACGACGTGGTCGGCTCGACGGTGAAGACGTCGAGAGCGGCTCCGGCGATCTGCCCCGAGCGGACGGCCTCGGCCAGCGCGTCCTCGTCGACGATGCCCCCGCGCGAGGTGTTCACCAGCCGCAGCTCGGGCTTGGCCTTGGCCAGCAGGTCCCTACCCACGAGGCCGACCGACTCCGGTGTCTTGAGCAGGTGGATGGTGAGGAAGTCGGCCTGGGCCACGACCTCGTCCAGCTCGAACGGCTCGATGCCGAGGATGCGGAACCGCTCGGCCGACATCCACTTGTCCCAGGCGATCACGCGCATGCCGAACGCATGGGCCCGCTGGGCGACCAGGGTCCCGACCCGCCCGATGCCGAGGATGCCGAGGGTCTTGCCGAACAGCTCGACGCCCTCCCACCGCGCCCGCTCCCAACGGCCCTGCTTCAGGGCGGCGCCGGCCTGGGTGATGTTGCGCGCCTGGGCGAGGAGCAGCCCCAGGGTGAGCTCGGCGGTGGCGATGATGTTGGACACCGGCGCATTGACCACGATCACGCCCCGGCGGGTCGCAGCCTCGACATCGACGTTGTCGACACCGACTCCCGCCCGGCCGATGACGACGAGATCGCGGCCCGCCTCGATCTCGTCGGCCATGACCTTGGTCGCCGAGCGGATGACGATGGCGTGGGCGCCGGGCAGTGCCCCCCGCAGCTGCTCGGGGGTGAGGTCGAGCTGGACGTCGACCTCGTGGCCGGCGTCTCGCATGAGCGCGAGGCCGCGCTCGGCCAGCACTTCGGTGACGAGGATGCGCGCCATCGGCTCTTCCTACTCCCCGCTACTCGCCCTCGGCGAACAGGTCGCCGATGCGGAGCAGCCCTTCGCCCAGGTCGTCGTCACCCAGGGCGTAGGACAGACGGGCGTAACCGGGCGCGCCGAACGCCTCGCCAGGGACGATGGCGACGAGCACCTCGTCGAGGATGATCTCGGCCAGCTCGAGGGTGGTCGTCGGCGTACGGCCGCGGATGGGCTTGCCCAGGTGACCGGTGAGGTTGGGGAAGGCGTAGAACGCGCCCTCGGGCTCGACGCACGTGATGCCGGGAATGGCCTCCAGCATGGTGTGGGCGGTCCGGCGCCGGCGGTCGAAGGCCTCCCGCATCATGGCCACGGCCGTCAGGTCGCCCGACACCGCGGCGAGGGCGGCGCGCTGCGACACGTTGGCCACGTTGGACGTGGCGTGCGACTGCAGGTTGGTGGCCGCCTTGACCACGTCGGGCGGGCCGATGAGCCACCCCACCCGCCATCCCGTCATGGCGTAGGTCTTGGCCACGCCGTTGACGACGATGCAGCGGTCGGCCAGCTCGGGCACGACGGCCGGCATCGAGTGGTGGCGGGCCTCGCCGTAGACGAGGTGCTCGTAGATCTCGTCGGTCAAGACCCAGATGCCGTGGTCGACGCACCAGCGCCCGATGGCCTCGATCTCGTCGCGGGGGTAGACGGCGCCGGTCGGGTTCGACGGCGACACGAACAGCAGCACCTTGGTCCGGTCGGTGCGCGCCGCCTCCAGCTGTTCGACGGTGACGCGGAAGCCGGTGGTCTCATCGGTGGGGATCTCGACGGAAACGCCGCCGGCGAGGGTGATGGCCTCGGGATAGGTCGTCCAGTACGGCGCCGGCACCAGCACCTCGTCGCCCGGGTCGCACAGCGTGGCGAAGGCGTTGTACACGGCCTGCTTGCCGCCGTTGGTGACGAGCACCTGGGCCGCGTTGACGGCGAACCCGGAGTCACGGGCCGTCTTGGCGGCGATGGCCTCGCGCAGCTCCGGCAGGCCCGAGGTCGGCGTGTACCGGTGGTTCTTCGGGTCGCGGCACGCGGCGGCGGCCGCCTCCACGATGTGGTCGGGCGTCGGGAAGTCGGGCTCGCCGGCGCCGTAGCTGACGACCTTCTCGCCAGCCGCCTTGAGGGCCTTGGCCTTGGCGTCGATGGCGAGCGTGGCCGACTCGGCGACGGCCGCGATCCGTTGGGAGACACGTGACATGGCTATGACTTTGCCCTCGGTCGGCGGGAGCACCGATAGTGGCACAGTGACCACGGGCGCCCTTCCGCATATCGAGATCCCGCCGGACCTGCTCCCCGGCGACGGCCGGTTCGGCTCCGGGCCGTCCAAGGTGCCTCAGGCGGCGCTCGACGCCCTCGCCGCGGCGGGGCCGTCCTACATGGGCACCAGCCACCGCCGGGACGGCGTGAAGTCGGTGGTCGGGCGGGTGCGCCGGGGGCTCACCGATCTGTTCTCGCTGCCCGACGGGTACGAGGTCGTGCTCGGCAACGGCGGGTCGACGGCGTTCTGGGACATTGCCGGGTTCTGCCTCATCGAGCAGCACAGCCAGCACCTGAGCTTCGGGGAGTTCTCCTCCAAGTTCGCCGCCGCCGTGGGGGCGACGCCGCACCTGGGCGAGCCCGAGGTGATCAGGTCCGAGCCGGGGACGGCCCCGCGCCCCGCGCCCCATGAGGGCATCGACACCTACGCCCTCACCCACAACGAGACCTCCACCGGCGTGGCGATGCCACTGGGGTTCGACCGGTCGGCGGCCGACGCCGGGTCACTCGTGCTGGTCGATGCCACGTCGGCGGCCGGGGGCGTGGCGTTCGACCCGACCGATGTCGACGCGTACTACTTCGCCCCTCAGAAATGCTTCGCCGGTGACGGCGGGCTGTGGCTGGCGGCCATGTCGCCGGCGGCGGTCGAGCGGAGTTTGCGGCTGGCCGGCTCACGGTGGGTGCCGCCGACCCTCGACCTGTCGATCGCCATCGAGAACTCCCGGCTCGACCAGACCTACAACACCCCGGCGTTGGCCACGCTGTTCCTGCTCGCCACCCAGGTCGAGTGGAGCAACGACAACGGCGGCATGGCGTTCGCCGCCGGCCGCAGCGCGCAGTCCGCGGCGACGCTGTACGGCTGGGCCGACGCGTCGTCGTTCGCCAGCCCGTTCGTGGCCGATCAGGCCGCGCGCAGCCCGGTGGTCGGCACCATCGACCTGGACGACTCGCTGCCGGTCGACACCGTGTGCGGCGTGCTCCGGGCCAACGGCATCGTCGACACCGAGGGCTACCGCAAGCTGGGCCGCAACCAGCTCCGCATCGCCATGTTCCCGGCCATCGACCCGGCCGACATCGAGGCCCTCACCGCCTGCCTCGACCACATCGCCGAGCGCCTCTAACCGATCGACCAGCTGGCGTAGGACCTGGCCCGGTCGAGCGGGAGGCCGTAGCTGCCCGGCCCGATGTGGCCGAGCACCGGCTCGGCGTACTGGGTGAAGGCGTTGAAGCCGTAGAGGCTGCCGGTCCGGAGCTTGCCGGGCAGGCGGTCGAGCGGGACCGACCAGCGGATCGTGGTCCCGGAGACGTCGTCAGGAACGGCGGTCCGGGTGATGAGCTCGCCGTCACAGCCGAAATACACGTTCGAGCGGCTCGTGCCAGGCGCGACCGTGAGCGCGGCAATCGGCCCGTAGGCGGTGCTGATCCCCCCGCACGTGCCGTCCGAAGTGGTCTGGTAGTCCATCCCCGGCTCGGGCGGAGCGGCCAGCACCATGGTGACGACCAGATGCGGGCGCTCGCCCGACTTCGGCGCCCTCACCTCGTAGGCGACCGACCGGATGTCGGCGGCGGACTGGCCGGTCATCGTGTCCTCCCTGTCGTCGTCGTAGTCGAAGCGCTGGGCGGCGCGGGCCGGGACGGCCAAGGTGGTGCCGGCGACGAGGCTGACGGCGGCCGCGCCGAGGAAACCCGCGGCTCTGCGGGTGGTGGTGGCGATGGTCATGGGATGAGGATCGCCCACCCGCCCGCCGCGAACATCCCCGAGACTCCGGCATTTCCCGCCTCAGCCCACCGACGGGCCGAAGGGCGTCAGCTCCTTCCAGCAGGTGCAGTTGGCGTGCCACTGGATGAGCTTGCTGGTGTCGCCGCCCGTCATCTTCCCGCGGGGGGCGAAGCGGGCCAGGTCGGAATACGCCGGTCGGTAGTTGCCGACTCCGGGGAGGGCGCCGACCCAGGTGGAGCGGGTGAGATCAGGCCCCGCCGCAGTGGCGACCTGCAGGAAGAGCAGGAAGCTCTCGCACAGGCCGAGGACCTCGATGTGCCGTCCCAGGTCGTCGGCGCCGTCGAATCGGACGGGCGGCAGGCCATGGTCGGTGAGGATCTTCGAGCACTTCTGGGCCAACGCCGGCAACGGCCTGCCGAGCACACCCTCGCCGGCGTGGGTCTGGGTGACACCGACGGCACCGTCGAAGCTGCGCGGATCCAGCTCCTTGGCCAGGTGGCCGCTGGCCATGTTGAGGTAATCGCCGGTGAAGTGCTTCGGCCGGTAGCCCGCGGCCCCGGCCGCGCTCAGGTACGCCCTGACGTTGCCGACGCCGGCCGCCACCAGCACATGGGTCACGTGGTCCTGGTTGAAGCGCAGCACGGCCTCGGCCCCACCGCGCTGGGCTGACGGCAGGTCGCAGGCGCCCCGGTACTCGGTCCACTCCCGCACGCCCGCCGCGACCAGGTACGCCTTGAGCCCGTCGGTCGGCGAGTCGTACAGGCCCGGTGAGCACTCGTCGGAGAGGATCCCGAGCCTCCACACAGCCTTGGCCGGGAAGAATCCGGCACCCTTGGCCGCCGCGACCATCTCCTTCATCTTGCGGTTGTCGTCGTTCTGGACTGACACGAGGTGGGGGAACCCGCGGCGCACGTTCTCCGAGCCGCCCGGGCGCTGGGTCACGAGCAGGGTCTTGTGTTCAGCCGTGATGCACGCGCTCGCCGTCTCGTA
>DATLDH010000088.1:0-23107 GCA_035526015.1 Acidimicrobiales bacterium
AGCCCGAGCCGGGCCGCCGCGTCCCGCCCGTACGGGGCGCGGATGAAGGCCCCGCGCCACGCCCCGGCCGTGCCCTCGGTCGACGATGACCGCACACCGTCGGGCACCTCGCCGCCGTGGTCCGCGCAGCACTCCACGGCGCGCGCCATCCATGCGTCGACGGGGTGGTCGGCCGACTCGAAGCCGAGGAGGAGCACGGTCGCGCCGTCGGTGACACCGGCTGACGCGGCGGCCTCGCCCGCGTCCAGCAGGCGGCAGTTGGTGGGGAACAGGCCGGCCTGCGACACCGCTCTGCAGGCGGCGACGGCGGCGTCGAGGTGGCCGAACCGCACGCTCGCCGACGCCTTCCACTGCGGCCGGTCCTGGACCCGCATCCACGCCTCGGTGATGATCCCGAGTGAGCCCTCCGATCCGAGGAACATGCGGTCGGGGGACGGTCCCGCGCCCGAGCCGGGCAGCCGTCGCGATTCGATGACGCCGGCGGGGCTCACGACCCGCATGGACTCCACCAGGTCGTCGATGTGGGTGTAGAGCGTGGCGAAGTGCCCGCCCGAGCGCGTGGCCAGCCATCCCCCGAGGGTCGAGAACTCGAACGACTGGGGGAAATGGCGCAGCGTGTAGCCGTGGGGCCGGAGCTGCTCCTCGAGCACCGGACCGAGCGCGCCGCCCTGGATCCGCGCTGCACGCGACGCCCGGTCGACCTCGAGCACGCGGTCGAGAGCAGTGAGGTCGATCGAGACGGCGCCGGCGTAGTCGTCCCCGACGTCGCACTCCACGCCGCCGACCACCGACGAGCCACCGCCGTAGGGGACCGCGGCGATGCGCGCCGAGGCACACCAGTCGAGGACGGCGGCGACGTCGGCCTCGTCCCGCGGCCGGGCCACGACATCGGGCGGATGGTCGACGCGGCCGTCGAGCGCGCGCACCACGTCGCGGTAGGACTTGCCGAGGGCGTGGGAGGCCCGCTCCTCGATCGAGGAGGAGCAGATCGCCTCCAGCGCGGCCGGAGGTCGCACGCGCGGGCGGCGCAGGTCGAGGTCTCCGAGCGACGGTGGAGTGCGGATCCCGTCGTCGTCGGCGCCGTCACCGCGCGCGGCGGCGGCCCGGGGCCCACCGGCCATGCGTCCGAGCTGGGCGTCGGTGAGGGCCTCGTCCTCCCACCCCCATCCCCACCACGAGCGTCTCCGGGTCGCGACCATGCACGGCGAGGCTACCCACGGGCGCGAGGCTTGCTCCGTGGAACACGGCTATCTCTACGACCTGCTCCGCGAGATGGGCCTGTCGCAGTTCGCGGCCCGATCAGGGGAATTCCTCCTCGTCCGGCCCCTCAAGATCGTCATGGTCTTCGCCGTGGCCGCTGTCGCGGCCCGCATCGGAGGCCGCCTGGCCCGCCGCTTCACCCGGTCGGTGCACCGGCGCTCGCCGCTGCGGCCACTGTCGGCACGCGCCGAGCAGCGCGCCGCCACCGTCGGCGACGTCCTGGCCAGCGTGGTGGCCGGCGCGGTGTGGGTCCTGGCCGTCTTCATCGTGCTCGACCAGCTCGGCCTCAACCTGGCGCCGCTCATCGCCGGCGCCGGGATCGCCGGCGTCGCTCTCGGCTTCGGCGCCCAGAGCCTCGTGCGCGACTACATCTCCGGCCTCTTCCTGCTCTCGGAGGACCAGTACGGCGTCGGTGACATCATCACCCTGGGCGACGCGACCGGCACGGTGGAGGACGTGACCCTGCGGGTGACCCGCCTGCGCGCCGTCGACGGCACGGTGTGGTTCGTGCCAAACGGTGAGATCCGCAAGGTGGGCAACGCGTCGATGGAGTGGTCCCGCGCCCTCATCGACGTGCAGGTCCACGGCGAGGCCGATGTGGCCGCCGCCAGCGCCGCCATCGCCGAGGAGGCCCAGGCCATGGCGGGCGACCCGGCCTGGAGCGACCGCATCCTGGACCCGCCCGAGGTCTGGGGGGTCCAGGCCATGGACAAGGACGGCCTCACCATCCGCCTGGTCGTGAGGACGGCGCCGAGGGAGCAGTACCCGATCGCCCGCGAGCTGCGGACGCGCATCTCCACCCGGCTGCGCCGCGACGGGATCAAGGGCCCGGGGCAGACGGTGGTCGTCACTGCCGGGGCGCTCGACCAGGGGGCGCCGCCGCCCGCCCCGCCCGAGGGCCTCCCAGGCACCTGACGGCTGTTGGAATGAGGCCGGTGCTAGCTTCGCACCGTCATTTCCTGATCGTCGGAGGTTCGAGTGGCTCGTCCCATGGACACGCTCCGCAGCATGCAGGAGCGGCCCAACCTGCAACTCGTGCTCGGCCTGGGGGCCGCCGCCGTGCTCATCTTCCTCGTGGCCGTCATCGGCGCGTTCATGGTCGGGGGCGACGACACCCAGGTGAAGACGGCGGCCACCGCCGAAGGCACCGACGAGGAGAGCGATCTCACCGCGCCGGAGGCCGAAGCCGAGGGCACAGCCACGACCGTGGCCGCCGACCCTGGCACGACGCTGCCCGGCACCTCGGGCACCATCCAGGCCGGCGGCAAGGTGGCCACGACGGCCAAGCCCGGAACCAAGACGACCACCAAGCCCGCGGCCGGGATCACCCGGCCGACGTCGGGCGCCGGCGACCGCACCGGCATCACCGACAAGACCGTGCGGTGGGCACTGCACGCCCCGGTGACCTTCGACGGTGCTCCGCTCAACCTGGCCGAGGACCCCCTCGAGGGCGTGTCGGTCTACATCAAGTACCTCAACGACCAGGGCGGCATCAACGGCCGCAAGATCGAGTACAAGGTCTTCGACGACCGGTACACCGTCGAGGGCGGCAAGGCCGCCGCCAACGCGCTGGTCAACGACTACAAGCCGTTCTTCGCCAGCGGCACCCTCGGCGTCGACCAGATCTTCCAGGTGGCGTCGGAGGCCCGCAAGCGCGGCGTGCCCTACATCGCCGGCGGCGGGTCGGAGAGCATCTTCAAGAACATCTCGATGTTCCAGGTGTCGTCCAGCTACGACACCCACCTCGAGAAGCTGGCCGACTTCCTGGGCAAGGAGATCAAGAAGACACCGGCCGACTCGCCCTACTCCGGCCTGAAGAGGGTCGGCGTGACCATGCTCGACACGCCCTACATCCAGCCTGCCGTCGACCGCTTCAAGGAGGCGCTGTCGGCCAACGGCATGGAGCTGGTCAAGGTCGTCAAGGTGCAGAAGCCCACCGAGCAGACCAGCTACGCCAGCCAGATCCAGGGCCTGAAGGACGCCAACGCCCAGATCGTCGTCCCGGCCCAGGACCCCATCACCACCAGCCGCGAGGTGCAGGAGTGCGTCAGCCAGCGGTGCCCATGGAAGTGGTCGTTCTCGAACTTCGCCCACGAGAGTGATGTCGCCCTGCAGCTCCAGGGCGGCCAGTGGGTGGGATACCGCGGCCTGTCGGGCGGCTGCTACTACCAGCACGCCAACGAGGGTGACCCCAAGAAGTGCGGCCAGCTGAAGGAGGCCCACGCCCAGTGGGTGAAGGTCAACGGCGAGGACGACTGGAAGAAGGACGGCCAGGGCGGCACCGCCGGCTACCAGCTCGTGCACCTCTGGATGAAGGCCCTCAAGGACGCCGGCAACGACCCGACGCGTGAGCGCTTCCGCGCCGCGCTGCTCACCTATGACGGCTACAGCGACCTGGTGAGCGGGCCCATCACCTACAAGGGGTCTCCCAACCTCTCCCACGGCTACACGAAGATGGTCGTGTTCCAGGCCGGCGCCGACAAGTACACCCAGCTGACGCCGGGCTTCGTCGACGGCTTCTAGCCGTGAGCAGTCCGGACGGCGCCCGGCGCCGCCCCCTCCGCGCCCCGGGACGCGCGCCAGCGCGAACGACCTCGGCGCGCAAGGCCCCGCCCCGGGCCCGGACGAAAGCGGCCCGTCCCACGGCGAGGACCGACGCCGAGGTCCTGCTCGACTGTCGGGGCGTCAGCGTGCGCTTCGGCGGGCTCCAGGCTCTCGGTGCGGTCGACCTCGAGGTGCGCCAGGGCGAGATCGTGGGGCTCATCGGCCCCAACGGCGCCGGCAAGACCACCCTCATGGAGTGCATCTCGGGATTCCAGCCCGTGAGCGGTGGCGTCATCCGCTACAGGGGCGAGGACCTTCTCGACCACGCGCCGGGTGACCGGGCCGGTCTGGGAATCGGCCGCACGTTGCAGAACGTCCGGCTGTTCCCGTACCTGACGATCGTCGACAACGTGCGCATCGCGTTGCACCGCCACATGAGGGGCGGTGTGCTGTCGCACGCGTTCCAGCTCCCGGGGGCACGCAACGAGGAGCGCGAGATCCTGCAGCGGGCCGAGGAGCTGGTCGACCTCATCGGCATGCACGCCTTCGCCGAGAAGTACGCGTCCGAGCTGTCCTACGGCACGCTCCGCCTGTTGGAGATGGCATGCATGCTCGCCCTGCAGCCCGACCTCCTGCTGCTCGACGAGCCGGCATCCGGCATCAGCCAGAAGGAGACCGAGGCCCTGGGGCCGCTGCTGCTCCAGATCAAGGAGCGCACCAACGCCACCATGCTGGTCATCGAGCACGACATGCCGCTGATCATGGGGCTGTCCGACTGGATCTACTGCCTCGACGCCGGGCAGAACCTGAGCGCCGGCGCGCCGGCCACGGTGCAGGCCGATCCCGCCGTGATCGAGGCCTACCTCGGCACACCGGCCGAGCAGCGGAAGGTGGCGGCCGCGCCGCGTCGGGCCCGCCGCACGCGGGAGGAACCATTGCTCGAGGTCGTGGGCGCCAACGTCTTCTACGACAAGGTGCAGGTGCTCTACGACGTCGACATCGAGGTGCGCCGCGGCGAGCGCATCGCCCTCCTCGGCACCAACGGCGCCGGGAAGTCGACGGTGCTGAAAGCGGTGTCGGGGCTGGTGCCCCTGGCGGCCGGGACGGTGCGATGGAAGGGCGAGGATGCCTCGAAGATCCGGGCGGAGGATCTCGTCCGCCGCGGGCTCGGCCACGTGCCCGGCGGGCGGGGCCTGTTCCCCACACTGTCGGTCGGCGAGAACCTGCGTATGGGCGGCTATATCTACAAGGACCGCAGCGAGGTCGAGACCGAGGTCGAGCGGGCCGTCCACTACTTCCCGTGGATCGGCCAGCGCATGGAGCAGCCGGCCGGCACGCTCTCCGGCGGGGAGCAACAGCAGCTGGCGACGGCCCGTGCGCTCATGTCACGTCCCGAGCTGCTCATGATCGACGAGCTGTCGCTCGGGCTCGCGCCCATCGTCATCGAGCGGCTCATGGAGACGGTGCAGCGCCTCCACGAGGAGGAAGGCCTCACCATCGTCATCGTCGAGCAGCAGGCCAGCTTCGCCCTCGGCTACACCGACCGCGCCTATTTCATGGAGAAGGGCGAGGTCCGCTACTCCGGACCGTCGGCCGGCCTCGCCGACCGCCCGGACCTCCTGCGCTCGGTCTTCCTCGCCGGCGCCAGTGCCGGGTTCGGGGCCAAGAAGTGAGCCAGTTCCTGGGCTACCTCGCCATCGGCGTGACCGCCGGCTTCGCCTACGCCCTGCTCGCGCTCGGCATCGTCCTCATCTACAAGGGCAGCCGCACGCTCAACTTCGCCCACCCGTACTTCGGGCTCCTGTGCGCGTTCAACTGCTGGTGGTTCGCCACGCGGGGCCGCCTGTTCGGCGTGCAGATCATGCCGTTCAAGGCGGGATCGCAACCCCGCTTCGCCCTGGCCATCGTGCTCGCCCTTGCCCTCATCGCCCTCAACGGCTATCTCATCGAGCACAGCGTGATCCGCCGCCTCCGCGGCGGGCCACGACTCGTCACCCTGGTGGCCACCATCGCCCTGGCCCAGGGCACCCTCGGCACGGTGCTGCTGCTGTTCAACCGCAACGAGGAGCAGGCCAACGACTTCCGCAAGCTGCCGGTCATCGTCGACTGGTCGTTCTCGGTGGGCACGCGCGTCGTCACCGGCGCCGAGATCCTGGTCCTCGTCGTGGCGCCTGTGGTGTGCGTGGCCCTGGCCGTGTTCTTCACCCGGAGCCGGTTCGGCGTGGCCATCCGGGCGGCGGCCGAGAACGGTGAGGCGGCGCGCCTGCTCGGCATCTCCGCCGACCGGGTGTCGACGTTCACGTGGGTCGTGGGGTCGTTGCTGGCCGGCCTGGCCGGCATCCTCATCACCGGTGTGCGCGGCAGCCTCGACATCAGCACGCTGTCGACCGGGTTCCTCGTGCGCGGCTTGGCCGCCGCCCTGGTCGGCGGGCTCACCAGCCTGCCCGGCGCCGTCGTCGGGGGGCTCTTCGTGGGCGTGACCGAGTCGATCCTCCGTTGGCGCACCAACGACACCCCGGGTGTGCCCGAGACGCTGCTGTTCGTCGTGATCATCGGCATCCTCCTCTTCCGCCCCGGTGGCCTCTTCGGCCAGCGGGAGGAGACCGAGGACAAGGTGGCGTTCGTGCCCACCCTGAAGGAGCTACCGGCCCGGTTGCGCAACTCCACGGCGGCCAAGGCGGTGCGGTGGATCGGCCCGCTGGTGGTGCTCTTCGCCATCGGCATGAGCCAGGTGAGCGGATCGCAGACCAACGGCACGTTCGTGCTCGTCGTGCTCTACGGCATGGTCGGGGTCAGCCTGACGGTGCTCATGGGCTACAGCGGGCAGATCTCGTTGGGCCACTGGGGCCTGGTCGGAGTCGGCGCGTTCGCCATGGCCAACCTGTTCAGCCGCATGAACGTGCCGTACCTGCTGGCGCTGCCGGCGACGGTCGTCGTCGGCATGCTCGTCAGCCTGCTCATCGGACTGCCCGCGCTCCGCATACGCGGCCTCTATCTGGCCGTGGCGACGCTCGCCTTCAACCTGGCGGCCGAGTTCTACATCTTCAAGAGCCGCCTGGTCGGTGGGTCGACGGCCGGCATCGTCGTGCAGCGACCCAAGTTCGGCCCGTTCGATCTCGACGACCCGAGCAACCGGCCCATGTTCCTGTTCTCGTTGTTCTTCCTGCTGCTCGTGATGCTCGTGGCCCGCAACATCGCCGGCAGCCGGACGGGCCGCGGCTTCTATTCCCTCCGCGAGAACGAGAAGGCGGCCGCCACCCTCGGTGTCGCCCTCACCAGGTACAAGCTGCTCGCGTTCGCCATATCCGGTGGCATGGCCGCCCTGGCCGGCGCCCTGTACGTGACCTATCTCGAGGTGGCGGAGTCGACGACGTGGAGCACGAGCCGGTCGTTGCTGCTGATCTCGGTGGTGATGATCGGCGGGCTGGGCTCGACGAGTGGCGCCGTCCTCGGCGCCTTCGCCGTCATCGGCCTGCCGCAGCTGTTCGAGTTCGCCAACGACTGGGTCGTCACGATCGGTACCGGTGTGCTGCTGATCATCGTCATCGTGCGGGCGCGCGGCGGGCTCGCCGGCCTGGTGCAGAAGGGGCGCGAGGGCGTCGTCGACACGCTCGACGGCATGGCCCAGCAGAGCGCGTAGCTCCGTGCTGGCCGCCGTCGGTCTGTCGCGATCATTCGGCGGCCGCACCGTCGTCGACAACGTGAGCTTCAGGGTGGCGCCCGGCGAGGTCGTTGGCCTCCTCGGGCCGAACGGCGCAGGCAAGACCACGACCATGCGGATGCTGCTCGGCGTGCTGCGCCCGGGCGCGGGCCACGTCGAGGTCGGCGGGCCCATCGGGTATCTCCCGGAGACCTTCGCCGCCTACGACGCCCTCACGGTGGCGTCGTACCTCCGCTTCATGGCCCGCATGAAGCGCGTGGCGGACGCCGGCGTGGTGGACGACGTGGCGGCCCGGGCCGGGGTGGGCGATCTGCTGCGACGCCCCGTCGGCCGGCTGTCGAAGGGCCAGCGCCAGCGGGTCGGGCTGGCCCAGGCGCTGCTCGGTGAGCCGTCGGCCTATGTGCTGGACGAGCCGACCCAGGGACTCGACCCGGTGCAGGTCGTCGAGGCCCGGAGGCTCATCCGCGCGCTTGCCACCGAGCAGCGAGCGGCCGTGCTCGTCTCCACCCACCTGCTGGCCGAGGCCGCGTCCACATGTGACCGCGTGGTCGTCGTCGTGCAGGGACGCGTCGTCGCCGAGGAGGTCCCCGGCGAGGCCGCCGACCTCGAGGCCCGCTTCCTGCGCCTCGTCGGCGAAGCGGAACTCGCATGAGGGCCGTCGTCCGCAAGGAGCTGGCCGTGCTGTGGCTCTCGCCCGTGCCCTACGTCGTGACCGCCCTGTTCCACGTCGTCGTGTCGATCCTGTTCCTGAACCAGCTCGAGATCCGCGAGCAGGCCCTGACCCAGCCGCTGATCCCGGTGGCCGGCTTCCTGCTCCTCGTGACGGTGCCCGTCCTGTGCATGCGCTCCCTCGCCGAGGAGGCGCGCACCGGCTCGCTCGAGGTGCTGCTCGCCATCCCCGTGCGGGCCCGCACGCTCGTGGCCGGCAAGTGGTTGGCGTGCTGGGTCACCGCCCTGGCGTTGATCGCGCCGGCCGCGTTGTTCCCCGTGCTGTTGTCGTGGTGGGGTGATCCCGACCGGGGCCCTGTCATCGCCGGGTTCATCGGCCTCGCGCTGCTCGGCGCTGCGCTCGCCGCCATCGGCGTCCTGGCCTCGTCGCTGACGACCTCACAGCCCGTCGCCGCCATGGTGGGCTTCTTCGTCGCCCTGCTCCTGTGGTTCTCCCATGTCGGCTCCGACACGTTGTCGGCCGGCTCGCTACTGGCCCACTTCTCTTTGAGTGAGCGGCTCCGTGCGTTCGCGGGCGGCGTGGTCGACACGTCCGACGTGGCGTTCTTCGTCTCCCTTGCCGCCGCCGCCCTCGTGGTGGCGACCACCGTCGTCGAGGGGCGGAGGCTGCGGTGACGGCGTTCGCCCGGCGCGTGGTGATGACAGTCATGGTCCTGGCCGTGCTGATGGCGGGGGAGCAGGCCGCCGGGCGCGTCCGGCATCAGTACGACCTCACGGCCGAGCGGTCACTGTCGCTCTCGGAGGAGTCGCGCGACGTGGTGCGGCGGGTGCACCGACGGGTGAAGGCGACGGCTTTCATCCGACCGACCGATCCAGGACGCGCCCCCGCCGCCGCCCTCCTCGACCGCTACCACCGCCTCAACCGGCGGATCACGTTCCGGCTGGTCGATCCCGACCAGTCCCCGGGCGAGGTGCGGCGTCTCGGGGTCGACCCGATCCAGGGCGGCCTCGCCGTCACCACCGGCGACCAGGTCGAGCGGGCCCCGTCGGTCACCGAGCAGGACGTCACCTCCGCCCTGGCCCGCCTCCTGCGCACCGGCAAGCCCGGTGTGTGCCTCACCGGTGGTCACGGCGAGAGCGATCCGACCATCCCGCTCGACGAGGGCATGTCGGTGCTGGCCGACACCCTCACGCGCAACGGCTACCGGCTGAAGGTCGTCGACCTGGTGTCGTCGTCCGCCGTACCCACCGACTGCGACGCCGTGCTGATGGCCGGCCCCCAGATCCCACTGGGCGAGGCCGGCGCCGCCGTGCAGCGCTACCTGGCCGCCGGCGGCCGCGCGCTCGTGCTCCTCGACCCGGCGTCGCAGGCCGACCTCAACACCTTGCTCCGGCCCTACGGCCTCGGGTTCGACCGCGGGGTGGTGTTCGAGGGCGAAACGGGCGCCCGCCTCGGCGATGACCCCCTCAGCCTCGTCATCCGTCGTTTCCAGTCGGCCAACCCGAGCGTGCGCAACCTGCCGCCGCTGCTGGTGGTCGGGGCCCAGGGCGTCACCGTGGAGGCCCGGCCGCCGGACGGAGTGTCGGCGACGGCGTTGGCCTCCTCGACGCGCCTGGGCTACCTCGAGCGCGCACCCGCCCAGCCACGGTTCGAGCCCGGCATCGACGCCGAGGGCCCGGTCGTGGTCGCAGCCGCGTCCGACGCGTCGTCAGCGGTCGCAGGCCGGGTGCGCCGAACCCGCATCGTCGCCGTCGGCGACGTCGACCTCGTGACCAACGCGTTCACCGCCGAGGGCGGTAACAGCCGCTTCGTGGTGCAGGCGCTGGACTGGCTGACCCTCGACGAGGACCTGGTGTCGGTGCAGGCCAACATCGCCGCGCTCCGCCCGCTCGAGCTCACCGGCGACCGCCTCGCCTACGCCCGGTTCCTCATGGCGGTCGCCCTGCCACTGGGATTCCTGCTCGCCGGCGCGTTGGTCTGGGCGGTGCGGCGGTCCCGCTGACGCGAGGAAGGGGTCGCCCGCCGTCGATGCGACCCCTTCCTGCACTGCCTCGTCGCCCCGGAGGGCGGGAGGAGATCAGTCCTTGGTGACGACGTCCTTCACCTTGTCGGCGACGTTCCCGACCGTTTCCTTGACCGTCCCGACGGCCTGGTCGATCTTGCCTTCGGTCTTGAGGTCGTCATCGTTGGTGAGGTCGCCGGCAGCTTCCTTGACGCGACCCTTGAGATCATCGGTGTTCGGCATTCCGTGGTTGTACCCGCGGCCCGCCCGCGGGCAAACGGAGCCGGCCTGATCAGGAGGGCTGCAGGCGGAGCCGCACCCCGAAGTTGTCCTCCGGCGCCACCTCTTCCGACTGCAGGCCAGGACCGGCGAAGGCGACGTGGTGCACCCTGCCCTCGCGGTCGTCGAGCCACTCCGGCATCTCCAGCAGGCGCACGCGTCCAGGACCGCGCCACCCGAGGTCGACGAACGCGATGTCGTCGTCCGCGTCCCCGGTGCCCCGGCCCAGCTCCGTGCCGCCGAGCAGGTCACGGAACAGGCGCAGCCCGTCGTCGAGCCGCCGCACGGCGTGGGCGACGTGCACGAGGGTCGCGGTCGCACCGCGCGCGGCGGGAAGCTCGGCCGGTGGCGGGCTGGCCCACTCGCCCGCCGATTGCGCCAGCTGGACGACGACGCCGGTCGCCTGCTTCGGGTGCAGGAACGCCTCCTTCCACATCTCCATCGACAGGTCGACGCTGACGGGCGGGTATCCGGCGCGCTCGGCTTCGGCGATGGCGGCCTCGATGTCGGCGACCTTGAAGGTGATGTGGTGGGGGCCAGGCCCGCTGTGGGCGAGGAACCGGCGAAGGAAGTCACGGGGGCCGGCGCCCGGGTGCATGGTCTCCAGCTTCATGCCGTTGGCAAAGCGCAGCTGTGACGACGCGAAGCCGGGATCCTCGCCGCCCGCGACCCACACGCCACCGAGGTCGCCGGCGTAGCGCGGCCAGAGGTCGGTCTGGCGCTCGGCGGCCACCGCGATGTGGTCGAGGTCGATGTCGTGGATCACGGGCGCAACATAGGCTGCCGCCGTGGACTTCCGGACGACCGCGGTTGCCGACCTGGCCGACGAGGTGAGGGCCCGCCGAGTGTCCGCGGTCGAGTTGGTGGCGCACGCGCTGGAGCGCATCGACGCCCTCAACCCGACGATCAACGCGTTCGTCGCCGTCGACGGCGAGCGGGCCCTGGCCGACGCCGCCGCGCTGGATGCCCGCGCTGCGGCGGGCGAGGACGTCGGCCCGCTGGCGGGCATCCCGATCGGCGTGAAGGACCTCGAGGACGCCGCCGGCTTCGTCACCAGCCACGGCTCGCCGTTGTTCCTCGACGACCCGACGGCCTCGAACGACTCGGCTCTCGTCACCCGTCTGCGCGCCGCCGGCGCCATCGTCGTCGGCAAGACCAACACTCCCGAGCTGGGCTGGACGGCCCAGACGTTCAATGACGCCTTCGGCACCACCCGTAACCCGTGGGACACCTCCCGCACGCCCGGCGGCTCGTCGGGCGGAAGTGCGGCGGCCATCGCTTCGGGCATGGTCCCCCTCACCACCGGCTCCGACGGCGGTGGGTCGATCCGCATCCCGTCGGCGTTGTGCGGGCTCTCGGGCCTCAAGCCGTCGTTGGGCCGGGTGCCGAGCGGCGGCGCGCACGCTCCGGACTGGCAGCACCTGTCGACCAAGGGCCCGATGGCGCGGCGGACCACCGACCTCGCCCTGGCCCTCGACGCCGTCATCGGGCCCGACCCCACCGATCTGCGCTCGCTGCCGATGCCGGACCCGTCGTGGCTCGGCGCCGTCACCGAGCCGCATGTGCCCATCAAGGTGGCGTGGTCGCCGACCCTCGGGTACGGCTCGCCCGACCCCAAGGTCGTGGCGCTGTGTGAGGAGGCCGTGCGCGCCTTCGAGGCCATGGGTGCCGAGGTCGTCGTCGTCGACAAGGTGTTCGACGCCGACCCGGTGATCAGCTGGTTCTCGCTCGCCGCCGTGTACAACCTGCGCACGCTGCAGTCCCGCCGTGATCACCCGGCATGGGAGCGCGTCGACGTCGGGCTGCGCGCCCAGCTCGACTTCGCCGAGCGCGTCACCGCGCTGCAGATGGTCGAGGCCGAGGACGAGTGCCACCGCCTCAACCTCCGCCTCGTCGAGCTGTTCCACGACGTGCGGCTCCTGGTGTGCCCGGTCACGGCCGCGCCCACGCCGCGCTGCGGCGAGCTCGGCGAGATCGCCGGAGTCCCGTCGGTGAACTGGGTCCAGTTCACCTACCCGTTCAACATGACCCGGTCCCCGGCCGGCACGGTGTGCGCGGGCTTCGACGACGCCGGGATGCCCGTCGGTCTGCAGCTGGTCGGGCCGCAGCACGGCGATCTGGCGGTGCTGCGGGCCATGGCCGCCCTGGAGACGGCGTTGGCCATCGACCGGGTGCCACCGACGGCCTGACGCCCGCGGTCAGCGAGCCAGGAGCGACTCGAACAGTGCCAGGTGCTCGTTGACCATGCGGTCGGTCGAGAAGTAACCCTCCACCGAGGCCCGGCAGACCTCGCGGTCGAGCGTGCCGACGCGGCCGATGGCCTCGGCCATGTCGGTCTCGTCGTGGCAGAGGAAGCCGGTGCGCCCGTCCTCGACCACTTCGGGTGCCGCGCCCTCGGGGAAGGCGAGGACGGGCGTGCCGCACGCCATGGCCTCGATCATCACCATGCCGAACGGCTCGTTCCACCTGATCGGGAACAGCAGGGCCATGGCGCCGGCCAGGAGCTCGAGCTTTCGATCGTGCGGGACCTCACCCAGGTACTGCACCTCGGGGCCGAGGTGGGGCCGCACGAAGGTGTCGAAGTACTCGATCTCCGCCGGCTCACGCATCTTGGCCGCCATGAGGAGCTGCACGCCGGCCTTGCGGCACGCCTCGATGGCGCGATGGGCGCCCTTGTCGGCCGACATGCGGCCCAGGAACAGGCAGTAGCCACCGAGGCCGTCGCCCACCGGGAAGTCCGAGGCGTCGAGGCCGTGATGGATGACGCGGGCGATCGGCACGTGTGGCGCCGGCCGGCGTTGGGCGTGGGAGATGGCGATGGTCGCCACACGGGTCGACACGCGCTCGTACAGCCCCGCCAGCTCGCCGCCCAGGTCCCCGTGCACGGTGGTGGCCACGGGGAGGTCGGGGAAGCGTTCGCAGTAAGCCGGTCCGAACACGGTGTGGTCGTGGACGATGTCCATGTCCGACACCGCGTCGTAGGCGGCCATCACGTGCAGGATCTCGGGCACGGCCGCGCCGATGCGGTGGCCCTGGGCCCGCTCCAAGGTCCAAGCCATCGGCACCGGGCAGGTCGAGTCGCCGGTGGTGAACAGCAGGACCTCGTGGCCGGCGGCCTGGAAGCCGACGGCGAGGCGGTCGACGACCAGCTCGATGCCGCCGTAGAGCTGGGGTGGGACCGGTGTCCAGGGCGGCGCGATGACGCCGATGCGCATCGGACGATTGAACCACGGCCCTAGGGTGCGGACGTGCGCGACCTTCCTGAGGCGCCCTGGCGGCTGTCGGGTGAGGCGCTGGTGGGGCTCGTGTGGGCCGGTCGTGACCGACGGCCGCTGCCCGACGGGGTCGGCCGCCTGCCTGGGCCGACCCTCGTGGGCGCGGTCAGCTACACCTCGACGCCAGTCGGGCGCTACAGGGAGCTCTTCGTGGCCCGGCCGTCGCGTCTCGGCATGAGGCCGGGCCTGACGGTGACGACGATGGTGGTCGACAGCGCCGATTCGCGCATGGCCGGACGCCTGAGTTGGGGCCTCCCCAAGGAGCTCGGCACGCTGGAGTGGTCGGTCGACGGGGACGAGCGGGTCATGACGTGGCGTGAGCGCGGCCTGGTGCTGAGAGGGACGACCTCGGCGTTCCGGCTCCCGGTGATCGCCCCCGTGCGGACCATGCAGAGGCGGGCCGACGGCGCCGTGCTCGTCCCCGGGCGATGGTGGGGGAGGGTGTCGATGGCGCGTGTGACGGTGGAGACAGCCGACGACGACGACCTGGCACCTCTGGCCGGAGTGCACCGCGGGCTCGGCATCCGCGGCCTCGGCCTCGTCATGCAGCCGGCCCGCCATCCTCTCGGCCGGCTCAAGAGCCTCACCGCCCCGGCCACGGCACCCGAAGCCACCGCCTGAGACCGGTAGAGTCCCGCCGTCGGGCGCTTAGCTCAGCTGGTTAGAGCGCTGCCTTCACACGGCAGAGGTCGAGGGTTCGAGTCCCCCAGCGCCCACTCGTGGTGATGTCGGCACCTACGCATCACCCTCGTCGATCAGGTCGACGGAGATCTCGACCGCCGTGGTCGCTGCCCTGTTCTCGAGCCAGTGCGTGGTGTTCCTGTCTTCGGGCCATCCGACGCCGGGCCCATAATCGGTCGCGACTCCGTCACGATGGTCGGTGATCGTGCCCTGCAGTATGTAGACGATCCCTGGGCGGCCCTTGTGGTCGTGGATCGGGCCGAAGACCGCTCCGGGCTCGAAGGTGAACATGCGCATTCGCAGTTGGCGTCCCGCCATGCCCTCCATCTCAGGGCCGAGATCAAGAGTTGCCAGTAACTGCGCGGTGACACCCTTCGTCTCAGGTGCCTGTTGGTCGCTCATGGCGCGCTCCTCCTTCGGAGACTGGCGGCAGTATGACCCGCCGACCGCCGCCATCCGGGGTCGCCGCCTCCGTCAGGTAGCGTGGCCGGTCGCGCATTCTCCGTTATTCCTGCCGCAGGCCGGGTAGGCGCTCTCGATGATTCCGCTCTCGCGCGTCGACGGAGCCCGCTCCTACGGACTGCTCGTGCGTGGGTTGCTCCTGGCCGGCTCGGTCATCGCCGGCTGGTTGCTCCTGTCCTCCCCTGCGGGGGCCGAGGAGGTGGTGTCAGCTCCCGAGGTCCCCTCGGTGGCCGGTCCCGCAGCGACGGGCGAGTGGGTGCACCCCGATCTGGTCATCCCGGACTACGTCGTGGAGCCCGTCTCGGCATGGGTGCACCATGACCTCGCCATACCCGAGTACGTCCCCCAGGACCCGACGCCCGTCGTCGGGCTCGCCGTCGCTCCCGTGACCGCGGCCGCAGTGGTGCCTCCCATCGTCGACCAGTGCAACGGCGTGGACAACGCCGGCGGCCAGGCCCAGGAGTGCGACATCACCGTGACCAACACCGTCGACCTCGGCACCGGCGCCAAGCAGTCGAGCGTCACGGTCAGGGAGTGTCACGGGGCGGCCGGCGCCGCCCTGCCCTGCACCACCTCGACCACGCCTTTCCCAACCCTCACCACGAACGTCAACCAGTGCAACGGGTCGGGCAACGGCGGTGGCGGCCGGGTGACGTGCAACGTGACTCTCGTCAACAACATCACCGGTGTGGCCACCACAACGCCGGCGACGGTCAACCAGTGCAACGGGTCCGGAGAGGGCGGCGGGATCGTGCCGACGACCTTGTGCACCCCTGTCGGCAACACGCTGAATGCGACGGTCGACCAGTGCAATGGCTCCGGGAACGGCGGCGGCCTCACCATGCGGGTCCGCTGCACCGTGGAGCCTTCGACCCAGACCTCTGCGCTCCCGGTGACCATCAACCAGTGCAACGGCTCCGGGAACGGCGGCGGTGCCATCGTCATCTGCACGACGTCGGTGCGGAACAACGTCTTCGCCGCCGGTGGGCCCGTGCTGCCACTGCCGGTCACCCCGACCCCGACGCCCACCCCAGGTGCGCCGGCACCGACACCCACGCCTCCGCCCCCTGCCGGCCCGACGCCGACGCCGACGCCGACGCCGACGCCGGGCGCCACGCCGCCGACGGCACCGATCGCGCCGACCCCCGGCTCGCCCACCCCGGGTGCGCCCACCCCCGGCGCGCCGTCCGCTCCGGCCGGGCCCACAGCTCCCGGCCCCCGCACGCCGGGCCGGGTCGGCCCCGGTGGCGGCCCCCTCGTCCCCCTCGGCACCGCCGGTCCGCTGGGTCAGGAGACGCCGGGCGGTTCGGGCCTCACGGCCGATGGCGCTCGCACGGCTGGCTCGAGCTCAGGGTCCAGCGGTGGCGCCACCAGTGGGCTGCCGCGGACGGGCCTGTCCGTCGGGATGGTGCCGGTTGGCCTGGCCCTGCTGCTCTTCGGCGCACTGGCGATGCTCGTCGGTCGCCGCCGCACCTCCCGCGTCTGACCGGCGCCCCTCGTAACTCCGCGGCTCAGCGGCCAGCCACCCCCGTTCTCGTGCACACCGAGCCGCTCCGAGCGGCTTTCCATGCACGAGAACGGGCGGAGGGACTAGCGGTAGGCGCGGGCCTGGAGCTCGTAGAGCTCGGCGTAGGTGCCGCCGGCGGCCATGAGCTCGGCGTGGGTGCCGCACTCGGCGACGCCGCCGTCGCCGATGACGACGATGACGTCGGCCATACGCACGGTGGAGAACCGGTGGGAGACGAGCACGGTGATGCCACCGGTGTTGTCGGCCACCTCACGGGCGGCGCCGGCGTACCGCTGGAACAGGGCGTGCTCGGTGTCGGCGTCGAGCGCGGCGGTGGGCTCGTCGAGCACCAGGAGCAGCGGCCGCTCGCGCATCATGGCGCGGCCGAGCGCGAGCTTCTGCCACTGCCCACCCGAGAGCTCGAGGCCGCCGTCGAAGGTGCGCCCCACCTGGGTCTCGAGCCCGTCGGCCAGGCCCTCGGTGACGTCCGAGGCCGACGCCCGGTCGAGGGCGGCGCCCACCAGCGCGGCGTCCTCCATGTCGGGGAGATGCCCGACGCCCACCGTCTCGCGCGCGATCAGCTCGAGCTTGGCGAAGTCCTGGAAGCCGGCCGACATTCGGGTGCGCCACTCTCGCACCGGGATCCGGCGGAGGTCGGTGCCGTCGACGAGCACGGACCCCGACGTCGGGTCGTAGAAGCGGCTCAACAGCTTCACCAGGGTCGACTTGCCGGCGCCGTTGTCACCGACGACGGCGACCGTCGTGCCGGCCGGGATGTGGAGATCGACGTGGGAGAGGATGTCGACCTCGGTGCCCGGGTAGCGGAACGTGACGTCGACCAGGTCGATGCCCTGGGTGAGGCGCTCCGGTGCGGCGACGGGCTCGGCCGCGTCCGGCATGGCCAGGGCGGCGTCGGTGCGAAGCCGGATGTAGCGGTTGACGGTCTTCAGGGTGTCGAACAGCCACCCGACCATCCAGTAGACGCCGCCGACCTGCTGGTTGACCTGGCTGGCGAGGCTCACCACGAGGATCACCTGCTCGGCCCCCACGCGACCCGCCACCGCTTCGTTGGCCACGTAGAGGATGGCGCCGATGTAGCCGACGGCGAACACCGCCCACCCGGCCGTGCTGACCAGGGTGGCCCGCATCGTGGTGCGGTCGAACTCCTTGGCCGAGGACGCGTTGATCGTCTCGAACCGGCTGCGCAGCTCGTCGCGCAGGCCGAACACCCTGAGCTCCTTGGCCGGTGCGCCGGTGGTCGACAGGAGGAACAGGTGCTCGGCGAGCCGGTTGGGCTGGGCGGTGACCTCCTGGGCGCGCTGGTACAGCTTGCGGGAGTACGCCGACGACACGACCGAGGGGATCCCGAACGCCGGCAGCAGCAGCAGGATCGGGTTGATCGACGCCAGCAGGCTGGTCGTCGTGATGATGGAGGCAAAGGTCCCGAAGTTCTCGATCAGCGCGCCCACCGACCCACCCAGCGCGCGGTGCTCCTGGCGCAGCAGCTCGAGGCGGTCGAGGTACTCGGGGCGCTCGTGGTGCTCGAGCCCAGGCATCCCCGAGGTGAGCTCGATGATCTCCCGGTCGATCAGCATCGTCGTCGCCTCCTCCATGCGGAAGCGGAGGTCGAGGCGGATGAGCGAGCACGTCAGCCCGGCCATCCCGATGACGGCGAGGATCACGGCCAGCTCGGCGGCGCGGTGGGTGTCGTGGTGGAGCACGGCGCCGATCACACGGCTCGTCGTGTAGGCCACGGCCGGCTGAGCGGCGGCGTTGATGCCGGACGCGAGCAGCGAACCGGCCGCCCGCCAGGGGTCGGCCCGGAAGGCCAGCGTCGCGATGAACCAGAGCGCGCGCAGGCGCCCGGTCTCTAAGGGGTCCTTTTCAGCCACTGATGGCCTCCAGCTCGGTCTCGTCCGTGAACCGCGCCGCCTGGAGCTGGAACATGCGGGCGTAGTGGCCGCCGGCCGCCAGCAGGTCGTCGTGGGTGCCGTCCTCCACCACCTGGCCGCCGTCGAGCACGACGATGCGGTCGGCCCGTCGCACCGTCGAGAAGCGGTGGGAGATGACGACGGTCGTCACGCCCTTGGTCAGCTCGAGGAAGCGGTCGTAGATCTCGGCCTCGGCCCGCACGTCGAGATTGGCCGTCGGCTCGTCGAGCACGAGGATGCCGGCGCCGTTGTGGACCGCCAGCAGCGCCCGGGCCAGAGCGATGCGCTGCCACTGCCCGCCCGAGAGGTCGGTGCCGTCGGTGAACCGCCGGGAGAGGATCGTGTCCCAGCCCTTGCCCAGCCCGTCGATGATCTCCGTGGCCCCCGCCTGCTCGGCGGCGTCGACCAGCGCGTCCCGGTCGCCGGCCAGCTCGAGGGCACCGAACCCGACGTTGTCGGCCACGCTCACCTCGTACTTGGTGAAATCCTGGAAGATGGCGGCGACGCGTCGCTGCCACTCGTCGGGATCGAGATCACGCAGGTCGGTGCCGTCGACGGTGATACGACCGGCGGTGGGATCGTGCAGCCGGGCCAGCAGCTTCACCAGCGTGGTCTTGCCCGCCCCGTTCACGCCGACGACGGCGAGCGACTCACCCGCCCTGATCTCGAGGTCGAGGCCGGCGTACACCTCGTGCTCACTGCGGGGATAGTGGAAGCACACGCCCTCGAAGCGCACGGCGGTGGCGGGCAACCCGGTGGACGGGAGGGTGCCGTCGATCGCCTCGCGCCGCTCGGCCATCAGCTGCTCGACCTCGAAGATGGTCGGGAGGATGGCGACGCCCTTCTCCAGGTTCACGTCCTCGTTGCCGATGGCGAGGATCATCCGCATGCCGCCCATGGACGACAGCAGGATGACCAGGCGGGCGACGGTGATGCGCCCGTCGACGCCCGCGCCGACGATCGTGAGATAGCCGATGGCGTTGGCGACGCCGCACGCCAGGATGGGCGGCACCAACCGCCGCTGGCCGCTGGCCCGCTTGCTCCACACCACCTTGAGCACGGACAGGTAGTGCATCCGGTAGCGGTCGGCGAGCCACCCGCCGAGGCCGAAGATGCGCATCTCCTTGGCCGCCGTCGGCTGCAGCGCCAGGTCGACGAAGTACAGCGAACGGCGCAGCGTCGAGGTCTGGTCGATCATGGCGCTGATCGTCATCATCAGGTGGGCGCGCATGACCTTGCGCATCCAGATCAGCGCGCCGCCCACGACGAGCGGCAGCCACCACCGGAAGGTGCCGAGGAGGATCGCCGGGGGGACGACGGCCAGGCGGTTCACCGCCACCTGCACCATGCCGCCGGCGGCGATGCCCGGCGTGATGCCCGTGCCCTCGGCGCGGGTGATGGCGATCTTGTCGAGGATCTCCGGATCCTCCAGGTGGGCCACACCCGAGGGGCTCAGCGTGGCGTCGAGCACGCGGGCCTTGAGACGCCGATCGATGCGGCGCGCCGCCACCCACTGCAGCACCTCACGGAGGCCCTCGGCCGCGTACTGCAGCACGAAGGCGATGCCGAGCACGGTGAGCGCCGTCGTCATCCTGGCCCCGCCCGAGGAGTCCCATCCGCCGCGCACCGCCTCGGGGATCGAGCCGATCAGCCGGCCTGACGCGAGGGTGAAGGTCAACGACAGCAACGGCGAGATGACCACCAGCGCGACGAGCGTGGCGAAGAGGCCGCCCCCGACACCGGGGTACAGCTTGAGCAGCGCCAGGCGCGGCGATGTGCGGACCCAGTCCCGCAGCTTGGTCAAGGTGTTCCTTCCTCGTCGTCGCCCGCGCAGTCGTCGTCAGACGCCAGCGGCCACATCCCCGCCATCACGCCGTAGGTGGCGCGTGGCTCGTCATCGTCGTCGGTCGGGCCGTCCCTGTCCCCGAATTTCGCCAGCAGCGCCGAGAACGCGTCGTTGAGCTCTTGCCGCTCGGCCTCGGTGAGGCGCATGTGCAGCGAGGCGAGCATCGAGCGCTTGACGTCGTCGGGCTTGGGGAGGTCGGCGGCGGCGATCCACTCCTGCCTGGCCTGGTCGAAGATCTCGCCCACGAACCCGTCGAGGGCGTGCGGGGCTGCCAGCCTCCCGTCGACGCTGATCGACCGGGCCGAGGCGCGGTAGCGCCGCTCGCCGTTGCCACCCTCGACCGGCTGGATGAGCCCGTGCTGTTCGAGGAGGCGCAGGTGGTAGTAGAGCCGGTCGGCCGGCCGCTCGAGCCGTTCGGCCAGGTCGCGTACCGATCGCGGCCGGTCGAGGAGGGCGATGATCCGGTGCCGGAGGGGGTCGGCGAAGGCGCGGAGGGTGGCCAGGTCGTCGATGACGAGCGTGTCGTCGGTGATCCTCCGCTGCGCCCCCTCGGTAGCCATGATTGGAGAATATTCCAACGTTGGAGAAAATTGCAACGACCTTCTAGGGTGCCGCTCGTGGATGCCACGTTCCGTACCCGCCTCGCCTTCCCGCCGGCCGCGGTGGCACCGGTGGTCGCCGACCTCGGGAGCTACCCGGGGTGGCTCGGGATCGTCCATGCCGCCGTGCCCGACGCTGGCGCCGATGGCGAGCGGGCATGGCTGGTGGACCTGGGCGCATCGATCGGCCCGCTGCGCCGAACCAAGCGGGTGCGGATGGTGCGGACGTCGGCGACGCAGGGCGGCGCGCGCTTCGAGCGCGACGAGCGCGACGGGCGGGACCACCCGTCCTGGGTCCTCGAGGCCGAGCTGGTCCCCGACGGGGCCGACGGCACCGACCTCGTGATGCGGTTGCACTACGGCGGTGCGCCCCAGCTGCCGCTGCTCGACGTGGTGCTGGGCCAGCAGGCGGCTCGGGCCGGGGCCCGGCTGGAGCAGGTGTTGCGCGACGCGGCAGACTGAGGGGACTGCGGGAGGGACGACCCCCGCCTCATTGGGAGGGCAGATGCAGAACCGGGACAAGCTCTACATCGATGGGGCCTGGGTGGCGTCCACCGGCACCAAGTCGATCGACGTCATCAACTCCACGACCGAAGAGGTCATGGGGTCGGTGCCCGAAGGCACCCCCGACGATGTCGACAAGGCCGTCAAGGCGGCCAAGGCGGCGTTCGCGACCTGGTCGCAGACCTCCAAGGAGGAGCGCGGCAAGTACCTCCAGCGCATCACCGAGGGACTGCAGGCCCGCATGAACGACATCGCCACCACCGTCGCCGGCGAGGTCGGGATGCCGCTGAACCTCTCCACCATGATCCAGGCCGGGCTGCCGCTCATGACCTTCGGGTCGATGGCCGGCCTCCTCGACACCTATGCGTTCGAGGAGCAGGTCGGCAACTCCCTCATCGTGAAGGAGCCGGTCGGTGTCGTCGGCGCCATCACGCCGTGGAACTACCCGCTGCACCAGATCGCGGCCAAGGTCGCGCCGGCCCTGGCCGTCGGCTGCACCGTCGTGCTCAAGCCGAGCGAGGTGGCCCCGCTCAACGCCTTCATCCTGGCCGAGGTGATCGACGAGGTCGGCCTGCCCGCCGGGGTGTTCAACCTCGTCACCGGTGTCGGGCCGGTCGTGGGTGAGGCGATCGCCTCGCACCCCGATGTCGACATGGTGTCGTTCACCGGCTCGACCCGCGCCGGCAAGCGCGTCAGCGAGCTGGCGGCCCAGACCATCAAGCGTGTCGCCCTCGAGCTGGGTGGCAAGTCGCCCAACGTGATCCTCGACGACGCCGATCTCGAGAAGGCCGTGCCCGCCGGTGTCGGCGGTGCCTTCCTCAACTCGGGCCAGACCTGCAGCGCACTGACCCGCATGCTCGTGCCCCGCGCCAAGCTGGCCGAGGTCGAGGCACTCGCCGTCACCGCCGCCGAGGGCTTCACCCCCGGCGACCCGATGGTCGCCGGCTCCCGCCTCGGGCCGCTCGTGTCCGACGCCCAGCGCAAGCGGGTCCGCGACTACATCCAGAAGGGCCAGGACGAGGGCGCCAAGCTCCTCACCGGCGGCGTCGAGCCCCCCGAGGGCCTCGACAAGGGTTACTTCGTCCGCCCGACCGTGTTCTCCGACGTGACGACCGACATGACCATCGCCCAGGAGGAGATCTTCGGGCCGGTGCTGTCGATCCTCCCGTACGACACCGAGGAGGAGGCCATCGCCATCGCCAACGACAGCATCTACGGCCTGGCCGGCGCCGTGTGGTCGGGCGATCCCGAGCGGGCCAAGCGCGTCGCCCGCCAGATCCGCACCGGCCAGGTCGACGTCAACGGCGGCGGCTTCAACCCGGCGGCGCCGTTCGGCGGCTACAAGCAGTCGGGCAACGGTCGTGAGCTCGGCAAGTTCGGCCTCGAGGAGTTCCTCGAGATCAAGAGTATGCAGTTGTAACTCCGCTCCACCTGCCCAGCGAGCACCCGACTGAACTGGTCGAAGCCTTCGCCGCTCGCTACGGCAACCCGGGCACCCGCAGGCTCGTCCTCCGAGACCTGTCAGCCCTGTTCGCAGACACCGGCGCCAACCATCCGAGGGACCTCACCGAGGACGTAATCCTCGGATGGTTGGCAGGCCGGGCACACCTGGCGAACAACACCCTCCGCAGCACCCTGAGCCGAGTGTGCACGTTCCTCGGTTGGTGCGTCCGAGTGGGCCTGGTGGAAGCCGCCACCCTTGAAGCGATCCGCGGCAGCGATCACCCGATCCGGCGCCTCCCACGCCTCTACGGCAAGGTTCAGGCCAAGTACCCGGGTCGATGGCTCTCCCACGTGGAGGCCTTCGGAGCCCTGATCGGCACATGCGATGACTCGGAGCGCGGCCGCCGAGACGAGCTCGTCCTCAGGCTGGGCCTGTCCGGCCT
>DATLDH010000092.1:0-2932 GCA_035526015.1 Acidimicrobiales bacterium
CTCACCACCCTCTACGGCCACCAGAGCCGGCTGGGCGCCGGCGACGGTCAGCGGGTGAGCCGCGGCCAGACCATCGGCTACGTGGGATCGACCGGCCGATCGACGGGGCCCCACCTGCATTTCGAGACCCGCATCAACGGGTCGCCCCAGAACCCGCGCCGTTTCCTCTCCTGAGATGACCCCGCGCCTGCAGGTGCTCGGCGGCGGGAAGATGGGCGAGGCTCTCGTGGCCGGGCTGCTGGCGGCGGGCTGGGCGGCCGAGGCCGAGCTGGCCGTGGTCGAGAAGTACGGGCCGCGCCGTGAGGAGCTCTCGGCGCGCTGGCCCCGGGTCGTGGTGTCGGAGGATCCGCTCCCGGCCGCCGGCGTCATCGTGGCGGTGAAGCCCAACGACGTGGAGACGGCGTGCCGGGCCGCCGCCGCCGCCGGCGTCGAGCGGGCCCTCAGCATTGCCGCCGGCGTGCGCCTGACCCATCTCGAGGCGTGGCTGGGCGAGGGCGTGCCGGTCGTACGGGCCATGCCGAACACGCCCGCGACGGTGGGGGCCGGCGCCGCGGCCATCGCCGGCGGCACCTCGGCCATCGACGACGACCTGGCCTGGGCCGAGTCGATCCTGGCCGCCGTCGGCATCGTCGTGCGCGTGCCCGAGGACCTGCTCGACGCCGTCACCGGGCTGTCGGGATCGGGGCCGGCCTACGTCTTCCTCCTGGCCGAGGCGCTGATGGCGGCGGGGGAGGAGGTCGGGCTCCCGGCCGAGGTGAGCCGCGCCCTGACCGTGCAGACGCTGCTGGGAGCGGCGCGCCTCCTGGCCGAGACGGGCGAGGCGCCTGACGTGCTCCGCACCAACGTCACCTCGCCCGGCGGCACGACCGCCGCCGGCCTGGCCGTGCTCGACGAGCGCGACCTGCGCGGCGCGGTAGCGGCGGCAGTGGCGGCGGCCACCGAACGGTCCCGCCAGCTCGGGGGCGGTTGACGGCCGGCTGACCGGCGCTACAGCGACGTAACTCGCGCGCCCCTCCAGCCACAGAACTCCCACTTTCCACGGCGGCCCCACCGGCGTAGTCTCCGGACCAGGCGGAGAGGGGGTGTTCCACTGGAGAAGTCGAGTTATCTCGGGGCACGGTTCCTGACCGTGTCCGAGGTTGCCGACCTCGTGCGGGTGTCGAGCATGACCGTGTACCGGCTCATCACCGCGGGCGATCTGCCCGCGGTGCGCGTCGGCCGGTCGTACCGGATCCGCGAAGAGGACGTCGACCAGTACCTCGCCGGCCGCTTCACCCAGGCCGGCTGAACCCGCCGGCCCCGACGCCTAGCGTGGCGTCGGTGGGCCGGCGCCATGACACGATCTCCTTCCTGTCCGACTACGGGCGGGCCGACGAGTTCGTGGGCGTCGTCACCTCCGTCATCCGGTCGGTGGCCCCCCACGTCACCGTCGTCGACATCGTCCACGACCTCACCCCGCACGACGTGCGGGCCGGCGCCCTCGCCCTCGTGCGCAGCGTCCAGTACCTGTGCCCCGGCGTGGTGCTGGCCGTGGTCGACCCCGGCGTGGGCACCGAGCGCCGGCTCGTCGCCGTCGAGGTCGGCGACGGCGAAGGCGTGTTCGTCGCCCCCGACAACGGCCTGGTGGCGGCGGCCGTCTCCATGGTCGGCGGCGCCGGGCGGGCGGTGTCCCTGACCAACACCGAGTACCACCTGCCCGCCCCCGGGCCGACGTTCGCCGGGCGCGACATCCTCGCCCCGGTCGCCGCCCAGCTCTGCAACGGCGTCGACCTGGCCGACCTGGGCGAGCTCATCGACCCCATCACCCTGCGCCCGGGGCTCGTCCCCCTGCCGCGGGAGGAGGACGGCGCGCTGCACTGCGAGGTGCTCTGGGTCGACCGGTTCGGCAACATCCAGCTCAACGTCGGGCCCGAGGAGATAGAGGCCCTGGGGGAGCGGGTGCGCCTGCGGTTCCGCGACCAGGCGCGCATCGCCGTGCCGGCGCTCACCTACGGCGCGCTGCCGCCCGGTCAGATCGGCCTGGTGGTCGACAGCTACGGTCTCGTGTCGGTCGTGTTCGACCGCCGGTCCGCCGCCGACGAGCTCGGGCTGTCGGCCGGCGCCGCCGTCGCTCTCGAGAAGCCGGAGTAGCCGTTGCGCAAGGGCACCACCATCACCATGGCCATCCTCCTGCTCGCCATCCTCGGCGCGGGCCTGGTGCAGTTCCTGCTCATCGGCAAGTAGGGGCACCGTGAACCTGGCGACGATCCTCGACGGCCACCCCGACGGCGCCACCGCGCTGATCACGCGGGGCAAGCCGACCACCTACGGCGAGCTGCGGGCCCAGGTCGACGAGCTCCGCGGCGGGCTCGCCCGCCTCGGCGTGGGACGCGGCGACCGCGTCGCCATCCTCCTCCCCAACAACGGGCTCTTTCCCGTCGCCTATCTGGCGACCATCGGGCTGGGCGGCGTCGCCGTGCTCCTGAACCCGCAGAGCCCGGCCACCGAGCTGCAGGCCGAGCTGGCCGCGGTCCGCCCCAAGGTCGCGTTCGTCGGGGCGTCGGCGGGCGCCGCATTCGCCGACGTCGACCGGGCGGCCGCCAAGATCGAGCACGTCGTCACCCCCGAGGGGGTGTCCGTGCCCGGCGCCGTCGACCTCACCACGCTGCAGGGTGGCGCGCCGGTGCCGGTCGTCGACGTCGCCGATGGTGACCTGGCCGTGCTCGTCTTCACCTCCGGTACCGCCGGCAACCCCAAGGCCGCCATGCTCAGCCACGGCAACCTGCGCGCCAACCTCGACCAGGTGCAGCAGCACCCGGGCCGGGCGCTCAACCCCGGTGACGTCAGCCTCGGCGTGCTGCCGCTGTTCCACATCTTCGGCCTCAACGTCGTGCTCGGGCTGTCGCTCGTCGCCGGCGCGTCGGTGGTGCTGGTCGAGCGCTTCGACCCGGCC
>DATLDH010000102.1:0-3885 GCA_035526015.1 Acidimicrobiales bacterium
CACGACGTGCGAGTGATCCGCCTCCCCCGTCACGGCGCCAGCTGCCCCGTCGGCATCGCGGTGTCCTGCTCGGCCGACCGCAACGCCCGCGCCAAGATCACGAGGGACGGCGTGTTCCTGGAGCAGCTCGAGACGGACCCCGCCCACTACCTCCCCGAGGTGTTGCCCGAGCACCTCGACGACGATGTCGTCGCCGTGGACCTCACCCGGCCGATGGCGGAGATCCGGGCGACGCTGTCGAAGTACCCCGTGAAGACCCGGCTCTCCCTCACCGGACCCATGGTGGTGGCGCGAGACATCGCCCACGCCAAGATCAAGGAGCGCCTCGACAGGGGCGAGCCCATGCCGCAGTACCTGGCCGACCACGCCGTGTACTACGCGGGGCCCGCCAAGACCCCCGCCGGTCACGCCAGCGGCTCGTTCGGCCCGACGACGGCCGGCCGCATGGACAGCTACGTCGACCAGCTGCAGGCGGCGGGCGGGAGCTTCGTGATGATCGCCAAGGGCAACCGTTCGCGCGCCGTGACCGAAGCGTGCCAGCGCCACGGCGGCTTCTACCTCGGCTCGGTCGGCGGGCCGGCGGCGCGGCTCGCGCAGGAGTGCATCACCAAGGTCGAGGTCCTCGAGATGGAGGAGCTGGGCATGGAGGCGGTGTGGCGCATCGAGGTGCGCGACTTCCCGGCATTCATGGTCGTCGACGACAAGGGCAACGACTTCTTCGAGCAGGTGGGCCGGCCCATCGACATCCTGAGCAAGCGGTAGCCGTGACCTCCGACGACGGCCCCCTCCCCGCGGGCGGCCTGTCGGCCTGGATCACCGAGGTGCAGTCGGCGATCCGCGGGGAGCGGGCGGCGGACGTGGCCTGCGGGTCGTGCACCGCGTGCTGCACGTCGTCGCAGTTCGTGCACATCGGCCCCGACGAGACCGACGCGCTGGCGCACATCCCACGGGAGCTGCTCTTCCCGGCACCACGGATGCCGAAGGGCCACGTCCTGCTGGGCTACGACGAGCGCGGCCACTGCCCGATGCTCGTCGACGGCGCCTGCTCGATCTACGAGCACCGCCCCCGGACGTGCCGCACCTACGACTGCCGCATCTTCCCGGCGACGGGCATCGACCTCGACGACGACGACAAGGCCCTGATCGCCGAGCGGGCCAGGCGTTGGCGCTTCGAGGTCCAGAGCGACGAGGACCACCGCCGGCACGGGGCGCTGCGGGCCGCGGCGGCCTTCCTCGACGCCCACCCGTCGTCGCTGCCCCCCGAGGCTGCGCCCGCCACGACCACGCAGCGCGCCGTGATGGCCGTCGAGATCCACGACCTGTTCCTGCGCGGCGCCGACCAGATCGCCGACCTCCCCACGCCTGACGTCGACGCCATCGGAGTCGAGCTCCTCAAGCGCCGCGCGCGCCAGCGCCCCTGAGCTGCGCCCACCCGAACCGTTGCCCATGACGTGCACATGTGCACGTGAGGGACAGAAGTTCGGCGGCTGGTGCGGTCGCGACAGGAGGACCGCCGCCGACGTCGAACATCTGTCCAGAGCTTCAAGGAGCGCGGGAGCCAGCCGGGTGGGTTGGCGTAACCTCGACGCTTCGGCGACGAGGGGACATCGGGTGCTTCACAAGCGTGGCGGCGGACTTCGGTCGACGGCGGTGGCGGCGATCACGGCTGCGGCCCTGTTGGTGGCGGGGCTCCCCGCCCATGCCGTGGCGCCCTCGCCTCCTGACCTCGTGATGGGCAAGACGGGCCCGGCGTCGGTCGCCCCCGACACGGATGTCACCTACACGATCACCGCAGCGGAGCCCCGGGGCGGCGGCGTGGTCAACCCCTCCTTCACCGACGTGCTGCCCGCGGGCCTGACCTTCGTGTCCCTGCTCGTGACCGACAACAAGTGGACGTGCACGACCCCCACACCGGGAACCAACGGCACCATCAGCTGCACCCGTTCGAACAACCTCAACGGCTCGTCGAGCTTCACCCTCGTCGCCCATGTGCCCGCAGGCGCGACGAATGGCTCGACCATCGTCAACAGCGTCACCGGCACGACGGCCACGTCCGAGGACACCTCGAACAACACCGCGAGCACCACGGCGACGGTGGCTGCCTCCGCCAACCTCGGCCTGGCCAAGAGCATCACCTCGGCCGTCGTGGCCGGCAGCCAGGTGACCTCCACCGTCCAGGTGTCGAACGCCGGCCCCAACACGGCGTCCTCGTTGTCGCTCACCGACGTCATCGCCGCCCCCGCGACCTTCGTGAGCGCGACGAGCCCAACGGCCGGCGTCAGCTGCGGCGGTGTCGCCATCGGCGGCACCGGCACGGTGACCTGCACGCTGGCGACCCTGGCGCCGGCCTCCTCCTTCACCGTCACCGTGACGGTGCTCCTTCCCGCCGGCGCCACGGGCACCTACACGAACACCGCCTCGGTGACCTCGGCCGCCACCGACAGCGTCCCGGCCAACAACTCGGCGACCGCCTCGGCGCCCATCACGGCCGCCGCCGACATGGGGATCGTCAAGAGCGGACCCGCCACCGTCGTGCCCGGCACGACGGCGAGCTACACGATCACCGCGACCAACGCTGGCCCCAGCGACGCCCAGAGCGTCGTCATCTCCGACTCCCTGCCCTCGGGCACCACCTTCGTCAGCCTCGCCGAGCCCTCCGGGTGGACGTGCGCCAAGCCTGCGGTCGGGTCCAGCGGCCTGGTCAGCTGCTCGCGGGCGACGATGGCGCCGTCGACGGCGGTCTTCACCCTCGTGGTCTCGATCGGCAGCGGCGTCACCGGCTCCGTGGCCAACAACGCCACGGTCGCATCGTCGACCACCGATCCGGTCCCCGCGAACGGCTCGTCGACGAGCACGGGCTCGGTCTCGGTCCTCGCCGACCTCGCCATCACCAAGCTGGACTCGCCCGACCCTGTGCTTGCCGGGGGCCAGATCGCCTACGCCATCACCGCCACCAACAACGGTCCGTCGGACGCGCCGGCGGCGACGGTCACCGACGTGCTGCCCACGGGCACCACCTTCGTGAGCCTCGATGCCACCGGGTGGGCCTGCACCCAGCCGGCGGTGGGCTCGGCCGGCACCGTCTCCTGCACGCGGGCCCTGGCCTCGGGGGCCTCGGCGCCCATCGCCCTGACCGTGGCCGTGGCGGGCACGGCCAAGGACGCCATCGCCAACACCGCCTCGGTGGCCGACGCCACGGTGACCGACCCGGCCCCGGCCAACAACTCGGCCTCCACCACCACCGGGGTGACCACCTCGGACGTCTCGGTCACCAAGACGGCCCCGGCCACGGTCACCGCCGGCGGGACCCTGACCTGGACGATCCACGTCCTCGACGCCGGCCCCTCGGCCGCCACCGCGGTGACCCTGGCCGACACCCTGCCGGCGGGCACGACCTTCGTCAGCCTGAGCGCGCCGGCCGCGGGCTGGACCTGCCAGACCCCGGCGGTGGGTGCCGCCGGGGCCATCAGCTGCACCGCGGCCACCCTGGCCCCCGGCGCCGACGACACCTTCACCCTGGTGGGGGCCGTGCCGTCCTCGGCCGCCGCGGGCTCGGTCATCGCCAACACCGCCACGGTCTCGGCCACCACCCCCGACCCCGACGCGTCCAACGCCACGGCCCAGTCCTCGACCACGGTCGCGACCTCCGCCGACGTCTCGGTCACCAAGACCGACAGCCCCGATCCGGTGGTGGCGGGCCAGAGCATCACCTACACGATCACCGTGGCCAACGCCGGGCCCTCCGACGCCACCGGGGTGGCCCTGGCTGACGTGGTGCCGACGGGCACGACCTTCGTCTCACTGACCCAGGGCTCGGGCCCCACCGCCACCCTCAGCTCACCCGCGGTCGGCGGCGGTGGCACCGCCGGCGCCAGCCTCGCCACC
>DATLDH010000105.1:0-34541 GCA_035526015.1 Acidimicrobiales bacterium
GAATCGGTCGCGACCGGCAGGATCGAAGTTGCCGATGGTCCCGCCCAGGAACACGACCAGGCGGCGCCCGCCGGCGGGGATGGCGTCGAGGTCACGCTCGAAGTCGCCGACGATGGCGTGGACGGCAACGCCGGGACAGGCGGTGGCGATGGCATCGGCTGCCTCCCGGAGCACCTCCTCACTCACGTCGAGCAGCACGACCCGCCGCAACTGGCCCGTGGCCACCATGGCGTCGAGGAGCAGGCTGGTCTTCTCCGAGGTGCCCGATCCCAGCTCCACGAGGGTGTCGGCCGCCGACTCGCGGGCGATCTCGGCGGCCCGCTCGGCCAGGATCGACCGCTCCGCACGCGTCGGGTAGTACTCGGGCAGCCGGGTGATGGCGTCGAACAGCTCGCTGCCGCGGTCGTCGTAGAACCACTTGGGCGGGAGCTCCTTGGGCCGGGCGCCCAGGCCGACTCGGACGTCGTGACGGAGCGCCGCCCGCATGTCGTCGGGCCCCAGGTGGACTTCGACGGTGACGCTCATGGCGTGCCCGGGATGGGGCCGACGTCGAGGCTGACGGCGTCGGCCCGCACGAGAGACCGGTCGGCGACCTGCACCCAGGAGCCGTCGTCGTCGGACGGCTCGGACGCCACGACGCGGCCGTCGGGCCCGTCGAGGACCCACAGGGAGTCGCCCCAGGCCGTGGCGGTGATCGTGGCGGCGTCCATGAGGACCATGTTGAGCCTCGCCTCGGCCAGCTCGGTCACGGCCTGCACGACCGAGGCCAGCGCGACCGCAGGGCCGGTGCCGTCGGCCAGGCGCGACAGGGCGAGGGCGAACAGCACCTCGGAGTCGGCGGCGCCCTCTATTCCGGCCGCCCACCGGTCGGGTACGAGGCGGCGGATGGCGGTGCCCACGCCGCTGTCCTCGCCCCCGTCCTCGCCCCCGTCCTCGCCCCCGCGCCAACCGTCGACGGCGCCGTTGTGGGCGAACAGCCACGGCCCCCAGGTGAACGGTGGCGCGCCGCTCTCCTCCACCGGGGCCGGGGGCGTGGCGCTGCGCACGGCCGCCAGCACGGCGCTGCTGCGCACGACGCCGGCCAGGCTGGCGAACGTGCGGTCGGCCCACATCGGCTTCTCGGTGCGGTGGCGCGCCGGCTCGGGTCGGACGGCGGGGTCGTACCACCCGACGCCGAAACCGTCGGCGTTCACCACGCCGTGGCGCTGGTGGCGCGGCGCGTAGGACTGCCGCAGCAGCGAGTGGGGCGGGTCGACGAGCAGCTCCTGCAGTGACCGCGGGGGACCCAGGTAGGCGACGAACCGGCACATGTCAGGCGTCCACCGCGCAGCGGAATCCGGAGAAGATCTGACGACGGATGGGCAGGTCCCAGTTGCGGAACGTGCCTCGTATCGCCACCGACGCCGTCGCCCACGACCCGCCGCGGAGCACCTTGTAGCCAGGCCCGTAGAAGACCTCGGAGTACTCGCGGTACGGGTGGGCCCGCGTGCCGGGGTACGGCTCGAAGTCGCTCGCCGTCCACTCCCAGACGTCGCCGATCATCTGCTCGGCGCCCCACGCGCTGGCGCCGTCGGGATATGCGCCCACGACCGCCGGGCGGTAGGCGACACCGTCGAGGTTGGCCCGCGCCGGCGTGACCGGCTCGTCGCCCCACGGGTAGCGGGTGGGACGGCCGGCTCGCGCCCACGTCGCCGCCTTCTCCCACTCGGCCTCGGTGGGGAGCCGCCTGCCCGCCCACCGGGCGTAGGCGTCGGCCTCGTACCAGCACACGTGCTGCACGGGCTCGTCGGCCGGCACCTCCTCGCGCCACCCGAAGCGGTTCCGTACATGCCCGCCGGCACCGTCGTCCTCCCAGAACGCGGGTGCCACCAGGCCCGCCTCGGCGACCCACGCCCGGCCCTCGGCGGTCCACCACCGCGGCTCGCGGTAGCCGCCGTCGGCCACGAACGCGGCGAAGGCGCGGTTGGTGACCGGCACGGTGTCGATGCGGAACGGGGCGACGTCGACCTCGTGGGCGGGCCGCTCGTTGTCGTACGCCCACGGCTCGACATCGGTGCCCATGACGAAGGGCCCGCCGTCGACGAGCACGTCGGCGGGAAGCACACGGCCCGCGACCGACGGCGGCGGGGGAGCGACCGGCCTGTACCCGTCGCCCTCCATGAGCTGCAGCGTCGCCAGCATGGTCTCGTCGTGCTGGTGCTCGTGCTGCACCACCATGCCGTAGACGAAGGCGCGTGAGAGCAACGGATGGGACTCGTCGAGCTCGGTCCTGGTCAGGACGTCGAGCACCCGGTCGCGCACCATGGCGACGTAGGCCGTCGCCTCGGCGGGGGCGAGGAGCGGGAGCGACGGACGGTCCCGGCGCGGGTGCCGGAAGGCGTCGTAGACGTCGTCGAGCCCGTCGCGGGTCGCGGCCGCACCGAGGGCGCGCAGCAGCCACTGGTCCTCGTAATTGCCGATGTGGGCCAGGTCCCACACCAACGGCGACATGAGCGGCGAGTGCTGGCGACGGAGGTCGTCCTCGCGCAGTGGCTCGAGGAGGGCCAACGAGCGGCGCCGGGCGGCGGTGAGCTCGCGCTCGATGACGTCCTTGACGGCGGCGTCGCTCACGCCATGCCGTCCCGCACGTCGTCGGCCGGACAGCGGCCGCGACGCACGAACCGCTCGGCGAAGTCGTCGACGACGTCGACCAGGCCAGCCTCGCCCAGTCGGGGCATGGCCTTGAGGGCGATGTCGAAGCACTCCACCGCGGCGCGCGCGATGTCGGGATCGGTGAGGCCGTCTCGACCCGCCTCCCTCCACCAGCCGGCAACGGGAGTGGCGGCGACCGACGCGGCCTCGGCCGCTTCCCGGTCGACGAGCAGGGCATGGGCCACGGCGACGGGCACCTTCCACCAGGGGTCGGGCAGGGAGTCGACCATGCGCAGCTCCAGCCATCCGCGCGCCCGCACCGGAGGGAACACGGTCGTCTGGTGGTAATGGAGGTCGTCGATGGTGGGCCGGCGGCCGTCGTAGCCCTTCGTCATCCACTCACCGAACGTGAGCGGCTCGTCCAGGGACCGGAAGGTGCCGTCGGGCTCGCCGATCATCATCACCCGGGCCCGGAGCAGGTACGCGGTCCAGTCGCCGACGGGGTCGCCGGCCGCTTCGGCCGGCACCGTGCGCGTCCGGTCGATGTCGAGCCAGATGCCCATCCGGGCCGAACGCCAGCCGTCGTGGTCGCCGGGCGCGCCCGGCGAGTTGGCGAAGGCGGCCGCCAGTACGGGGTTCAGCGCGTGGGCCAGGTGCCAGCGCGTCGCCTGCACCTCGGGGGGCCCCACGTCGATGTTGACCTGCACCGACGCCGTCCGGCACATCATCGACAGCCCGGCGGGGAACTCGCGGGCGAAGTACCGCTCCATGGCGTCGTAGCGCGCCTCGTGCAGCACCCGCCGGTGGGGGCGCGCGGGGTCGAAGCCCCGGCCCACGAGGCCGATGCCGGTCGGCTCGAGCGCGGCGCGTGCGGCGGCGACGTCGGCCTCCATGGCGGCGCACGCGTCGGTGGCCGAGTCGTGAGGCGGCCCGCTCAGCTCGATCTGGCCGCCCGGCTCGAAGGTGATCCGGCTGCCACCGGGCAGGTCACCGGCCGCCTCGAGCACGGGTCCCGACCGGTCGATACCGACGTGGACGCTGGGGTCGTGGAGGTCGACGGCGAGCCACTCCAGCTCGATGCCGACGCGCTCGCCGGTGTCGCCGGGGAAGCAGCACGACCGCACGTGCTCGCGCACGCCTTCCAGGTCCAGCGCCACCCCGGAAGACTAACCCTGGGGTACCGCCGCCCAGAGGCGCGCCATCTGCTCACTGGTCGTCAGCACCTCGTCGAGAGACCCGCTCGCCTCGACCCGTCCGTCGGCCAGGACGATGACCGTGTCGGCCCGGCGCAGCACGGAGCGGCGGTGGGACACCACCAGGCACGTGGCGCCGGCGGTGGCGAAGACCCGCTCCCACAGCTCGGCCTCGGTTTCCACGTCGAGGGCGCTGGAGAGGTCGTCGAAGACCAGGAGGTCGGTCCCGCGAACGAGCATCCGGGCGGCCGCCACCCGTTGCACCTGGCCACCTGACAGACGCACGCCCCGCGGGCCGATCATGGTGTCGAGCCCCTGATCCATGGCCGAGAGGTCGGGCCCGAGCACGGCCCGGTGCAGCGCGACATCGAGGCGGTCGGAGGGGTCGAGCCCGAGCAGCACGTTGTCGCGCACCGACTCGCTGAACAGGCGCGGCACCTGAGCGGTGTAGGCGACGCGCGGCGGCACGAGGAAGTGAGCCGGGTCGTCGACTGCCTCGCCGTTCCAGGTGATCGTCCCGCCCTGGCGCGGGATGAGACCGAGCACGGCGCGCACGAGGGTGCTCTTGCCCGCGCCCACCCGCCCGGTGACGACGGTGAAGGAGCCACGGGGGAGCACGAGCGAGACGTCGGACACTCCTGCGCCGTTGGCGAACCGGGCCGTCAGCGCCCGCACCTCCAGCACCTCCAGCGCGTCCCCGCTCCGTCGCACCGGTTGCGGGACGGACGGCAGCTCGCCGCGGAGGTGGATGTCCCGGTGGGCCACGACGTCGTCCGGGCGAGCACCCACGATCGTCGCCGTCAGCCGCTCGAGCGACACGCCGGCGGTGCGCCGCCTGGCGTACAGCCATCCCAGCCAGCGCGGGAAGAAGGCCACGTTGAGGTAGCTGGTGAAGAGGGCGAAATCGCCGACGCCGAGCTCGCCGCTGCGGAGGCGGGCGGCGCCGAGCACCATCACCAGGCCGATGCCGATGTTGAAGGTGTTCATGTTGACCGAGTTGAGGAGCTCGGTGAACAGCCGGTCGCGCACGGCGGTGTCACGGCGCACGGCGCCGAGCACACGCAGGTGGCCGATGACCCTGTGCTCGGCACCGGCGACCTTCATGGCCTGCACCGAGTTGAACAGCTCGCCCACGAATCCGGTCACCCGCGCCGTTGCGTCGCGACTCTCGCGGCGGTAGCGCTTGATGCGGGAGGTCAGCACGGGGGTGATGGCGGTGCTCAAGAGGACGGGCACGAGGGCCACGAGGGTGATCAGCGGATCGACGCGGATGAGCACGAGGACGCCGATGGCGCTGAACAGCCCGGTGCCGGCCACGTCGAGCCAGGTGTCGATGAGCCAGACGAACTCCTCGGCGTCGTCGCGGTACCGGTTGACGGCGCCACCCGCCGTAGTGCCCCGCGCCGACGGGCCCTCACCGTTCATGGTCCACGCCAGGACGTTGGTGCGCATGACGGCCATGAGCTGCACCCAGTTGCCTATCCACACGACGATCGCTCCGTAGAACACCACCAGCCGGACCAGCTCGCTCACGAGCAGGGCGGCGAGGATCAGGCCGACGCCGCCTCGGGCGCCGAGGCGGTTGAAGTAGGCCCGGGTGACGAGCCCGGTCAGCAGCGGGAGGGAATGCACGCCTATCCAGAGCGCCATGCTGGCGGCGTAGAGGCGAGGCTGGAACATGGCAAGGCGCCACGCCATGCGGATGACCTCGCGCCCGCGGAGGTCATGGTTCACGCGACTCCCTCCAGTCCCAGGCCGGTGGCGAGGAGGGCTGACAGTCGAGACGAAGGATCGGCGGCGAGCTGCCTACGCCGGCCGTGCTCGACGATGCGGCCGGCCTCGATGACGGCGATGTCGTCGGCGCGGGCCACTGTCGCCAGCCGATGGGCGATGAGAATGGCTGTGCGGCCGAGGAGCAGACGGTCGACGGCGGACTCGATCAGCTGCTCGGTCGCGGGATCGAGGCGCGACGAGGCCTCGTCGAGGATGACCAGCCCCGGGTCGCGCAGGAACACGCGCGCGAACGCGACCAGCTGGGACTGGCCGGCGGACATCCCCTGGCCACCCGACTGCATGACGGTGTCGAGACCGGACGGCAGCCCGTCCAGCCAGGTGCCGAGATCGAGGTCGTGCAGCACCTCGATGACGCGCCGGTCGTCGACGTCGCCGTCGAACAGCGTGATGTTCTCCCGCAGCGTGGCCCGGAACAGCTGGACGTCCTGGGTCACGACGCCGATCCGGCGCCGGAGGGCGGTGATCTCGCACTCCGCCACGTCGACACCGCCGAGTCGCACCGTTCCGTCCTGGGCGTCGTAGAGCCGGGTGAGGAGCCGGCCGATCGTCGTCTTGCCGGCTCCGGTACGGCCGAGCAGGCCGAGCACCCGGCCGGCGCCGATCTCGAGATCGATGCCCCGGAGAATGGGCTCGCCGGGGTGGTAGGCGAACTCCACGCTGCGCAGCTCAACCGCCAGCGGCCCGGCCGGGAGCAGGTGCGTGCCGGCACGGACCTGGGCCGGCTGGCGGGCGAGCAGGTCGTGCACCCGCCGGATGCCACCGCCTGCCTCCTGGAACTGCTTGATCTGATCGGCGATCTCCTCCAGCGGCGCGCGCAGCAGTCGCATGTACTGGTACATCAGGAAGACCGTGCCGATCGACATCGTCCCGCGGTGGTAGAGCCAGGCGGCGATGGCGAGGTTGGCGGCGGTGGCCGCCCCGAACAGGCCGGACGTCCCGATCCAGATGACACTGCCGATGCGCTCGGCCCGCATACGCGCCGCGTAGTCGGCCCGGAAGACCCTGGCCCAGCCTCGGAGCACGTGGTCGCCGGCGCCCAGGCTCCGCAGGTCGTCGGTGCCGGCCAATCGCTCCTCGAGGAAGCCGAACATGTCCGCCGTGGCCTGGCGCTCGGCGGCGGCGTGCGGCACCGCGACCTCCCGCACGCGACTCAGCAGGACGACGGTGGCGAGGGCGAAGAGCGAGAGCACGAGCCCCACTCCGAGGTGCTCGCGCGTCACCAGCACGAGGACGCCGACGAGCAGCAGGCCGCTGCCGATGACGCTGGCCACGAAGTGGGAGAAGAACGTCGACATGGCGTTCACGTCGCCGTCGATGCGCTCGACCATCTCGCCCGGGGTCGTGGAGTTGTGGAACTCCATGTCGAGGTCGAGGGTGTGACGGGCCAGGTCGGCGCGGAGCTCGTTGGTGGCGTGCCAGCCGACACGCTCGCCGAACCAGGCCTGGCCGAGGCCGAGGAACTGGATGAGGACGGCGAGCACGACGAACAGCGACGCCAGCCGCACCAGATGGGCGACCGGCTGGCCGGCGACGGCGTCGTCGATGAACATGCGGATGACCTGCGGCTCTACCAGTGGCAGCACTGTCACGCCGAGCAGGAGGAGCCCGAGGATCACCACACTGCGGCGCTGCGCGCCGAGGTACCGCCCGAGGAGGGCGCCGTACTGCCGCAGACTCACCCGTGTCTCCCGCTCAGGGGGCTGCTCGGACCCCTCATGGGTGGCGCTCTCCATGGTCACCTCCCCGGCGACGGGCGCGCCGATCGGCGCGCAAAGGAGGTCGAACCTAGGGAGGCGCGCTCAGGCCGTCAACGGGATTTCTGGAGCGGCAGAAGGACGTCGCCCCAGCGCGCGATCTCCGTGGCCCAGTCGGCGGGCTCGTAGGCGGCTACGACGACGAACTTGGAGAACCCGACGGCGACGAAGTCCTCCAGCAGGCGCCGCGTCGCCTCCGGGCCCCTCGGGAACATGTGGGCGGCGTCGGTGCCGGGTGCCCGTAGGGCGGCCACGGCCGTCAGCCGGTCGGGGAGCGGGCCGTCGGGGTCGGGGCAGATGACGAGGGCGCCCCAGTGCTCCGGGTCGATGGTCCGGCCCGCCTCGGCGGCGGCCGCCTCGACCGCAGCCCGGCCGTCCACGGCCGCCTCGGGCGTGATGAAGCTCGGCAGCCACCCGTCGCCGAGCCGCCCGACGCGGCGGAGCTCGGCCGGGGCGATGCCACCCAGCCACACCTCGAGGGGGTCCTGCACGGGGCGCGGCCCGATCCGCAGCCCCGGCACGGCGTAGAAGCGGCCCTCGTGGGTGACCGTCTCGCCGGTCCAGAGCCGGCGCATCAACGGGAGCGCCTCGTCGAAGCGCCCACCGCGCTCGGAGGGATCGACGGCAAAGGCGGCGTGCTCGCCGGCGTCGCGCGCGCCGAGGCCGGCGGCGGGGAGAAGGCGCCCTCCGGAGAGGCGGTCGAGGCTGGCCAGCTCCTTGGCCAGCACCACCGGGTTGCGACCGGGAAGCACGAGCACGCTGGTGCCGAGCTTGAGGCGACGGGTGCGACCGGCAGCCACGGCCAGCGCCACCAGCGGGTCGGGCGCCGGCCCCGTGATGCGCTCGGAGAGCCACAGCGAGTCCCAACCGCCCTCCTCGAGGGCGTCGACGACGTCGCCGAAGGCGGCCATGTCGCCGAGGCCCGCCGTGCCCAGGCCGAACCCGACGCGGACCTTCACGCGTCCTCGGCCAGCAGCACGCCGGCGGCGGCGAGGGCACCGAGCTCCTCCTCGCCGAGGGCGAGCCAGTCCGCCAGCACGGCGGCGTTGTGCTCACCCCGACGAGGTGCGCCACCGCGCACGCCGCTGCGCGACGCCGCGAACCGGTAGGGCGACTGCACGACGCGGCGCGTGCCGCCGCCGCGGTCGTCGACCTCGGCCACGGACCCGCGGGCCACCACGCTCGCCGACCGGACGGCTTCTTCGGGTGACGCCACCGTCCCCCACGCCAGGTTGGCGGTGTCGAGGGCGCTGTGCAGCGTGTCGGCGTCGGCGAACGACGCGAACCATCCGGCGATGGCGGCGCGCCGTCCGGCGATCTTGTCGGCCAGGTCGGCGTCGGTCGGCACGCCGTCGTCGAGCCCGAAGAGCTCCTTCAGCTGCCGCCACAGGTACCGGAAGTCGGCAGCCACCAGCACCGGCCCCTCGGGGCCGTCCCAGATCGTGCCGCCGAGCCGGATCACCGGGAAGCCGTCGGTGTAGTGATGCACGTAGTCGTCGGTGGCCAGCATCGAGTCGAGCATCGACAGGTCGATGTGGTCGCCGAGGCCGGTGCGCTCCCTCTGGACCAGGGCGGCAAGGACGGCGGCCAGGCCGTGGAGCCCGGCGTTGGTGTCGGCGATGGACAGCATCGGATCGCTGGGCGGGCGACCGTCGAAGGCGGCCTGGCGGGCGATGATCCCGGACTCTCCGTGGATGACGGCGGCATAGGCCTGACGGTGGGCGTCGGGTCCCTGCTGTCCGAACCCGGAGATCGACAGCATCACCAGCCGCGGGTTGCGAGCCGACAGGTCGTCCCAGCCGAGGCCGAGACGCGACAGCACGCCAGGGCGGAAGTTCTCGATCACGACGTCGGCGATGGTCGCCAGTCGGCGGACCAGGTCGACCGCGCCGGGGGCACGGAGGTCGATGCAGACGTTGCGCTTGCCCGCGTTCTGCTGGGTGTAGAAGCCAGAGAGCCCGTGGCGCACCTCTCCCCACGCGCGCGTGACGTCGCCGTCGGGGGGCTCGAGCTTCACCACGTCGGCACCCATGTCCGACAGCATCCGGGCCGCGATGGGCCCGGAAAGGACGCGGGAAAGATCGAGCACGCGCAGCCCGTCGAGCGGGTAGCCCCCCGCGGCCGGGCCCACGGTCAGCGAACGGGCCGGAGCACCTCGAACACGACGGGTCGCCGCACCATGCGCGCCGCCAGGACGAGTGCGGCGCCGAGTGCAGCCGCCAACGCTCCGGTGCCGGCCAGCGGTCCGGAGGTCTTGCCGGTGCCGGCCAGCGGAACCGGGGCGGCGGGTGGCGGGACCGCCCCCGGCGTGGTGACGGCGACCGGTGCGGCCGGCGCCGCCGCCGGGACGGCGGTCGAGGGGGTGAGGGGGTTCGCCGGCGTGCCGGGCGGGCTGGCGACGATCATGTCGTTCACGCCGCCCGGTCCGTGGCGGTGGTAGGCGCCGACCGTGCAGACGCTGGCCGCCGCCTGCTCACAGAAGTGCCCGCCGGTCGCATCGACAGGTCCAGGGTGGGCCGCAGCCGACGTGGCCGGGCCGAGGGTGACCACCAGGGCGGCGGCGGACAGGCCGAGGACGTGACGGATGCGCCGTGGCGCTCGGGGAATCGTCATGCCCCAAGCGTAGTGTGGGGCCGTGGGGGCGGAGCCGGAGGCGATCGCGGTGGGCGGGCCGGGCGAGATGGCGGCGGCCAGGCGTCGTCGCGTGCGCGCGGCGCAGTGGACGCTCGTCGGCTCCTTCACCCTCATCGGCACGCTGTTCGTGCTCCTGCCCGCCGGCGGCAACGAGCACCCCAGCGCGGTGGTGCACGTACCGCTCGTGCTCGCCTCGGCGGTCGGCGCCGCGTACATCGCGTGGGGCACGTGGGTGCGGTTCCGGCTCGACGGCACGAGCCGGGCCTGGCTGCTCGCCGCCGCCTTCACCATGCTCGGCCTCGTCTACGTGCCGCACGCGCTGTTCGACCCCCGGCAGTCCGATCCGGCCGGGCTGTCGTGGGGGCCGTTGTCGCGCGTCGTCTTCGCCGCCCTCATGGTGATCGCCATGAGCCCTCTGCGGGTGCCCAAGCTGCTGCGCGACCCGCGGGTCACGTTGCTCGTGCTCGTCCTCGCCGTGGCCGGCGTCGTCGACGCCACCATCCACACCGACTGGGTGCTCGAGCAGCTGGGCGACTCGCCCCTCGACGCGTCACGGAACCTCTGGGCCGCGGCCCTCGTGCTGTTCGTGGTCGCTCTCGGCGAGTTGGCGTGGACGTGGTGGCGTACCCGTCGCCATTTCATCGTCACCCACATCGTGGCCATCAGCGGCATGGCCGCCGCCGCGGCGTTGATGCTCCCGAGCCACGGGTGGGAGCTGCGATGGTGGTTCGCCCACCTCGACCTGCTGGTGGCCACCGCCGTCTACGTGCTGGGGACGTCGCGCCGGATGTCGGGCGCCATCGACGAGCGCGAGCTGCGGCTGCACTATCAACCGAAGATCAACCTGCGCACCGGGACACTGGCCGGTGTCGAGGCCCTCCTGCGCTGGCAGCACCCGGAGCACGGCCTCGTCGGATCCGGTGAGTTCATCCCGACGGCCGAGGACACCGACCTCATCACACCGATGACGCACTGGGCGGTGGGGGAGGCCCTGCGCCAACATCGCCAGTGGCTCGACGAGGGTCTCCACATTCCGGTGGCGGTGAACGTCTCGGCGCGGCTCTTCCGTGACGACGAGCTGGCGCGGGTGATCGAGCGCGAGCTCGAGCTCAACCGGCTGGAGGCCTCGGCCATCACCCTCGAGCTCACGGAGTCCCGTGCCCTCGAGGGGGCCGACAATGCCGTCGCCATGCTGTGCGACCTGGCCGAGCGGGGCGTGAAGCTCTCGGTCGACGATTACGGCACCGGGTACTCGTCGCTGACCTACATGAAGCAGCTCCCGGTCAGCGAGCTCAAGCTCGACCGCTCGTTCGTCACCAACATGGGCCCTGACGACGACGACTTCATCATCGTGCGCTCGACCATCGACCTGGCCCGGCGGCTGGGCCAGACCGTGGTCGCCGAGGGGATCGAGGACGAGGAGGTGCGCGACCTCCTCACCATCATGGGATGCGAGGTCGGCCAGGGGTACTACTGGAGCCGACCACTTCCGGCCGACGAGCTCCGCGACTGGGCGCGCGCCTTCGCCGAGCGGGGCGACACCACCCGCGAGGACCTCGAGCGCACGCTCGGGCTGGTCGACGGCGGCGACGGCAGCAGCCCTTAGCCCTCCTCCGCGTCACGCATGCGCCGGTCGGTCACGACGATGAACCCGAGCAGCATCGGCAGGTGCAGCGCGGCGGCGACGACGAACGTGGCCCGCAGGCCGGCCGTCTCCGCCACCAGCCCCCCGAGAGCGGCACCGATCGGCATGGTGCCCCACCCGAGGAGGCGGTAGGCCGAGTTCATGCGCCCGAGGAGGCGGTCCGGTGTGATCCGCTGCCGCAACGACACGGTGATCACGTTCCAGACCACTCCGGCGAAAGTGGCGGCCATGAACGCCACGCCGTTGGCGACGACGGAGGCCGTCAGCGCGGGCACTGCCAGAGCGCTGCCGAACACGACGACGGCCACGCGGAGGCACCGCGTCGGACCGACGGAGCGGGCGATCGGGTCGGCGGCCAGCGAGCCGGCGACGCCTCCGACCGACGCCGACGCGAGCAGCAGGCCGAACCCCGTGGGGGTCAGGCCCATGGGCCCGGGTCGGATGGCGTAGAGCACGAAGATCGAGCCGTGGGCGGTGAAGGCCAGGTTGGTCGTCCCGAGCATGAGGCCGAGGGTCCGCAGAACGGGATGGCCCCACACGAAGGCGACGCCCTCGATGATGTCCTGGCGCAGTGTGCGCGTCGCCTCCGCCGCGGTGCGCTCGGGGCGGAACGAGCCGGCGACGCTCATCAGGGCGATGGCGGCCAGCAGGAAGGCGGCCGCCGACACGCCGAAGGCCAGGGCGAGGGCCACGGCGGCCAGGAGCCCACCCAGGGGCGGACCGAGGAACGCATTCATCACCAGCTCGACGGCCTGTTGGCGGCCGTTGGCCCGGGCCAGGTCGTCGCGACCGACCAGGGAAGGGAGGATCGACTGGGCGGCGGTGTCGAAGAGGGTCTCGCCGATGCCGAGCACGACGGCGGCCAGGTACAGCATCCACATGGCGGCCTGGTCGAGCGCGACGACCCCCGCCAGGGCGCCCATGACCACGACGCGTGACAGCTGGACGCGCACCATGGTGCGACGGCGGTCGAGGCGGTCGGCGAGGGCGCCGGCGGGCAGGGCCATGAAGAGCCACGGCAGGCGGGCGGCGAGGGCGACGCCGGCGACCTGGGCCGGGCTGCGGGTGAGGGAGACGGCGAGGATCGGCAGCGCGACCTGGAACACACCGTCGGCGCCGTTCGAGAGTGCCGACGCGGTGAGGAGGCGTCGGAACGAGGAGCCCAGCCCGGCCATGGCGGCCGATGATGGCCCAGACCGCCGTCAGCCGGAGGCGACCACGGCCACCGCCAACGCCGCCGCGGCCGCCGCGACGATCCCGGCGACGGCCGTGTCGGCACCACGGACCGCCGCCATGCGACCTGGCATGTCGACGTCGGCCCCCGCTGCCACCGCGATCATGAGGAGGGTGCGGACCATGCCGAACCCGGCTCCGACAAGAGCGGAAGGACCGGGCCCGAGACCGGCGGCACCGACGACGGCGGCCCACCACAACCACGTCGACAAGATCGTCAGTGGACCGACGCCGAGCCTGGCGCCGTAGAGAAGGGCGGCGCCGGCGGGCGGGAAGATGCGCCCCCACTCCCTCGGCACCTGACGACGCACGGCCCACGGCTGCGGCCGCCCCCTCGCGGTGGCGGCGATGTCGGCGACGGCGGCGAGCGCGAGCATCCCGGCGACAACACCCGGCGCCGCGCCATCGCGCCCGGCGGCCAGCCAGGGCAGGGCCAGCACGAACCCGGTGAGGCCGCCGGTGACCGTGGCGGCAGCCACCAGCACGCCGGCCACCATCGCCCTCGACCACCCCCGCACGGAGGGCGTCACCGTCTCGGTGACCGAGAGGCCTCAGGGTGACCAGAGCGAGCGCAGCGCGGCGAGGGCGGCGGCCCCGAGCAGGGCGAGGAGGATCACGCCCGCGTCATCGTGGCGGCGGGGGGTCCGTCCCGAGACGGGCGGCGCCGATGGCGCGCTCGGCCAGCGGCTGCGAATACACCGGGAGACCCTGGCCGGCCACGCCGATGAGCCGGTCGGCGTCGTAGCCGTTGGCCACCGACTGGAGGTCCTTCAGGGAGCGGAGCCCCATCGACCCCCGGTGGCCACCCAACCAGATACGGCGCAGCGACCGGCCGTTGGATCCGAGCCACCCCCGCGGGGCACCGACGGCGTCGGGTCGGTGCTGCAGCAGCGGGACGGCGAGGGTCGCCATGGCGGCGGCGACGGGGGAGTCCGGCGGCACCATGGCGACGGCGTCGCCAGCCCGGCCGGCGCGGAGCGCCTCGTCGGCCAGCCCGATGGCGAGGTGCTCGACGCCGGCGCCGACCACGGGGATGGCGCCGGGGATGACCGGCAGGAGCGCCGCCGCCTCGTAGCCCACCAGGTAACTGCCCGGCCCGGCGATGGCGGCGCTCGGGTCGACCACCAGTGGTCGGCCGATGGTGGCGGCGAAGGCGGCGGCGAACGGGGCAGCCACAGCGGAGCCGCCCGTCGAGGTGATCCCCACGACCTGGCCGGCGCCGCCGCCGACCCGGCTGGCGACCTCGGCCGAGAAGGTGGCGATGTCGCCCGCCGTGCCGACGCGTTCGACGCCCATCCCGCGCTCCCGGAGCTGCGCATCGAGGGCGGCGGGCAGGGCGGGCCCGGCGACGTAGACGGTCGTGGTGCCGAGACGGCGGAGCTCGTCGAGCAGCGGGGCGGCGAGAGGAGCCCGCGGCACGAGGAAGGTGGCGGCGCCCATCATGGCGCCCGCCGCCGCCGCCACCGCGGCGAACAGCTGGTCGTCGGCGTCGCCGAGCAGGACGCGCGCCGCACCGGCCGGGTAGCGGTTGTGGACGACGGCGGTGGTCACGACGACCGGGTTGTCGGTGACGAGTCGCGCCAGGGCGGCGGTCTGCACGCGCGGGTCGGTGCCGCAGCTCTCGACGATGCACTTCACGTTCGTGCCCGACGGGCAGTAGCCGTGGACGTTCGGGTAGTTCACGACGCAGCAGTCGCAGATCTTCTTGAGCAGCCCGTCGGTGCAGCAGCCCGTCGAGTACCAGCACCAGCCCCAGATGCCATCGCAGTCGAAGGTCGGGCACTGCCGGGACACGCCGCTCTGGCCGCATACGCGCGCGTCGGCCGGATCGGCGAGCAGGCCGACGAGGACCGGGCCGCCGGCCACGAGCACCGCGCCCCTCCCGAGGCGGCCCAGGAAGGACCGACGGGTGGTGCGCCCCGCCGCCCACCGCCCGACGCGCTCGACCAGGGCGTCGACACCGCCGCCTGCGCCCACATCGGCTGGCGTCACCTCAGCCATCGGTCACCACCCGGGTCGACTCCTCCAGCAGCTCTTCCACCTGCTCCACGTTGTTGGCCACCCCGCGGCCCTGCACCACACCGGCGCGATCGACGGTGACGAAGTAGGGAGTCGACGCCACGTCGAAGGAGCGGAAGACCTCGGCCGTGGCCGGGCCGTGGTCGACCTCCCGCACGGCGACGTCGGCGTACTCCCGCTCCAAGGCGCGCAGGCCCGGCCGAAGCCCGGCGCAGATCGTGCAGCCTGCCGACGTGAACACCACCAGGGTCAGATCGGCAGCGGCGTAGTCGTGGCCCGGCAGGGGCGGAGCGGGAGCGAGGCGCTCGGGCCCCTCGCCACCGAAGTGGACGCCCAGTGGCCGGACGCGCGCGTGCAGCACGCCGACCTGGCGCAGCAGGGCCACCACCACGACACCGAGGGCCAGCACCGTCACCCACAGCAGGACGAATGCGGTGATCCAGACACCGCCCGTCACCTCGTCTCCCCTGGAAGCGCGACCGACCAGAACGCGCCGATCGCCCGCCGCAGGTCGAGGGTGGCGACGCCCAGGACGATGATGAAGGCGACGAGGGAGACCACGACGACCGCCTCCAGGGGCGGCACGCGGACGGCATCGGTGCCCGTGGCCACGGCGGCAGCCACGACGAGGCCCCCGTTGCGCACGAGATGGCCGGCCGACACGGGTGCGGCGCCGAAACCACCGAAGCAACGGCAACCGACGGTGACGCCCCTGGCCACCGCTCGGGCGAGGACCACCGAGAACCCGATCAGCATCACCCCGCCGGCGATGGCCGCCGGCCGGGGGGCCACGACCAGAGCGGCGGACAAGGCGAGCTCGACGGCGGGGACGGCCCGGCTCATCGGCCCGGGCGCCGGCACGCCGAGGGCGACGAAGGAGGCCCGAGTGGCGACCGGCGTGACGATCTTGGACGCGCCGGCCCAGGCGAAGGTCACCGCCAGCAACAACGCCGAGACCGAGGCCAGCCCGCTCATCAGCCCGGAATGGTGGCACGGACCACGGTTGGCGACGGCGCACCCGGGGCACAGACAGGCCATGGTGGTCGCTCTGCACCCGCGCCATCTCGGGCGCTACCGCGACATGGCACGTCTGCTCATCCGCCACGGGCGCCGAGACCTGCTGCAGACGAGCGGCCTGGCCGACGCCCTGGCGGCGGAGGACCTCGATGCCGCCGACGCCGCCGACGATGGGGGCCCGGCCAAGGCCGAGGAGCTGGCCGCCGATCTCGAGCGCATGGGCGCGACCTATGTGAAGCTCGGCCAGCTCCTGTCGACGCGAGCCGATCTCCTGTCGCCGACCTACACCGAGGCCCTCAGTCGGCTGCAGGACGACGTCACGCCGCTCGACGCCGACGAGGTAGAGGCCGTCATCGATGCCGAGCTCGGCACCAAGGTGTCCACCCTGTTCGCGTCGTTCGAGCGCGCGCCGCTGGCGTCGGCATCCCTCGGACAGGTGCACCGGGCCACCATGCGCGACGGTCGGGAGGTCGTGGTGAAGGTCCAGCGGCCGGGCGTGCGCGACCAGGTCAAGGGCGACATCGAGGCGTTGCGCGACATCGCCGCCTTCCTCGACCGTCATACCGAGGCTGGGCGTCGCTACGGGTTCGGTGATCTCCTGGACGAGTTCGCGTCATCGCTGTGGGACGAGCTCGACTACCGGCGGGAGGCGGCCAATCTCGAGCGCCTGGCCTCGGACCTGGCCGACCACCCGCTCATCGTCGTGCCGAAGCCGATCTCGGACTACACGAGCTCGCGTGTGCTCACCATGAGCTATGTCGACGGCCGCAAGGTCACCGACATCGGGCCGCTCGGCCAGCTCGACCTCGACGGGAACGCGCTGGCCGAGGCCCTGTTCAAGGCCTACCTCTCCCAGATCCTCGACCACGGCTTCTTCCACGCCGACCCGCACCCCGGCAACGTGCTCGTCACCGCCGACGGCCGTCTCGCCCTCATCGACCTCGGGATGGTCGCCCGGCTCGGTCCCGAGATCCAGGAGCGCCTGGTGAAGCTGCTGTTGGCGGTGAGCGAGGGCCGGGGGGAGGAGGTGGCCCAGATCTCCTTGCAGATGGGTGAGGCGCTCGACGACCTCGACGAGGGCGAGTTCACCCGCCGCGTGGCCGCCCTCGTCGGCCGCCACCAGGGCTCCTCGGTGGGCGACCTCCAAGCCGGCGCCATCGTCGTCGAGCTCTCCCGCATCGGTGGCGAGTGCGGCCTGCGCCCGCCGCCCGCACTGTCGATGCTGGGCAAGGCGCTGCTCAACCTGGACCTCGTGGCTCGCACCCTGGACGCCGACTTCGACCCCAACGACGCCATCCGCCGCCATGCCGGTGAGGTGCTGCAGGCGCGGCTGTGGCGCAGCACGTCGCAGGGCAACGTCATGGCCGGCGTGATGGAGGCCAAGGAGCTGATCGAGCGGTTCCCCGGGCGGGCCAACCGCATCCTCGAGAACCTGGCGCAGAACGAGTTCCGCGTCAAGGTCGACTCCATCGACGAGCAGGAGCTGATGCGTGGCTTCCAGAAGGTCGCCAACCGCGTCACCACCGGCCTCGTCATCGCCGCCCTCGTCATGGGCGCCGCCCTGCTGATGCGGATCCCCACCGAGCACCGACTGTTCGGCTACCCGGCCCTGGCCATCGTCCTGTTCCTCGTGGCCGCCGGCAGCGGCATGGCGTTGGTCATCAGCATCTTCCTCACCGACCGGCGCGGGAACCGCGCCCGCTCGGCGACGCGCCGACGACAACGGTGAGCAGGCCCGCCTTCTCCACGGTGAAGCGCGCCTTGCCGTCGAACGTCTCGCCGTCCGCCGACAGCCGCATGGGCCCGTCGAGCCCCTCCACCTCCACCCGTTCTGCCTGCCGCTGCTCGTAGACGCGCGACCGACCGAGCCTCCCGGTGAGCACGGCGCTCACCAGCCGGGCCCGTGACCACGGCTCGGTGGCGTCGACCATGCGAATGTCGAGCAGCCCGTCGTCCAGCCGCTCCCGCCAGCTCGGCGTGAAGCCGCTCGGGTGGTAGCGGCAGTTGCCGAAGAACACGAGCCAGACGCGGCGGCGCGCGCCGTCGATCACCACCGGCGTCGGCTTCGAGGCGCGCCACACCCGCGCCAGGGCCACGAGGACCGCCGGCCACTTGCCGATGGCCGTCTCGAGCGCCTCTCGGGCGTCCACCATCTCGACGTAGCCGCCGAAGCTGGCGGTGTTGAGGAACACGTGACCGTCGATGCGGGCCACGTCGATGGCGCTCGTCTCTCCGGCCCGGACGGCGGCGATGGCGTCGGCCACCGAGTGGAGCCCCAGGTCGCGCGCCAGGTGGTTGAGGGTGCCGGCCGGCACGACGACGAGCGGCTTTCCGGCCGCGAGGGCGATGCCGGCGGCGGCGTTGATCGTGCCGTCCCCACCGGCCACGCCCAGCACCATCGCCCGCTCCACCGCGTCGTCGAGCGCGGCGTCGATGTCGTCGTCCTCGCCGACCTCGACGACCTCGGCGTCTGGCAGTCCGGCGCGGAGCTCCTCGGCCGGGCTCGGGCCCAACCGGCCACCGGCGCCCCGGTTGACCACGACCACCAGCCCGGCGCCCGTGGGCGACGGCGTGGCGACGGTGGCCGACAGCACCGGTCGCAGTTCGGCCGCCTCGTGGGGCGCCACGGGCCAGAAGCGCGTGGTGACGAACGCGGCGCCGGCGCCGGCGGCTGTCGCCAGCGGGTCGACGGCAACTGCGGGCACGAGCAGCGGCGCCAGCGCCCGCACCTCGAGGGCCGCGCCGCCGATGAACGCGGCGGCCGCGGCGGCGGCGCGACGGCGCCGCGGAACGACCAGGGTCATGGCTGCCGCGAGCGAGCCGCGGACGGCGGCCCGGCGCAGGAACCGGACGGGCAGGCGACCGGGCACGGGTGCAAGATACCCGCCATGCCCTACGCCGAAGGCAGGCTCGTCCACGACGCCGACTCCCACGTCATGGAGACACCCGACTGGTTCATCGACCACGCCGACCCCGACGTGCGCGAGCGCATGAAGCCGCTCGACGTGGCCACCACGGCGCCGGGCGAGGAGTCGTTCATCGAACAGCTCAGGCGCCGGCACACGGAGGACGCCGAGTTCCGGGCCCGCGATGCCGACGAGATCATGCTGCGCAAGAACTGGAAGGCCACCGGCTCCTTCCTGAAGGAGGACAGGCCGCTCGCCCTCGACCTCCTCGGATTCGCCTCGCAGCTCGTGTTCAACACCTTCGCCAACAAGGAGCTGTTGCGCGCCGAGCAGGGTGACGATCTCGTCTACTCCTACGGCCTGGCGCGTGCCCACAATCGGGCCATGGTCGACTTCTGCTCGGTGGACGACCGCCTTCTGCCCGTCGGCTACGTCCCGCTCGGCGACCTCGACGGCGCCGCCGCCTTCGCGGCGGAGGCCATCGGGCTCGGGTGCAAGGCCCTGATGGTCGCCTCGGCCTGCCCGCGCTCGCACTCGCCGAGCCATCTCGGGCTCTACGGCGTGTGGGCGGCGGCCCAGGAGGCAGGCGTGCCGATCGTGTTCCATGTCGGCGGCGGCGGTCGCCTGCTCGACCCGAACTACTTCTCCAACGGCCGACCGGCCGTGCCCGACTTCCACGGCGGAGCCGAGAACTTCCGATCGGTCGACTTCATGGCCATCCCGTACCCGCCCATGCAGACGTTGGCCACCATGATCATCGACGGGGTGCTCGAGGCGTTCCCGGATCTCAAGTTCGGCGTGATCGAGCAGGGCGCGTCGTGGGTGCCGGGGTGGATGCGGGCCATGGACGCCGCCCTCGACGCGTTCTCCAAGAACGAGGAGCGGTTGCAGGCGCTGTCGATGCGCCCCAGCGACTACGTGGTGCGGCAGGTGCGAGTCACGCCGTACCCGCACGAGGACGCCGGCTGGATCGTCGCCAACACCGGCCCCGAGGTCTGCATGTTCTCCTCCGACTACCCCCACGTCGAGGGTGGGCGGAACCCGCTGGCGCGTTTCGAGCGCAGCCTGGCGACGATCGACGACGCGGCGCGCGACCGCTTCTACGCGGCCAACTTCGCCGACCTGATGGGACGGGCCCTGGAGGGAGTGCCTCTCCCGGTCTGACCATCCACCGCCGCGCCGGCGGGCACTGTCACGCTTGATGCCGACTGCAGGGACGACCGAGGGGCGGCCATGCCGGAGGCGCAGATCGAGGTGCACCAGGACCTGCTCGTCTTCCGCGTCGAGCTGCAGGGCACCGAGGTGCGCGCCGATGTCTACGGCGGGGCCGAGAGCATCTGCGGCACCCTCGTCTACCGCCTCGACGACGCCGCCGCGGCCAGGGACAAGGCCGGGATCCTGCGGCGCTGGGAGCGCAACCGCACGCCCGTGACCTACGTGCGCCGGGGCCAGACCGCGGCGCTGGTCGACGACCTGGCGATGCTCACCGACGCGCTGCGCGGGTAGCTACAGCGCGATGACGCGGTAGAGCTCCTCGAGACTCGTCTGTCCGACCGCTGCCTTGCGGAGGCCGTCCTGTGCCAGGGTGAGCATCCCCTGCTCGATGGCAGCGAGCTTGACCTCACCGGCACTGGCCCGGGCCACGATCATGCGGGACAGCTCCTCGGTGACGGGCATGACCTCGTGGATCGCGAACCGGCCGCGATAGCCGGTGCGGTTGCAGGCTCGGCACCCGACGGCGCGGAAGAACGTGGGCTCCTCGTCGAGCTCGAGCTCGCCCCAGATCTCGGGGCGCAGCTCCTCGCGCGCCGCGCTGTACGGCTCCTTGCAGGAGTCGCACAGCCGGCGGGCCAGACGTTGGGCCAGCACGCAGTCGATCGACGACGTGACCATGAAGGGCTCGACGCCCATCTCGATGAGCCGCATCGGTGTCGAGGCGGCGTCGTTGGTGTGCAGCGTGGAGAGCACGAGGTGGCCGGTGAGCGCGGCCTCGGCGGCGATGCGCGCCGTTTCCTGATCGCGGATCTCACCGACGAGCACGATGTCGGGGTCGGCGCGCAGCACCGAGCGGAGCGCGGACGCGAAGGTGAGCCCGGCCTTGCGGTTCACCTGCATCTGCTTGATGCCGACCACGCGGTACTCGATCGGGTCCTCGATGGTGATGATGTTGAGCTGCGGCCGGTTGAGCTCGTTGAGGGTGGCGTACAGCGTCGTCGACTTGCCCGATCCCGTCGGCCCGGTGACGAGGATGGCCCCCCACGGCCGGCGGAAGCTGGCCGTGTAGCGGGCGAGCGACTCGGGGAGGAAACCGAGGTCCTCGATGGCGACGAGCCCGCTCTCCTTGTCGAGGATGCGCAGCACGATGGCCTCACCCTCGGCGGTCGGCAGGGTGATGGCCCGCAGGTCGACGACCCTGTCGGCGGCGCGCACGCTGATGCGCCCGTCCTGGGGGATGCGACGCTCGGCGATGTCGATGTCGCCCATGATCTTGATGCGGCTGAGCACGCTGGCCCGCATGGCCCGCGGCACGGTCATGACGTCGTGGAGCACACCGTCGATGCGGAAGCGGATGCGCAGCTGGCTCTCGGTCGGCTCGAGGTGGATGTCGGATGCCCGCTCCTGCACCGCCCTGGCGATCAGGTGGTTGACGAACTTCACCACGGGGGCGGCGTGGGCCTCGTCGTCCTCGCCGTGGATGCGGACGTCGGCCTCGGCGCCCTGCCCCGCGCCGGCGGCGTCCTCCTCCTCCTGCTGCCCGGCGAGGATGGCCTCGGCCTTGTGGCCGGCGCTCCAGACCCGGGCGAAGGCCTCCTGGAGCTGGGTCTCCTCGGCCATCACCGGCTTGATCTCGAACCCGGTGAGGCTCCGGACGTCGTCGATGGCGAACACGTCGGACGGGTTGGCCATGGCCACGACGAGACGTTCGGAGTCCCAGCCGATCGGCAGCGCCTGGCGGCGGCGGGCGAATGGCTCCCGGAGGATCTGCGCCACGTTGGCGTCGATGGGCTCCTCCTCGAGGTCGACGAAGTCGATCCCGTAGTGCTCGGCCAGCGTGCGCACGAGGTCGACCTCGTTGACCGCGCCGATGGCGACCAGGACGCGGCCCAGGCGGCCGCCGGAGCGCTGCTGCTCGGCCAGGGCCTCGGCCAACTGATCCTCGGTCACCAGGTCGCGTGCGACCAGGAGCTCACCCAGGCGCGTCCGGGTCGTCATGCGCACCGTCGCACCGTCCGCCGACTTGACCATCGCCCCCAGGTTAGGGGCCTCCGGAGCGATGGGCGGGATCGCCCGCCGGTGGGTATGACGTGGCCGTGGACGCTGCCACCGACGAACTGCTCGCGGACCGGTACCGGCTGGGCCGCCTGCTCGGTCGCGGCGGCATGGCCGAGGTCTGGGACGCCGAGGACCTGCGGCTGCACCGGCCGGTTGCGGTCAAGATCCTCAGCGAGGAGATGGCGGCCCGTCCCGACATCCGGGCCCGCTTCGACATCGAGGCGAGGGCGGCGGCCCGCCTCTCGCACCCCAACGTGGTCGCCGTGTACGACACCGGGGACACCGGCGGCGCGTCCGGCGCGGGCCGGCCCTTCCTGGTCATGGAGCGGCTACCGGGCACGACGATGGCGGACCGGATGGGCGATGGCCCGGTCGACCAGCGTTGGCTGGTGGGGGTGACGACCGACGTGCTCGGCGCCCTCGACGCGGCCCACGAGGCCGGGATCGTCCATCGGGACATCAAGCCGGCCAACATCCTCCTCGACTCCGACGGCCGGGCCAAGGTCGCCGACTTCGGCATCGCCAAGCTGGCCGAGATCGACGGCTCCGTCGACCTCACGACGACCAAGATGATGGTCGGCACGCCGGCCTATCTCGCCCCCGAGCGGATCGAGGGCCTCCCGGCCACGCCGGCCAGCGACCTCTACTCCCTCGGGGTGGTGCTCTACGAGGCCCTGGCCGGGGCCAAGCCGTTCTCGGGGACCACGCCCATGGCTGTCGCCCTGGCCGCCCAGATGGCGGACCCCGCCCCGTTGCGCCGCATCCGGCGCGACGTCGACCCCCGTCTGGCCGCGGTCGTCACCCGGGCCATGGCCAAGGACCCCGCCTCGCGCTTCGCCACGGCCGCGGAGATGACCCAGGCGCTCGCCGGTGTGCGCCTGAAGCGGTCCGCCGACCCGACGGTGGCTGCGGTCGCGGCCGGTGACCGCACCGTCGTGGCACCGCCGGCGGCCGTGCCCCGCTCCCGACCCGCTCCGGCCGGGCTGGCCCGGTGGCGGTGGCCGCTCACGGCGGTGGCGCTGCTCGGCGTCCTGCTCCTCGTCCTCGTCGTCCGCGGCGGCGGGGGAACAGGCGGCACCGCCGCGACCGGCGGGGCGCGTGCGGCCACGCCGCTCGGCACCGAGATGCGGGCCCTGGCCGATCGCCTCGGCCCCGAGGACGGACGCCGCGCGCCGGAGGCGGGCGAGCGCCTCGACGCGTTGGCCGACGAGGTCGACTCCGGCGGCGGCGGGGAGTCGGCCAGCCGACTGATGGCCGACGTGGTGTCCTGGCGGTCGCAGAACCTCCTGGGGCCGACGGCCACGGCGAAGGTGACCGCTCTGCTGCAACGCGTCCCCGGCATGCGGCCTCCGGCCACGGTCGCACCTACGACGACGGCGCGGCCCGCGATCGACGTCCGGATCGGCGGCAAGGGCAAGGGGAAGGGCCGGGGCGACTGAGGTCCGGCGCTACCGTCGCAGGCGTGGGACCGGCTGAGGCACTCGACCGCATCGCCTTCCTGCTCGAGCGCGCCCGCGAGCCGAGCTACCGCGTGAAGGCGTTCCGCGGCGCGGCCACGACCGTGCGGGACCTCGACCCCGCCGAGCTCGCGCGTCTGGCCAAGGCGGGCCGGCTGCGCGACCTGCCTGGCGTGGGGGAGAAGACCGAGCGCGTCATCCTCCAGGCCCTGGCCGGCGAGGTGCCGAGCTATCTGGAGAAGCTGGAGAAGGAGTCGCCCGAGCCGACCGAGGGGATCGGCGCGCCGCTCCGTGCCCTGCTGAAGGGCGACTGCCACACCCACTCGGAGTGGTCCGACGGCGGCAGCCCCGTGGCGGTGATGGCTGCCGCGGCGCGCGACCTGGGCCACGACTACATGGTGCTCACCGACCACTCGCCCAACCTCAAGATCGCCAACGGCCTGACGCCCGAGCGGCTCCGCCAGCAGCTCGAGCTCGTTGGCGAGGTCAACGAGGCCATGGCCACCGACGGCGGGCGACCGTTCCGGATCCTCACCGGCATCGAGGTCGACATCCTCGAGGACGGCACGCTCGACCAGAGCGAGGAGCTGCTCGCCGAGCTCGACGTCGTGGTCGGCAGCGTCCATTCCAAGCTGGGCGGGCGCATGGAGGAGCGGTTCATGACGCGCCGCATGGTGAAGGCGCTGCAGAACCCCCACCTCGACATCCTCGGGCACTGCACCGGGCGCATCGTCGTCGGCCGCGGCCGGGCCGAGTCGCCGTTCGACGCCGAGGTCGTGTTCCGCACCGCGCTCGAGCACGACAAGGCGGTGGAGATCAACTGCCGGCCCGAGCGGCTCGACCCGCCCCGGCGCCTGCTACGGCTGGCGGTGGAGACGGGCTGCCGGTTCTCCGTCGACACCGACGCCCACGCGCCCGGACAGCTGTCGTGGCAGCCCTACGGCTGCGACCGCGCCGTCGAGTGCGAGGTCCCTTTCGACAACGTCGTCAACACCATGGACATCGACGGCCTACTCAGCTGGACCGCGTCACACGGTCAGTAGGCCGCAGTAGCGGAGGTCGCATGACGGGGATCCGCGGCCCCGGCCCATCCCGACGCCGTCGGTGCGATGAGGTGGGCGTGACCGAAGTTGCCGCCCCACGGCGCCTCCACGCGCACGGCATGACCCCGGCGGCGTAGGCCGTCGGCCCATGCCGCGGGCGCGTGGTCCTCGATGTCGATGGTCACGCGCCCGCCGTCCGACCACGTGTCGAAGCCCGTGGTGCCGCCCCGCAGCACGAACCGACCAGCGGCGATGGTGCGCCCCGGCGACTCGCCGGCCGCCAGGTGGCGGGCCAGGAGCTGCAGCAGGATCTGGGGCTGGCTGTCACCCCCCATGGTGCCGAGCAGCGCGGCGAGGGAGCCGTCGGGCGCAGTGACCAGTGCCGGCGAGAGCGTGTGGGGCGGGCGGCGCCCGGGCGCCAGCTCGGCCGGGTGACCCGCCTGCAGCGAGAACCCGAGGCCGCGGTTCTGCAGGAAGATGCGCAGCCCGGGCACGGCCAGGTTGGACCCGAACCCGGCGGCGTTGGACTGGATCAGCGAGACACCCATGCCGTCGCCGTCGGCGGCCACGAGCGCCATGGTGCCGCCAGGGATGGGCGCCACCCCGAGGTCGGCGGCGGTGTCGCCGATGGCATGACGGCGGGGGAGGAGCCGCTCGGGCGCCAGCAGGGCGGGCCCGTCGGCACCGTCGTGCAGCACGGCGGGCCGGTCGAACGCCACCTGGCGCGCCGCCTCGACCAGCAGGTGCGCCCACCGCTCGTCGTCAGGGCCGCCGGAGAGGTCGAGGCCGTCGGCGATCCACGCCGCCGCGAGCGTCAGGTAGCCCTGGGAGTTGGGCGGCACCGTCCAGAGGTCGTGACCCCAGGCCCGCGCTCCCAGCGGCTCGACCCACTCGGCCTGGCGGCGGGCGAGGTCATCGGCGGTGAACAGCCCGCGTCCGAGGGCCAGCAGCTCGTGGCCGAACTCACCCTCGTAGAACCCGGCCCGATCGCCCACCGCCACGGCGTCGAGGGCGCGGGCCACGCCGGCTCGCCGCACCAGCCCGCCCGCCACCAACGGCCCCGCCTCTGTGTAGTCGGCCATCACCGGTCTCGACGCCAGCCGGGCCACCGAACCGGCGAGGCTGGGGGAGGCGGGGAAGCCGTCGACGGCGTAGTCGCGAGCCGGGGCCAGCACGTCGCTCAACGGGAGGCGGCCGTGCCGCGCGTGCAGCAGCAGCCATCCGTCGACGCAGCCGGGGACGGTCACGGCGCGGATGTCGTCGAACAGCGGCATGGAGGTGAGGCCCTCGGCCCGCATGGCCGCGGCGTCGGCGCCCGAGCCGGCCCGGCCCGACGCGTTGAGGCACTCGGGCGGCCCGTCTCCGGTGTGGACGAGCACGAACAGGTCGCCGCCCATCCCGCACAGGTGCTGGCAGGTGACGGCCAGCACGGCGTTGGCGGCGATGGCGGCGTCGGCGGCCGTGCCACCGGCGCGCAACATGGCGACCCCGGCCTCCGACGCCAAGTGGTCGACCGAGCACACCATTCCGGTCGGGGCATGACGCGTGGCGAACGGCACGCTCACCATCAGATGCGCGTCGCCCTTCCCTCCCAGTACGGGTCGCGCAGCAGGCGTTTGTAGAGCTTCCCGGTGGGATGGCGGGGGAGCTCGGCGGCGAAGTCGATCGACCGCGGGCACTTGAAGGCGGCCAGCCGCTCGCGGCACCAGGCGATGAGCTCCGCCTCGAGCTCGGGGCCGGCGGCGGCCGGGTCCACGGGCTGGACGACGGCCTTCACCTGCTCGCCGAAGTCGTCATCGGGCACCCCGAAGACGGCCACGTCCATCACCGCCGGGTGCATCGTCAGGAGGTTCTCGGTCTCCTGTGGGTAGATGTTCACGCCGCCGGAGATGATCATGTTGGCCTTGCGGTCGGTGAGGTAGAGGAAGCCGTCGGCGTCGACGTACCCGATGTCGCCGAGTGTCGTCCATCCGTTCGGGTGACGCCCGGCGGCGGTCTTCTCCGGGTCGTTGTGGTACTCGAACTTCACGTCGCTCTCGAAGTAGATCGTGCCCTGCTCACCGGTCGGCACCTCGTTGCCGTCGTCGTCGACAACGTGGATGACGGCGGTGAGAGGCCGCCCCACCGAGCCCTTGTGCTCGAGCCACGTGGCCGCGTCGATGGCGCAGAAGCCGTTGCCCTCAGTGCCGGCGTAGTACTCGTGCAGCACCGGCCCCCACCACTCGATCATCTGCTCCTTCACCGGGATCGGGCACGGCGCGGCGGCGTGGATGGCGGCCCGCAACGACGACACGTCGTACGCGGCGCGTTCCTCCTCGGGCATCTTGAGCATGCGCACGAACATGGTCGGCACGAACTGGGCGTGGGTGACCCGGTGGCGCTCGATCAGCTCGAGGGTGAGGCGTGGGTCGAAGTGGTCCATGACGATCGCCGTCGCTCCGAGGCGGTGCACGCCCATGGTGAATCGCAACGGGGCGGCGTGGTACAGCGGCGCCGGCGAGAGGTAGATCGCATCCTCGTCGAAGCCGTAGAGCACCTTCGCCACGGCGCTGATGCGGACGTCGGCACCGAGGGCTGCGCCGGTGAGGGGGGACTTCACACCTTTGGGCCGGCCCGTCGTGCCCGAGCTGTAGAGCATGTCCGCGCCCTCGGTCTCGGACGGCAGCGGCTCGGCGGGATGGCCGGCGACGGCGTCGGCGTACGGCTCATAGCCCGTCATGTCGCCGCCGACCGCGAACCAGTGCTGCAGGTTGGGCACGATCTCGCGCAATGGGCCCGCCGTGGCCTGCGCCGGCGTGGTGAAGAACGCCCTGGCCCCGCAGTCGTCGAGGATGTAGCCGGCCTCGTCGGCGGTCAGGCGGGTGCTGATGGCCGTGTAGTACAGACCCGACCGTTGCGCCGCCCATGCGATCTTCAGCAGCTCGTGGCGGTTCTCCATCAGGAAGGCGATCGAGTCGCCGGGCTGCAACCCGCGGTCGCGCAGCATGCGGGCGAGGCGGTTGGAGTCGTCGTCCAGCTCGCGATAGCTCACGACGATGTCCTCGCCGCCATCGGTGGCGGCCATGACGTAAGCCGGCTTGTCGGGGTGCGACGCGGCGTGGATCCCGGGGTGCATGGTGCTGATGCTACGGAGCGGCAGCGTGGGCGGCGTGAGCCACGGCGAGCAGTGCGTCGCGGTCGGGCCCGTCGGGAACGACCGGCGGCCGGGTGTCGCGGTCCTGGAAGGTCTGCAGCACCTTGCCCACGAGGACCGGGTCCTCCATGACGGCGTTCGGATGGTCGAGAAGGTTGAAGGCGCGCACGAAGGCGCGGAACACCTCGGCGTCGGTGCGCGCCGCGGGGAGCAGTCCGTCGCGCAGGATCTCGGCCAGCCCGCCGTTGGGCCCGGCGTCGCCGGCCTCCAGCGCGGCCATCGACGCCCGGTCCTGAGCCACCGACACCTCGTACCACGGGCCGAGCACCTCGGCGGTGGCGTCATGGAAGGCCATGACCGCCTCCGACGTCGCCCAACCCCGGTCGTCGAGGACCTCGGCCAGCAGGTGGGCGTGCACCATGGCCAGCGCGCAGCCGCGGCCGTACAGCGGGTTGGTGCACACGTGGGCGTCGCCCACGGCGTGGACGCCGGTGGCCACGGGTGCGCCATCGACGACGAAGCGCCGGTACTGGTTGCGCAGGCCGGCCATCAGGGCGACGTCGGTCACGGGCGCGGCCAACGCCGGGTCGGCGAAGGGGCGGGTGATCGGCAGGGTGGCCGCCACGGCCTCGAACACCGCCGGCGACAGCAGCAGCGTGCGCAGGTCGTGGTCACCGGTGGCGACGGCGAAGGTGATGGAGAACGAGCGGCGGTCCCCGGGGAAGATGGCGTACTTGAGGTAGCCGAGGTCCCCGCCGATCGGTCCCTCCTGCCTCGGCATCTCGCGGCCGGGCGCAAGGTCGTAGAAGCGCGAGAGATAGACGATGCCGCACTCCTCCTGCTCCTCGGTCGGTGCCGTGCACCCCGCGGCCGCCAACAACTCCGGGAGACGAGACCGCCGGCCGCCGGCGTCGACCACGGCCTCACCCCGCACCTCGACCTCGGTGCCGTCGCGCCTGGCCCGGATGCCGATGACCCGGGGCACGGCATCGTCTCCGGGTGCGAGCAGCAGCCCGTCGACACCGGCCCCGTCGACGAGGGTCACGCCGGGCCGGGCCAGCACCACGTCGCGCACGACCTGCTCGAACACGGTGCGGCGGCAGGCGATGGCGACCAGGTCCTCGTCGCCGGGGCGGGGAGAGCGGTCCTCGATGGTGTCCGGCATGTCCTCGGCGAAGCGCAGCTCGGTGGCACCGGCGTCGAGCAGGGCGGCCAGCACCTCGGGCTCGTGGTCACGCAACAGGTTCCGGAGCCGGGCCAGGAACGCGTGGGAGTGGCGTGACTGCGGGGTGCCGTGGCGCTGGTCGAGGGTGACCGGGCCGTCGCCGGTCAGCACGTCGCGCTCGACCAGGGTGACCTCGTGGCCGCGGGCCGAGAAGGCGAGCGCGCATCCGAGCCCGGCCACGCCGGCACCGACCACGACCGCATGCGCCACGCCGGCGACGCTAGGCGGGGTCCGGACCGCGACCAAGATGACGGGATGGAGCTGCACGACATCGCCGTCGAGGACGCCCACCCCTTGCGCCGGTCGGTGCTGCGCGGCGGCCGCCCCGACGCCGAGGTGACCTACACCGAGGACGCCGACCCCGACACCTTCCATCTCGGTGGGCTCGTCGACGGCCGGGTCGTGGCCGTGGCCACGGTGGCGCCGGCGCCCACGCCCCTGCGGCCCGGTGCCCGCGCCTGGCGGCTGCGCGGCATGGCCGTGGACCCCGAGCTGCAGGGCTGCGGCATGGGCCGCCGCATCATGGACGAGATCTTCACGCGGGTCCGCAGCCGCGACGGCCAGGTCCTGTGGGCTGACGGCCGCGACACCGCCCTCGGCTTCTACAGCCGGGTCGGCATGGAGGTCGTGGGCGACGGCTTCGTGCCGCCCGGCAGCACCCTGCCGCACCATGTCGTCATCATCGACCTGTGACCGCTCGGGCACGGTAATGACCTTCGCCGGCGGGCAGGCTCATGGCAGGCTGGTCCGGTGAGTGAGCTGTTCGACGACTTCGTGTGGCGCGGTCTCGTGCACGACGTCACCGACCAGGAGCTGGCCGAGCGGCTCGGCACCGAGTCGCTCACCGCCTACGTCGGCTTCGACCCGACGGCCGACAGCCTGCAGCTCGGCAACCTGCTCGGCCTGGTCTCGCTGATGCGACTGCAACGGGCCGGTCACCGTCCGATCGTCTTGGCCGGCGGGGGCACGGGCCTCGTGGGCGATCCGGGGGGCAAGTCCGAGGAGCGCAGCCTGCTCTCCATGGACGAGCTGGAGCACAACCTCAAGGGCATCCGCCTCCAGCTCGAGGGCCTGCTCGACTTCTCGCCCGGGCCGACCCAGGCACTGCTCGTCGACAACGGTGAATGGCTGTGGCCCCTCGGGCTCATGGAGTTCCTCCGCGACGTCGGCAAGCACTTCACGGTCAACACCATGATCAACAAGGAGAGCGTCCGCAGCCGGCTCGAGGAGCGCGAGCAGGGCATCTCCTACACCGAGTTCAGCTACATGCTCCTGCAGGCCTATGACTTCCTGCACCTGTTCGACACCTACGGCTGCGAGCTGCAGATGGGCGGCAGCGACCAGTGGGGCAACATCACCATGGGCGTCGACCTCGTCCGCCGGCTGCGCGGGGCGCGGGCCCACGCGCTCACGTGGCCACTGGTGACGAACGCGGCGGGGGAGAAGATGGGCAAGTCGGCGGGCAACGCCATCTGGCTCGACCCGGCCCGCACCAGCCCGTACCAGTTGTTCCAGTACCTCGTGCGGGCCGAGGACGCCAAGGTCGGCAGCTACGTGCGCGCCTTCACGTTCCTCGAGAGGGAGCGCATCGAGGAGCTCGACGCGCTCACCCGGGACGCACCCGAACGCCGAGAGGCGCAGCGTGTGCTGGCATGGGAGGTGACGGCGTTGGTGCACGGCGCGGCCGAGGCCGACCGGGCGACCCGCGCCGCGGCCGTGCTGTTCACCGAGGAGATCGCGTCGCTCGACGAGACGACGCTGCTCGACGTCGTGGCCGAGGCCCCGTCGACCGACCTGGGGCGCACCGACCTGGACGGCGACGGCCTCTCACTGGTCGACGCGCTCGTGGCCACGGGGCTGGCGCCGTCGAAGTCGGCGGCCCGCACCGTCATCAGCCAGGGTGGCGCGTACGTCAACAACCGCCGTGAGGCCGACCCCGACCGCCGCCTCACCACGGCTGACGCTCTCCACGGCCGCTACGTCGTGCTGCGCAAGGGCAAGCAGCACCAGCACCTGCTGCGTTTCAGCTGAAGAGGAGCGTGACCGCGTCCGTCGGGACGGTCGAGGTGTTGCCGAAGACGACGGCGCGGGCCCAGCGGGAGTTCTGGCCACCGACGTAGTCGTAGGTGGGCCGCGACGGTGTGGGTGCGGTGAGGATCACGGCCATGCCGGCCCGAGCCGCCTCGGGTGCCGCCACCAGGGCGTCGGCGTAGCTGCCGCCGCCGGCGAGGGCCACGGCGGTGGCACCCGGGAAGAACGTGTTCGCCACGGCGGCGGCGGTGGCGAAGCGGTCGGCGCCCGCCACCCGCTCCGTGATGCCGGCGAGCCGAGCGGTGGCCTCGGTGATGACGGCGGTACCGCCCACCGCGACGCGACGGGTGGGACGCATGGCGGTGAGCCATGCACTCGTGGCGGTGGGCATGGCGTCGCGGGCGACCAGCAGGATGGGCGCGCCCTGGGCACCGGCCGGAGCGGACGCCACGACGGCATCGGGGAAGACCTCGCCCGAGACCACGAACACCGTCGCCGGGTTGGGCGAGACGTGGGGCGCAACCGCGGCGGCGGTGCCGAAACGGTCGGCGCCGGCGATGCGCTCGACCACGAGCCCGGCGGTCCGGAACGCCATCTCGACGGCCGGCGCGAGGGCGGCCGGGCCACCGAGGAGGTGCACCGTCCCCCCGGGCTGGAGGACACGTGCCGCCTCGGCCACCACGGCGCCAGGCACGGCGTCGGGTGGGGAGAGCAGCACGGGCCCGTTCTGGACCGCGGCCAGGGGACCGCCGGCCAGCGCGTCGGGGAAGGCATCGGAGCGGGCCACGACGACTCCAGCGGCGGTACCGGCCCCCCGCCGGCGGCTGGCCACCACCGAGGTGACCGGGTCGGAGGTGCCCGACACCCGCTCGAGGGGGGTGCGGAGGATGGAGGCCGGCCGGCTGTCGGACCTGAGGAACTTCTGGGTCACCCACAGGCGAGTGCCGTTCCACACGACGCCGACACCGATGGAGGTGAACTCGGGGTTGAGGATGTTGTTGCGGTGCCCCTCGGAGTTCATGAACGCGTCGTGCACCTGGGTCACGCTGCCGCCGTAGCCGACGTTCTCCGCCACGCGTCGCCAGTCCGGGAAGCGCGCCGACAGGTTCTCCACCAGGCGAGGGTCGTGACGGAGCGTCCCGTCGCTTGCCATCGTGGCCGACCATGTCCTCGACAAATCCTGGATCCCGGGGACGACCTGCAATGGCGCGATGCCCCGCTCCCACCGGTCCTTGTTGAGGAGGCGGACGAAATCCCACTCGTCCAACGCCGGGTTGGAGGCGGCCAGGGCCGGCGCGGCGGTCAGCCCGGCCAGGCCGACGAGAGCCACGAGGGCCGCGAGCGCGGCGAAAGCCCACCGCCGGGACATGCGCATACAAATGCCATCGGATCAACCAGTGCCGGACATGAGGGCCAACGGCACGAATGATTCGGCCTGACTACGCCGCCGGGCGCGATCGGGTCAGGCGGGCTGGCCCAGGTGGTCGCGCACGTGGGCGTGCTCGTTGAGGGTGAACAACGAGCGCACCCCGGTGCGGGACGCAGTGACCCGGTGGATGCTGGCGTAGACGGGCTCGAACCACAGCGGTCGGCGGATGCCGAGGATCTTGCCGACGTAGGCGTTGATGACCCCGCCGTGGCACACCACGGCGACGGTCTGGCCGGGGTGGGCGGCGATGACCCGGTCCATGGCCGCCACGACGGCGGCCTGGAACTCGAGCGGGTCCACCGAGTAGTCCTCGAGCCGGCCTTCGGTCATCGCCACCCATCGCTCGTCCTTGGTGGCCTTCAGCTCCTCGACGGGGATGTAGCTCGTGGCGGCACGGTCCCACTCCGCCAGCTCCTCGTCGATCATCACCTCGAGCCCATGGGCCTCGCCGAGCGGCGCCGCCGTCTGCCTGGCCCGCTGCAGCGGGCTCGACCACACCGCGTCGAGGCGCTCGTCGGCGAGATGGCGGGCCAGCTCGGCCGCCTGGCGGAAGCCGCGTTCGTGGAGCGGAGGGTCAGCGGGGCCGTCGGCATCGACGATGCGGACAGGCTCGGCGTGGCGTACGAGGAGGAGCTGCAAGTGGCCGTAGGTGTCCGGACGGCCTAGGCCGTGACGACGACCTTGGTACCGATCGGGGCGAAGTCCCACATGCGCCTGGCGTCGGCGGGTGCCTGACGCACGCACCCGTGGCTGCGGAACTGACCCAGCTCGCCCAGCGACTGGATCGGGCCGCGGCGTCCCACCGGGATGGCATGGAAGCCGATGGCGAGACTCCGGCCGCGGGCGAAGCGCACCATGTAGTCCATGTGGACCGAGCCGGAGTAGGCGCGCGGCGAGCGGGAGAAGACGGCATAGGTCCCCGGACGCGGCATGCCGCGGCGCCCGGACACCGGGTAGCTGTGCACGAGGCGCCCGTCGGCTTCGTACATCCACACCCGCTGGCGGCTGTTGGAGTACACGACCCGGCGGCCGGCGCCGTCGGCCGCGGGCGGGGCGGGAATGGCCGGGGCCGGCGCAGCGACGGGGACGGGCGGGGCCGGGGGCTCGGCGACCGGCTCGGGCGCGGGCGGGCTGAAGACGAAGGTGGCGGGGTCGACGTCCGGGATGACCAGGTTGGCCGGGGGCCAGGTTCCAGCCGGGGCGTCGGTGGCCGTCGCCTCCTCGGCCGAGGCCCCCCTCGCTGCCAGGAGGACGACGGTGGCCGTCGCCGCCAGCAGCAGCAGGGTGGCGAGCGCCCCTCGCCGGGCCCAGGCCACCGACCGGTGCGCCGGTGATGCGTCGACCGTTGCTGTCCCCATCGTCCCTCCGTCCGCCGTTGCCTGGGCGGGAGACTAGCGAGTCGAATCGTCAATCTTGCGTAGCGCCCGGCGGATGGTCTCGGCCACGTCGGCCATGGCCGCCGGAGAGCCGTAGGTCGTCCGCGGCCAGAAGAAGCCGCGGAGCCCGTCCTTGCGTCGTCGGGGCACCACATGGACATGCAGGTGGGGGACGCTCTGGCTGACGACATTGTTGATGGCGACGAAGCTCCCGTCGCCCTCCATGGCCGCCGGCAGGGCCGCCGCCACCCGCTGGACGGCGCCGAACAGTTCCCCGACCAGCGCAACGGGGAGGTCGGGGAGCGTCTCGTGGTGGGCCCTGGGCACCACCAGCACGTGGCCGACGAACAGCGGCGACACGTCGAGGAAGGCCAGCACCCCGGGTTCGTCCAGCACGATCTCGGCGGTGCGCTCACCGGCGGCGAGGGCGCAGACCGTGCACGGGGTGGTCGCCATCGGCTCCTAGCATCGCGTCGCATGGCCGACGAGCGTCCGGTGCACCTCTCGACGGGACTCCCCGAGACGGTCCTGCCCCCGCCCGCGGCCGACGCCGCCGAGCACCTGGCTGCGGCCGAGGCGCTGGACGACACCGACGCCCGCCGGGCCGCCGTGGCCGCTGTCGTGGCCGCCGACCCCCGGTTTCTCCAGGGCTGGGCCGCCCTCGGCCGCCTGGCCAGCGACCCGGTGGAGGCTTACGCCTATTACCGCGTCGGCTACCACCGCGGACTCGACGCGCTGCGCGCCGCCG
>DATLDH010000032.1:0-17695 GCA_035526015.1 Acidimicrobiales bacterium
TGTGATCGTGGGCGTGGGCCAGTCGCTGCGGCGGCCGACCCGGGCCGAGGAGATGGCCGAGCCGCTCGATCTGATGCTCGAGGCGGCCAGGGCGGCGGCCGACGACAGCGGCGCCGGCCAGGGCCTCTTGGCCCGGATCCCCTCGGTGCGCGTGGTCGAGTCGATGTCCTGGCGGACGCCCGACCCCGGCGCCGTCGTGGGCGAGAAGCTGGGGATGACGGTGGTCGACTCGCTGCAGACGGCGACCGGCGGCAACAGCCCCCAGATGCTGGTCAACATGACCGCGGCCGCCATCGCCGCCGGCCGGCTCGACGGTGCACTCGTCGTCGGCGCCGAGGCCATGTACTCCCGGCGCGTGGCGCGCAAGCTGGGCGGCAAGCTCGAGACCGTCACCCAGCCGGCCGACACACCGAAGGCCCACGTCGTCGGGCTCGACCGGTCGGGGAGTCACCCTGCCGAGCTGGCGCGCCTGCTGATGATGCCGACGCAGGTGTACCCGGTGTTCGAGAACGCGGTGCGCGCCGCGTCGGGCGCCACCATCGAGGAGCATCAGCAGAAGATCGCCGGGCTGTGGTCGCGGTTCTCGGAGGTGGCGGCGACGAACCCGTGGGCGTGGTCGCCCCAGGCGCGCACGGCCGCCGAGGTGGGGATGGCGAGTCCCGAGAACCGGATGATCGGCTTTCCCTATCCGAAGCTGATGAACGCCAACATCCAGGTCGACCAGGGGGCCGCGCTCATCCTGTGCTCGGCCGAGGTGGCGCGTGCCGCCGGCGTCCCGGAGGACCGGTGGGTGTTCCCGCTGGCCGGGGCCGACGCCCACGACCACTGGTTCGTGTCCGAGCGCGACAACCTGCATTCCTCGCCGGCCATCCGCGAATGTGGGAAGGCGGCGTTCGCCCTGGCCGGGGCCGGGCCCGACGACGTGGCCCATGTCGACCTCTACTCGTGCTTCCCGGTCGCGGTGGAGATCGCCGCGGCCGAGCTCGGCTTCTCCCTCGACCGTCAGCTGTCGCTCACCGGGGGCCTCACCTTCGGCGGCGGCCCGGGCAACAACTACGTCACGCACTCGATCGCGCAGGCGGTCATCGCCCTTCGTACTGACCCGGGCTCGGTCGGGCTCGTCAACGCCAACGGGTGGTACGTCACCAAGCACTCGGTCGGCCTGTACGGCACCACTCCCCCGGGCGACGGCTTCCGCGCCGCCGACGTGCAGGCCGCCGTCGACGCCACTCCCAAGCGCGAGGTGGTCGAAGACGCCGAGGGCGCGGCGACCGTCGAGTCCTACACGGTGATGCACGACCGCGACGGTGCGCCCGAGACGGCCATCGTGGCCTGCCTCCTACCGGACGGTCGGCGGGCCTGGGCCAACAGCACCGACCCCGACCTGTTGACTCGCCTCACCACCGAGGATGTGATCGGCCACCCGGCCGTGCTCCGGGCCGCTGGCCTGGTCGAGGTGCTCTAACCACCGACCACGATGGCCTCACCGTCACGCACCGTTCGGTACGGGAGGCCGCGCTCGGAGTAATACGCGACGACGTCGTCGACGGCCGCGCTCTCGGGGTGGTCGGAGCGGTAGTGCGGGACGAATGCGTAGTCGAGCAGACCCAGCCCCTCCCAGATGGGCTCGTCGCCGTACAGGTGCGTCACCAGGGAGGGGTCGTCGACCAGGTCGATGCCGCGCAACGACGGGCTGAGCATGCACGGGCCGGCGCTGTACCCGGCGTAGACGACGCGGTCGTCGGTCAGGAGCTCGACGATCAGGTCGTCGGCTCCACTGCGGCGCAGGGCCCGGCGGAGGACGAACACGTTGCCGCCGCGTACCCACCACGCCGGAAAGCGTGCTGCGGCGGCGCGCAGGCCGGACGGGTCGAGGTCGAAGTCCCGAAGGTCGAGCTCCTCGGTCGCGATGCCGAGCTCGCCCAGTCGCTCGTGCTCCCCGGCCAGCTTCTCGGCCCGCTCCTCTTCTGCGTCGCCGTCGACGGCGTTCATCACGACGGCCATGGGGCCGCGCCCCACCATGGCGGCCAGCTCGGCGCCGCGCTCCCCGATGCGGAAGGAGGAGAGATAGAGCCTCACAGTGCGTCGAACGGGATGGCGCCCTGCCGCAGGAGCCTCGGCGGTTCGGCCGTGCAGTCCACGACGGTCGACTCCGTGCCGTCCGGCTCGTCACCGCCGGCGATGGCGCCCACGCGATCGGCGAAGGCGCGCTCCACCTGGGCGCGTGTCGTGGTGGCCGGCTGCCCGTGGATGTTCGCACTGGTGACGGCGAGCGGACCGACCTCGGCCAGCAGGGCGCGGGTGGCGTCGTGGGCCGGACAACGCAGGCCGATGGTGGCCGCATCGGGCCCGGCGCCGAGGTCATAGCGGACGCCGTTGGCCCGGGGGACGACAACGGTGAGCGCGCCGGGCCACCATCTCGAGACCAGCTCCGTCGGGAGCGTCGCCGCCAGGGCCTCGGCCTGCCCGACGTCGGCCACCAGCACCGGCAGCTCCACCGACCGCGGCCGCTCCTTGACCGCGAACAGCCGCTCGACCGCCCCTTCCACGCCCGGCAGCACGGCCAGCCCCCACACCGTGTCGGTCGGCACGGCCACGACCAGCCCCGACCGCAGCGCGGCGACCACCTCATCTTCAGGTGGGCGAGAAATTGAGGGCATAGCCCGAGATTTCTCGCCCACTAGGAGATCCGGGCCGCGACGGTGCGGTCGTGGCCGGCCAGGTCGGGGTGCACGGAGACGTCGGTGAAGCCGGCGGCGCGGGCATGTTCGACGACGGCGGGGGCCTGGGCCGGCGCCAGCTCGAGGACGAGAGCGCCGGGACGGGTGAGCCATGCCGGCGCCTCGTCCACGATCTCGAACAGGCACTCGGTGCCGATGGGGCCCGACCGCAACGCTCCACGCGGCTCCCAGTCGGCGACCTCGGGTGGGAGATCCTCGCCGTCGCCGACGTAGGGCGGATTGGCGACGACCAGGTTGACGTGGCCGCGCAGGCCGGGCGGTAGCGCGCCGAACCAGGCGCCCTCGACGAGGTGGACGTGCCCGGCGCCGCGCCCGGCGTTGCCGGCCAGGTTGGCGCGCGCCACCGCCAGCGCGTCGGGCGAGCAGTCGGTCGCCCACACCTCCGCACCCGGGGCCTCGGCCGCGAACGACAGGGCGATGGCGCCCGATCCCGTCCCGAGATCGACGACCACGGGAGCGCCTTCCGCCGGCCGCACGCGCGCCAGCTCCTCCATCGCCACCTCCACCACCTGCTCGGTCTCGGGCCGTGGGATGAGCACGCGGCGGTCCACCATGAGGTCGAGTGAGCGGAAGCCCCACCGGCCCACGACGTACTGCAGCGGCTCGCCATCGGCCCGCCGCGTCACCAGCTCCTCCGCGTAGGTCGCGGCGCGCGCCGGCGCGTCCTCGTCGAGGGCCAGGGTCAGCTCGGCACCGTCGCGCCCCGAGGCCTGCTCCAGGATGCGCCAGGCGTCGTGGTCACCGACCCGCTCGACGGCCCCGGCCAGCAGGGCGCGCCAGGTCATCGGCGTCAGGGCTGCTCACCCGCCAGCTGGCGGGCACGCTCGTCGGCCACCAGGCCGTCGATGACCTCGTCGAGCTCGCCGAGCAGCACCTTGTCGAGCTTGTAGACGGTCAGGCCGATGCGATGGTCGGTGACGCGGTTCTCCTTGTAGTTGTAGGTACGGATCTTCTCCGAGCGCCCGCCGCCGCCGACCTGGCTCCGGCGCTGCTCGGACAGCTCGGACTGCTGGCGGTCCTGCTCGGCCTTGAGCAGCCGCGACCGCAGCACCTGCATGGCCTTGGCCCGGTTCTGGATCTGGCTCTTCTCGTCCTGCATCGACACGACGACCCCGGTGGGCACGTGGGTGATGCGCACGGCCGAGTCGGTGGTGTTCACCGACTGCCCGCCCGGCCCGCTCGACCGGTACACGTCGATGGTCAGGTCGTTCGGGTCGATGTGGAGGTCGACCTCCTCGGCCTCGGGCAGCACCGTCACCGCCGACGACGAGGTGTGGATGCGGCCCTGTGACTCGGTCACGGGCACGCGCTGCACGCGGTGCACGCCACCCTCGTGCTTCAGTCGGCGCCACACGTCCTCGCCCTTCACGAGGAACGAGACCTCGTTGAATCCACCCTTCTCCGACGGGTCGGCGCCGAGGGTCTCAACCTTCCATCCGCTGCGCTCGGCGTAGCGCGTGTACATGTCGTAGAGGTCCTTGGCGAAAAGGTTGGCCTCCTCACCGCCCTCGGCCCCGCGGATCTCGACGATGACGTTCTTGCCGGCGTTGGGGTCGCTCGGCAGGAGGAGGAGCTTCAGCTCGTCCTCCAGCTCGGCGATGCGCACCTCGGCCGACTCGATCTCGGCCTGCATGGAGTCGCGGTCGTCACCGGAGGAGTCGGCGTACATCTCGCGCGCGGCGCCGAGGTCGTCGAGCGCGGCCCGGTACCGGCGGTACACGTCGACCACTCCCTCGAGCTCCTTGTGGCGACGCGACACGTCCCGCAGGGCCCGATGATCGGCGAGGAGCTCGGGATCGCTGAGGCGGGTGGTGAGCTCCTCGTACTCCTTCTCCAGCGCGGCGAGGCGGTCGAGCACGTCAGCCAGGGTAGAGGGCGGCCCAGTCCGGGCCGACGGTGCGCCATTCGGCCGGCGCTGCCAATCGTCCCGACAGCTGCCGGTTGAGCGGGTGGTCGTCGCCTTCGGGCACGACGAGCACGAGGCGTGCCTCATGGAAGACAGCCATGTCTGCGCCGGCCGGCACCAGGTCGAGGTCGATGCCGACCGAGCACACCACGACGACAGGGCGACCGGTGGCGTCGACGCCCATCGCCGGAGCGGGAGCCGTCGTGCGCAGGTCGGGGCGGGCCACCGGCGATGGGATGGCCGCCAACGACGCGGCCCCGGCCAGCTCGGGACGGGCCATGACGACGCTCCGCAGCCAGCGCTCCGGGGTGAGCCGGGCCAGCTGGTGCAGCCCGTCGGCGACGCGTCGCGTCCGGACCTCGTCGACCGCGGCGCGCAGCTCGTCGAGCAGGCCCATCGGTGACGCCAGCTCGGCGTGAGCCCAGCGATCGTGCTTGCCCACACCGACCTCGAGGACGGGCCCGTCGTCGCCCACCACGACGCGGCCGACCTCGAGCCCGAGGACCTCGGCCCGCAGCACGCCCTGCTCGACCACGGCCTCGGCGCCGGCCGCCTCGATCACCACGGAGAAGGCGGCCACGTCGGCCGGCAACGCGGGGTCAGTCGGAAACGGCCGCGGCGCGGCCATTTCCACCGACGTCCCGTCGACGGCCCACACCGACGGCGGCTCGGCGAAGAGCGCGGCGCGGCGGGCCAGGTCGGGTGCGGCCTCGGCGAGGGCCAGGACGTGCAGCTCTTCGACGCTCCCGCGGGCGCCCCAGGTCATGGCGGGGCCCAGGGCGCGCGCCGGGTCGTCCTCGGCCAGCACGAAGCCCGTCGCCCCGGCCACGAGGGTCGCGCCACCCCTGATGGCGCCGGGTGCGGCGGCGGAGACCTCCGGACGCGTCAGCGCCCTCGTCGCAACGACGAGGGCGCGGAGCTTGGACTGGAGGAGCGCCGAGCGGCGCTCGGGGTCCAACTACTTCTTGTTCTTGCGGGCGCCGTAGCGGCGCTCGAAACGCTCGACGCGGCCACCGGTGTCCACCAGCTTCTGCTTGCCCGTGTAGAACGGGTGGCACTCGTTGCAGAGCTCGACGTGGAGCTCGTCCTTGGTCGAACGGGTCGTGTAGGTGTTCCCGCAGGAGCACTTCACCGTGGCTTCGATGTAGTCGGGATGGATGTCGGCGCGCATGTCGCTCCTTCTAGATCTGCGGGTTCGGGCCCTTGGCGATCTCCGCCAGGAACTCGTCGTTGGATGCGGTGGTCTTGATCTTGTCCATGAGCAGCTCGAGCCCGGCGGCGGCGCTGCCCTCGGAAGCCAGTCCATTCAACACCCGCCGCAGCTTGTAGATCTGCTGCAGCTGGCTGCGGTCGAACAGCAGCTCCTCGTGGCGGGTCGACGAGGCGTTGACGTCGATGGACGGGTAGATCCGCTTCTCGGCCAGGCGCCGGTCGAGCCGCAGCTCCATGTTGCCGGTGCCCTTGAACTCCTCGAAGATCACTTCGTCCATCTTCGAGCCGGTCTCCACCAGGGCCGTGGCCAGGATGGTGAGCGAGCCGCCCTCGTCGAGGTTGCGGGCCGAGCCGAAGAACTTCTTGGGCGGGTACAGCGCGCCGGTGTCGATACCGCCGGACATGATGCGGCCGGTCGCCGGCGCCGCCAGGTTGTACGCCCGGGCGAGGCGGGTGATGCCGTCGAGGACGATGACGACGTCGCGGCCCATCTCGACCAGGCGCTTGGCCCGTTCGATGGCCAGCTCGGCGACCTGGGTGTGCTCGTCGCTCGGGCGGTCGAAGGTGGATGCCACGACCTCGCCCTGCACCGAACGGCGCATGTCGGTGACCTCTTCGGGTCGCTCGTCCACGAGCAGCACCAGGAGGTGCACGTCGGGATTGTTGGCCTCGATCGAGTGGGCGATCTGCTTGAGCACCGTGGTCTTGCCGGCCTTGGGCGGCGAGACGATGAGCCCGCGCTGACCCTTGCCGATGGGTGAGAGGAGGTCGACGATGCGCGCCGTCATGTTGGCGGTGTCGCCCGGGATCTCGAGCCGGAGCTTCTCGTCCGGGAACAGCGGGGTGAGGTCCTCGAAGCGGGGACGGTCGCGGGCCTCGTCGGGCGTGAGGCCACTGACGCTGTCGATCTTGAGCATGGCCGGGTACTTCTCGTTGGCCGCGGCCGGTCGGCTGTCACCCTTGACGTAGTCGCCCTTGCGCAGCGAGAAGCGACGCACCTGACTGATCGAGACGTACACGTCCTTGTTGGAGGCGAGGTAGCCGCTCGTGCGCAGGAAGCCGAAGCCCTCGTCGCGCAGGTCGAGCAGACCCTCCACGGGGATGGGCTCGCCCTGGTACTGCACCTCGGGACCGGCACCCTGCAGGTCGCGCTCGCCCCGCTCGGGACGGCCGCCGCCCTGGCCGCCTCCGCCTCCGCCGTCACGGTCACGGCCGCGGCGGCGCCGGCCGCGGCGGTTGCCGGGCTCGGCGTCGAATCGCTGCTGGTTGCCCTGGCCGCCGCCCTGGCTCTGCCCGCCGCCGCCGCCCTGGCGCTCGAAGCGCTGCTGGGGCAGGCCGGCCTGGGCCTCGGCCTCGGCCACCTGGGCCGTCGACGTCGAAGGGTTGGTGCCCGAGGACTCGGTGGCCGCGCTGTCGGCGGCGTCCTCGCCCACCGCGGTCGGGGGCGCCGGCGCGCTCTCGACTGCCTCGGCCTCGGGGGCGGTGCCGTCGCCGTTGCCGTTGGCGCTCGAGGTGGTGCGCGTACGCGGTGTGCGGGCGCGCTTGGGCGCAGCACCGCCGCCGAGTGCTTCGGCCGCGCCGTTACCGTCGACCGAGCCGTTGGCCAGTGACACGTCGGCCGTGTCGCCGCCGGCCGAGTCGCCGATGCCGGTGGCCTTGAGGATCTGGGTCACCAGGTTCGCCTTCGACGTCCGGCTCGCGGGCTTGAGCCCGATGGCCTCGGCGATGGCATGGAGCTCGTCGCGCTCCTTGCCTTCCAGGACCGAGCGTTCCAGCTGCGGCTCTGGGGTCATGTGCGCCTCACTTGCTTCCCTCGGTTCGAGGGCAAAAAGAGATGAGTGGGCCGGACGACCCCTCGTGAGCCTGTCTGGCTCGTGGTCAGGACGTCCGGGAGTACTGCAGGAAACGGGTGAGCGGGCGGCTCGTCAGAAGAAGAGAACTGCTCGCCCCCGGGCTTCCTCACCGGATGTTCGGGTGGGAAACCGACGCAAGGATATCAGAGATCGAGGGTGGCGGCCACGGCGGCGTAGTCGGCGTCGACGGGGTCGGGCACGGTGATCTGGCTGATGGCGATGTCGGGATCCTTCAGGCCGTGACCGGTGAGCACGCACACCACCGTCGAGCCCGACGGCACGCCCACCTTGATGAGCCCGGCCACCGACGCCGCCGATGCCGGCTCGCAGAAGACGGCCTCCTCGGCGGCGAGGAAGCGGTAGGCCTCGAGGATCTCGGCGTCGGTGACGGCGGAGATGGCCCCACCGGACTCCGACGCTGCGGCGGTTGCGCCGTACCAACTGGCCGGGTTGCCGATACGGATGGCGGTGGCGATCGTGTCGGGGAACTCGACGGGATGGCCCTCGACGATGGGCGCGGCGCCGGCGGCCTGGAACCCGAGCATGGCCGGCAGCTTCGTGGCCCGCCCCGCCTCGCGGTACTGCAGATAACCCTTCCAGTAGGCGGTGATGTTCCCGGCGTTGCCCACCGGGATGCAGTGGATGTCGGGGGCGTCGCCGAGGGCGTCGACGACCTCGAAGGCGCCCGACTTCTGACCTTCGATGCGGTGCGGGTTCACCGAGTTCACGACGGTGACGGGATGGCGCTCACCGAGCTCACGCACGATGGTGAGGGCCTGGTCGAAGTTGCCGCGCACCTGCAGCACCCGGGCGCCGTACACGAGGGCCTGGGCCAGCTTGCCGAGGGCGATGTGGCCTTCGGGGATGAGCACCGCGCAGCCGAGCCCGGCGCGCGCTGCGTACGCCGCGGCTGACGCCGACGTGTTGCCCGTCGAGCCGCAGATGACGCTCTTGGCCCCGTCCTCGACGGCCTTGGTGATGGCCATCGTCATGCCGCGGTCCTTGAACGACCCGGTCGGGTTGAGGCCCTCGTACTTCAGGAACACCCGCGCGCCGACGCGCTCGGAAAGGCGGGGCGCGGGAAGGAGCGGGGTGGCGCCCTCGAGCAGGGTGACGACGGGCGTCGTCGGGCGTACGTCGAGGAACTCGCGGTACTCCTCGATCACCCCGCGCCAGGACGACATCGTCTACTCCGAGCCGATGACGCGCAGCATGGTGCCGACCCGGTCGACGGTGTCGAGCTCGCGCAGGTCGTGGAGGCAGGCCTGGAAATCGCGCTCGACAGCGACATGGGTGATGAACACGAGACGGGCCTCGTCGCCGAGGCCCTGCTGCTCCATCGAGCGGATGGACACGCCGTGATCACCGAACACGCCGGCAACCTGGGCCAGCACGCCGGGGAGGTCGGCGACCTCGAGGTTGAGGTAGTACTGCGAGCGGAGATCGTCGATGGGACGGATGCGGGCCCGGGTGGTGGTGACGGCCCGTCCACCGCCGCCCGACCGGAGGTTGTGGGCGGCGTCGATGAGGTCGCCGAGCACGGCGCTGGCGCTGGGCATACCGCCCGCGCCGCGGCCGTAGAGCATGAGCTCGCCGACGGCTGCCCCCTCGACGAACACGGCGTTGAACGCCTCCCGCACCGACGCCAGCGGGTGGGTCTTGGGGATCATGGCCGGGTGGACGCGCACCGCCACCTCGTCGCCGATGGCCTCCGCCACAGCGAGGAGCTTGACCACGTAGCCGAGGCGGTCGGCGAAGGCGATGTCCTCGGCCGTGATCGAGCTCATTCCCTCGCGTGACACGTCGCCGGCGACGACACCAGCGCCGAAGGCGATGGTCGCGACGATGGCGGCCTTGGCTGCGGCGTCGTAGCCCTCCACGTCCGCGGTGGGGTCGCGCTCGGCGAACCCGAGTTGCTGGGCCTCGGCCAGCGCGGCGTGGTAGCTGATGCCCGCCTCGCTCATGCGCGTGAGTATGTAGTTGGTCGTCCCGTTGAGGATGCCCATCACCCGCGTGATGCGCTCGCCCGCCAGCGACTCGCGCAGCGGCCGGATGAGGGGGATGCCGCCACCGACGGACGCCTCGTAGAGCAGGTCGACGCCGGCCGTGACGGCGGCCTCCCCCAGCTCGGTTCCGACGTTGGCCAGCATCTCCTTGTTGCCGGTGACGACGGGCTTGCCCGCCTTGAGCGCGGCGAGGATCAGGCCGCGGGCGGGCTCGATGCCGCCGATGAGCTCGACGATGACGTCGATGTCGGGGTCGGCGACGACCGCCTCGGCGTCCGTGGTGAGCAGGCCCGTCGGCACCGCGGAAGGACGCTCCTTGGACGTGCTGCGCACGGCGATGGCCTTGACGTCGAACCGCAGGCCGGTGCGCGCCTCGATGGCGTCGGCCTGAGTGGTGAGGATCTCCACCAGGGCCCCACCGACGTTGCCGCAGCCGAGCATCCCGACCCGGATCGCGCCCGCACTCATGGCCCGAGGCTAGCTGCCGGGTCGCGGGAGTCCGGAGGGCTATTGGTCGAGGCGGAGGAGGTCGTCGTGGGTCTCGGCCCGGACGACGACGCGCCACTCGCCGTCGCGGACGAACACGACGGCGGGGCGGGGCACCTTGTTGTAGTTGGACCCCATGCTGTGGCCGTAGGCGCCGGTGACGGGCGTGGCCAGCACGTCACCGACGGTGAGGTCGGCGGGAAGACACGCGTCGCGCACCAGCACGTCGCCGCTCTCGCAGTGCTTGCCGACCACGGTCGCCTGCAACGGTCGGTCCGCGTTCGTGGCCCGCGGCAGGAAGGCTTCGTAACCGCTGCCGTAGAGCACCGGTCGCGGGTTGTCGCTCATCCCGCCATCGACAGCGACATAGGTGCGGATCCCGGGGAGCTCCTTGATGGTGCCGACGGTGTAGAGCGTGACGGCGGCGGCGGCCACGATCGACCGGCCCGGCTCGGCGGTGAGGCGCAGGTCGCCGGGCAGCCCGCGGCGACCCGCCGCGGCCCGCACCAGCCCGGCCCACCGGGCGATGGGCGGACCCTCCTCACCTTCGACGTAGGCGACGCCGAGGCCACCGCCGACGCACAGCTCCTCCACGCCGAGGCGCTTCACGAACGGCGCCAGCACCTCGATGACCTTGTCGAAAGACTCCAGCCGGAACACCTGGCTGCCGACATGGGCGTGGATCCCGACGAGATCGAGGTGCGGCATCGAGGTCCTGATCCGCCGAACCGCCTCGGTCGCCGCCCCGCTGACGAGGCCGAAGCCGAACTTGGTGTCGTCCTGGCCGGTCATGACGTACTCATGGGTGTGGGCCTCGACCCCGGGCGTCACCCGCACCATCACCCGCGCCGGACGGCCCAGGCGCTCCAGCCGGTCGAGCTCGTCGAAGGAGTCCACGACGATGCGACCGACGCCGGCGTCGAGGGCGGCCACCAGCTCGGCCTCGGACTTGTTGTTGCCATGGACGACGATGCGATCGGCCGGCACACCGGCGGCCAACGCCACGTGGAGCTCGCCGCCGGTGGCCACGTCGATCGCCATGCCCTCCTCGTGGGCCAGCGCGGCCATGGCCTTGCAGAGGAACGCCTTCGACGCGTACGCCACGCCGTCGGACCACGCCGCGACCGCTTCGCGGCAGCGCTGGCGGAGGTGCTCCTCGTCGTAGACGAACAGCGGCGTGCCCATCTGCGCGGCCAGATCGAGGACGTCGACGCCGCCGATCGACAGCCGCCCGCGGCCGTCGATGTCAGCCGTGAGCGGCAGCAGATGGCGGGGAAGCGCAGGAATGGTTTTGACGCTACCTGGACGCGCCGCCGACCATGAAGCGAATGGCCGACCCCGCGCACGTCCTCGCCGAGCGCTTCCGGGCCGCCTTCGCCGCCGCCCTCGGGCCCGAGCACGCGGATACCGACGCCGTGATCCGGCCGTCGGCCCAGTCCCGCTTCGGCGACTTCCAGGCCAACGCCGCCATGGCCCTTGGCAAGACCCTCGGCCGTCCGCCCCGTGAGGTGGCCGAGGCCGTCGTCGCCGCCCTCGAGGTCGACGACATCTGCAGCACGGTCGAGATCGCCGGGCCCGGATTCGTCAATCTCACGCTGCGCGAGGAGTTCGTCGTCGCCTGCCTGCCCGCGGCCGGGGACCCGCGCCTGGGCGTGGAGGCCGCCCCTGTCCCCCGCCGCGCCGTCGTCGACTACTCGGCGCCCAACGTGGCCAAGGAGATGCACGCCGGCCACCTCCGTTCGACGATCATCGGCGACGCCCTCGTGCGCGTCCTCGAGTTCCTGGGCCATCCGGTCGTGCGCCAGAACCACATCGGGGACTGGGGCACGAACTTCGGGATGCTCATCGAGCATCTCGTCGACCTCGGCGAGGACGAAGCGGCCGCCGAGCTCTCCGTCGGCGACCTCGACGCGTTCTACAAGCAGGCGCGGGCGAAGTTCGAGAGTGACGCAGCGTTCGCCGACCGGTCCCGGGCCCGCGTGGTGACGCTTCAGTCGGGCGACGAGGCCACGCTGCGCATGTGGCGCCTGCTGGTCGACGAGACCATGCACTACGTCAACGGCGTCTACGAGCGGCTCGGCGTGCTCCTCACCGACGACGACCTGGCCGGCGAGAGCCTCTACAACGACATGCTGGCGCCGACCGTCGACGAGCTCGAGACCGGGGGCCTGGCCGTGGTCAACGAGGGCGCCCTGTGCGTCTTCCCTCCCGGCTTCCTCAACCGCGACGGCAATCCGATGCCGCTGATCGTGCGGAAGCGCGACGGGGGATTCGGCTACGACGCCACCGACCTGGCCGCCGTCCGTTACCGGACCCGCGACCTCGACGGCGAGCGGCTCGTCTATGTGGTGGGTGCCGACCAGTCACAGCACCTGGCCATGGTCCACCGCGCCGGCGAGATGGCGGGCTGGCTCGGAGCCGGCGATGACACCGGCGACAAAACCGTGCGCACAGCCGAGCACGTCGCGTTCGGCCTCGTGCTCGGCAACGACGGCAAGCGCTTCAAGTCGCGTGAGGGCGAGAGCGTGAAGCTGGCCGACCTCATCGACGAGGCCGTCGAGCGTGCGGCCCGGGTCGTGGCCGAGAAGAACCCCGACCTCGACGACGACGCCAAGGCCGCCGTCGCCCACGCCGTCGGAGTCGGCGCCATCAAGTACGCCGACCTGGCCAACGACCGGGTCAAGGACTACACGTTCGACTGGGACCGCATGCTGGCCATGGAGGGCAACACCGCGCCCTACCTCCAGTACGCGCACGCACGCATCCGGTCGATCTTCCGCCGGGCCGAGGTCGACCCCGCTGTCGCCGAGACGGGCGCCATCGTGCTGGCCGAGCCGGCCGAGCGCGCCCTGGCCCTGCACCTCCTCGGCTTCGACGCCGCCGTGCGCGCCACGGCCGACCACCTGCAGCCCCACCGGCTGGCCACCTTCCTGTTCGAGGTCGCCAGCGCCTTCACGTCGTTCTACGAGGCGTGCCCGGTCCTGCGCGCCGAGTCGCCCGACATCAGGGCGTCACGCCTGGCGCTGTGTGCGCTGACGGCGCGGACCCTGTCGACGGGCCTCGGCCTCCTCGGCATCGAGACGCCGGACCAGATGTAGCCCTCAGCGGGCGTCGAGCAGTGCCTTGACCCGCTCGAGCAGCTCGAGGGGGTCGAAGGGCTTGGTGATGTACTCGTCCGCGCCGGTGTCCTGGCCGGCCTGCAGGTCGGTGCCCTGGGCCTTGGCCGACAGCAGGATGATCGGGATGTCGGCGGTGCCGGGGTCGCCCTTCAGCGCCGAGGCGACCTCGAGGCCGTTCATCTTCGGCATCATGATGTCGAGCAGGACGATGTCGGGGCGCTCGGCGCGGGCCATCCCGAGGCCCTCCTCGCCGTCGCCGGCCACCAGCACGAGGTAGTCCTCCATCTCGAAGTTGACCTGGAGGAGCTTCTGGATGACCGGGTCGTCGTCGACGACCAGGACGGTGGCCTTTGCCATGGCCGCATCCTACGCAGCCGATCCCCCGTACACTCCCCCCGTGCCGCCCTCGTAGCTCAGGGGATAGAGCACCGCCCTCCGGAGGCGGGTGCGCAGGTTCGAATCCTGCCGGGGGCACGTGCGATCGCTACCGGACTGGCTCCCCCGTGGGCGAACCCTGCCCGACGACCTGTGGCTGGCACGCCACCGCGGTGTCCTGGCGCTGCTGTGGGCCCACTCGGCCTTCATCCCGGTCTTCGCCGCCGTCCGGGGGTACTCGGCGATGCACGCCGTGGTCGAGGGCTCGATCGTCCCGCTGACCGCGGTCCTCGCGACGACAGGATTCGGTCGGCGGACGCGGACCGCCATCGCCAGCGTCGGACTGCTGACGTCGTCGGCCATCCTCGTGCACCTCTCGGGCGGGATGATCGAGATGCACTTCCATTTCTTCGTCATGGTGGCGGTGGTCGCGCTCTACCAGGACTGGATTCCGTTCCTCGCCGCCATCGGGTACGTCCTGGTTCACCACGGCCTGATGGGCGCCATCGACGCCGACTCGGTGTTCAATCACGCCGCCGCCCAACGCCATCCGTGGCTGTGGGCCTCGATCCACGCGTTCTTCATCGCCGGCATCAGCGTGGCGTGCCTCGTGAGCTGGCGACTCAACGAGCGCACCCTCGCCGAGCGGACCGAGGCCGAGGACCGGCTGCGGGAGGAGACCCACGTCGTCGAGACGCTGCACGACATCGGCAAGGCCCTCGCGGCCGATCTCGATACCGAGCGTGTCATCCAGGCGGTGACCGACGCGGGCACCAACCTGACCGGCGCCGCCTTCGGCGCCTTCTTCTACAACGTCGTCGGCCCCGAGGGCGAGGCCCTCATGGTCTACACACTCTCGGGCGCGCCGCGAGAGGCGTTCGCCGACTTCCCCTTGCCCCGCAAGACCGAGATCTTCGCGCCGACCTTCGACGGGTCGGACGTGGTGCGCCTCGACGACGTCACGGCCGACCCCCGGTTCGGGAAGATGGGCCCCCACTACGGCATGCCCAAAGGTCACCTGGCGGTGCGCAGCTACCTCGCCGTACCCGTGCACTCTCGTTCGGGTGAGGCCCTCGGCGGGCTGTTCTTCGGCCACCCCGACGTCGGCATGTTCGACGAGATCCACGAGCGCATCGTGGTGGGAATCGCCGCGCAGGCCGCCGTCGCCGTCGACAATGCCCGGCTCTACGAGTCAGAGCACCGGGCGCGAACGACGAGCGAGCTGGCCCAGGCCGGGCTCGTGCTGCTCTCCGACGTCAGCCGGGCGCTCACCGCATCGCTGGAGGTCGAGGACATCCTCCGCGACGTCGCCGAGCTCGTCGTGGCCACGAGCGCGGATCACTGCGCCATCGACGTCCTGGACGAGGCGGGCGGTGCGCATCGCGTCTCCGCCGTCGCCGCCGGCTGCTCCGGAGCGTCCGTCGACGAGATGGAGGCGCACACCCCTGACATGACCTCGGAACACGACCCGGTCGCCGACGCCGTCCGCCGCCGCGAGTCGCTACTCGTCCCAGGCGCGCAATCGACGCTGGTCATCCCTCTCGTCGGGCGCCATGAGGTCCTCGGGGCCATCTCACTCGCCACGCTTCCGTCCTCGGGGCGCTCGTTCAGCGCGGCCGACATCCCCCTGGCGGAGGAGATGGCTCGGCGCGTGGCACTGGCCATCGAGAACGGCCGCCTGTACGCACGCCAACGCACCGTGGCCGAGACGCTCCAGCACAGCCTGCTACCGGACCGACTCCCGGAGATCCCCGGCTTCGAGGCCGCGGCCCGTTACATCGCGGGCGCCGACATCGAGGTCGGCGGCGACTGGTACGACGTGCTGCAGCTCCCCGGCGGACGCATCGCCCTGACCATGGGTGACGTGGTCGGTCGCGGCGAGCGCGCCGCGGCACTGATGGGCCAGCTCAGGACGGCGGTGCGGGCCTACGCCCTCGACGGGAAGTCCCCGAGTGAGGTCGTCGGCGCCGTCAACCACCTCCTGCTCGACGCCGGCCAGGAGTACATGGCCACCATGATCTATGCCGTCCTCGATGCCGAGGCCGGCGAGCTCCAAGTCGTCAACGCCGGACACCCCCCGCCGCTCCTGGTCTCCGACTCCGGGCCGTCGTTCATCGAGTCGGCGGGCGGCATGCCGGTGGGCGCCATGGCCTCCGCCCGTTACCGCGGGACGATCGTGCCGGTCACCGGTGGAGCGACCATCGTCCTCTACACCGACGGGCTGGTGGAGGAGCGGGCCGCTCCGCTCGCCGAAGGGCTGGAGCGGCTGCGCACCGCCGTGGCCGACATGTCGTCGGCGGTCGACCTCGAGGAGATGTGCAGTCGCGTCCTGGCCGCAGCACGCGCCGATCATCACGCCGCCGACGACGTCGCTCTGTTGGCCTTCCGCCTCTGTCCCGTCGACGCCGAGCTGCATTTGCGGGTCCCGTCCGAACCGTCGGCGCTGGCGCCGCTGCGAGCGACCCTGCGTCGTTGGCTGCTGCAGGCCGGCGCCAACGAGCTCGAGACCTACGAGCTGGTGGTGGCGGTCGGCGAGGCATGCTCCAACGCCGTGCGGCACGCCACCGGTCCGGCCCACGCCCACTTCGAGCTCGAGGCGTCGTGCAACGGGTCGGTCGAGATCCGGGTTCGGGACGAAGGTCGGTGGCGACCCCATCGGCCGAGTGAGGGGGGCCGAGGCCTGTCGATCATCGAGAGCTTCGTGGACGCCATGGAGGTCGTCCCCAAGGACAGTGGCACCGAGGTGCTGATGCGCCGCCGCCTCGTCGGGGAGGATGCACGATGAACCCGGTCACCACGACGCTCGTCGACGACGTGGTCGTCGCGACCCTCGAGGTCGACGTGGACATCGCCAACACCGAGCTCATTGGTTCGTCGGTGCTCGGTGCCGTGCCCAACCATGCGATCGGCCTCGTCCTCGACCTGACCAAGGTCCGCTACCTCGACAGCGCCGGCATCCGCATGCTCTTCATGATCATCCGGGAGCTCGACGCGTGCCGGCAACGGGCCTCGGTCCTCCTCGAAGACGAGTCACCGGTGCGGAAGCTGCTGAAGATCACCAACGTGGACGAGGTCGTCTATGTCTGCTCGTCGCTCGACGACTGCGTGCGCGGCCTTCACGAAGGACGCACCGGGGGCCTCTGACGCCGAGAGGGGCGCCCGCTCCTGATCGCGGCAATAGTTCGGGTTCGCCCCAAACCAGGAGGCATCATGAACATGCGCACCCGCACGCTTCGCACCCTTGCCGTGGGAGGTGCCGTCGCCCTCGCGGTCGTGCTCCTGCCCGGTGGCGCCTCAGGCGCGGCAACCACGACGCCGCATGCCGCACTCATCGACACCAACGGTCGCTCGATGGGCTCGGTCACGTTCGCCGTCGTCGACGGGAAGATGTCGGTCAGTGCGACGGTCACGCTTCCCCCGCAGTTCGCCGGGTTCCACGGCTTCCACCTCCACCGCGTCGGCAAGTGCGAGACCAACGCCGTCGATCCTGCCACCGGGGCCCGGTCACCGTTCTTCACCGCCAGCGGCCACATCGGCAGCGAGGACGGCCACTCCCACTCCGGCCACGACGGGGACCTGCCGGTGCTCCTCGTCAACCGTGACGGCACGGCGCGGATGACGGTGCGCACGGACCATGTCTCCTTCGCTCGGCTGTTCGACAGCGACGGCACGGCAGTCGTCATCCACCTCCTGCCGGACAACTTCGCCAACATCCCGGCGCGCTACTCCGCCACCGGTGCCGATGCCGCGACCCTGAACACCGGTGACTCCGGCGGCCGCACCGTCTGCGGCGTCGTCGTCCGCTAGGGAGGATCCTCGGCGTGGCGGGCGCTGACCGCCAGCTGAGAGCTGAGGGCATCGCCGCCGGCGGCGACGCCATCGCCCGTGACTCCGACGGGCGCGTGGTGTTCGTGGCCGGTGCCCTGCCCGGAGAACGGGTGCGGGTCGAGATCACCGAGACCAGGCGCGACTATGCCCGCGCCCGCGTCGTCGAGGT
>DATLDH010000132.1:0-2726 GCA_035526015.1 Acidimicrobiales bacterium
TCGGTAGCTCATCTCCACGCGCGACAGCATGCCGGTGGCGCGCAGCAGGGTGAGAGCCAGGGCGGTGCCGTCCTCCACCAGCTCGTACTCGAGCAGCCCCTCGTGGGCGACGGTCAGCCCGCCGGCCCTCACGAAGCGCCGCGAGGGGAAGGTGGGCAGGCCGCGCTCGGTCGGGCCGCCCTCGGCCTCCAGGCCGCGCTCCACGACGGCGAACGCGCACTCGGCCTGCGACGTGGTGGCCGGCGTCGGCAGGGGGAACCAGGCGCGCAGGCGGTGGTCGCGCGACGGGTTGTCGAAGCGGGTGTGCACGCGCACGAACGGCTCGCCGGCCTGGACCTCGAGCGTGGTCTCGACGTGCACGGTGCGCTCGCCGTGGCGGGACGCATCGGTGCGGCCGGCGACCTTCTCGGGCCAGGTGTAGATGGCCCGGATGGCGATCCGGGCGCGCATGGGCCCGTCCTCCAGGGCCTCCACCGTGACGGCATCCGGCGTGTCGACAACAGTGTCGGTGGCGGGAGGGGAGTAGTTGTAGGTGTCGCCGTGGTCACCGTCGTCGACGAGCCGGCCCAGGCCGCCGTGGCCGTCGATGGCGTACAACCCGGTGGCGGTGTCCACGACCAGCGTGAGGAGGCCGTTGGCGACCGTGACGCCGGCGGCGTCGTTCGTGACGACGACCGGGGCGCAGCGCGGCGCCTCGGCCGTGAACGGCGCCCATCCGTAGCCGGGCACCGGCTCGACCCGCGTGAGGATGCGCACGGAGGGCGGCTGCTGAATGCGTATCCGCACCTGTACGTCGGGTCGCTCGCCGACGCGGGCGAACAGGTCGCGCTTGACCTCCTCGACCATGAGGTTCTCCCGCAGCCTGCTGTCGGCATGGAGGGTGAGATCGATGCCGTCGTCGGAGTCGTCGATGCTCACCGCATTCACGTACGTCGTGTCGTCGAGCTGCTGGCTGCGGATCTGGCCGAGCACTGCGCCCAGCTCGGCACCGGTGAGGGTGAGATCACTCAGTACGGCGGGGCGCTCGGTCAGCACCTGGGCCCCCTCGACCGGGCCCTCGCCCGGGAGCACGACCTCGATGAGGCCTCCCCGCGCCCGGGCCGACCCGTTGACGATGTAGGTGCCCTCGGTGGCCACCGAGGAGCCCAACGCCTTCAGGGCCCGGACGGTGAGGCCGTCGGCGATCTGGCGGGCCGCGGCGAAGCGGTGCAGCACGGCGTCGACGACCTCGTCGACCGAGCAGGCGCAGATGGAGTCGTGGGCGGCGTTGCGCACGACCTCCTTCCACGCCACACCCAGCAGCGCGGTCGGGTAGGCCTCGGGCGCCATGAACAGCGCGCACAGCGGCTCGGCCGACCGCTCGAGGGCGCGCTCGGTGCGCGCCGCCGCCTGCTTCACGTCCACCCGGTTGGAAGCGACACCCATGAGGAGATTGGCGCGCGCTCCTGACCGCAGCTCACCCTGCCAGCGGGGGAGCCCGGTCGTCGGCGCGCTCGCCAGGTACTCCGGCAACGAGGTCACCTCGAGCACGTAGTCGTCCTGGATCTCGTTGACCTCGTCGACGACGCGGCCGAGCCAGGGCTGGGGCACCTCGTGGTCGGTGCCGTTCATGAACAGCAGCCCGTCCAGCAGGAACGACGACAGTTCTTCTTCGTGCGCCGCGATCCGGCGGACGAGCGCCTTGGCGTCGTCGGGGATGGCGGCGCCGTTGCCGTAGCCGGTCATGAGGTACTCGGCCCGCACCGTCGAGCCGTCCGGGGCCTCCCACCAGAACGCCGAGCGGTCGACGTCGGACGGCACGCCCCGCCACACCACGGCGTGCTCGATGCCGGCCAACTTCAGCAGCTGCGGCATCTGGGCCACGTGGCCGAACATGTCGGGGAGGTAGCCGACCTGCATGCCGCCGCCGAACGCGGCCGCCCGCTCGAGCCCCATCTGCAGGTCGCGGATCATGGTCTCGCCGGACACGAGGAACTCGTCCATGAGGATGTACCACGGGCCCATCGACAGCCGGCCCGACGCCGCGAGGCGGCGCAGCAGCGGCTCGGCCTCGGGCCTGACCTCGAGGTAGTCGTCGACCACCGCCATCTGCCCGTCGAGCAGGAACCGCGCGTAAGAGAGGTCACGCTCCACCAGTGGCAGGAACTCGTCGAGCAGATCGACCAGCCGGAGGCGAAAGGCCTGGAACGGGGCGTACCACTCCCGGTCCCAGTGGGTGTGCGGAACGATGCTGACGCGGCGGCTCACAAGACCCGAGGTTACGACCTCGCGGCCGCCTCGACCCATCGTGGTCGTCGGGCGAAAAAAACCTTGCGGCCATTGGGTTTTGGCACCCTTTACTGTCACACCCCCTTTGTAGTGTGGGGGATGTGTTCGACGTGCTGGAAGCCGAGATCGAGGGTCTGCGGATCCCCGTCGACGGCGCCGCACTGCGCAAGGCCCACCGACTGCTCGACCGGTTCGCGGCCAAGGTGTCCGAGGCCGACGGCGAGTTCGATGCCGCCGGGATGTGGGAGCCCGAGGGCGCCACGTCGATGGCCAACTGGCTCCGGTATGAGGCGCGCCAGTCCGGTGGCAAGGCCGCAAGCGATGCCAAGATCGCCGAGGCCCTGCGCTCGCTGCCGGTGACGGCCGTGGCGTGGCGCTCGGGAGAGCTGTCCGGCGCCCAGGTGCAGGCCATCGTGGCCAACGTGCCCCGCCGCCACCGCGAGCTGTTCGCGTCGCAC
>DATLDH010000134.1:0-30219 GCA_035526015.1 Acidimicrobiales bacterium
ATCGGCACCTGGCGGCGGGTGCGGCCGGAGAAGGCCGACAAGGTGTCGTACCCGGCGGCGGCCAGCAACGCGCGCGTGTCTCCCATCCGGTCGGCCACGACGGGCAGCGAGTGCGCGTCGGACGCCGTGGTCACCGGCACGCCGGCCTGGTTGAAGCGGGCCAGCAGCGGCGGGGCCGGATAGGCCTCCCCCACCGGCTTGCGCCAACCGGCGGTCGACACCTCGGCCGCCATGCCGCTGGTAGCCGCCGCCTCGGTCATGCGCGCGTAGAACTCGTCCGGCGTGCTGGGCCGGCGGCCACTCACCTTGGGCAGGTCGGGATGGGCCAGCACGTCGCACACGCCGCTGGCGGCCAGCTCCTCCAGCGCAAGCGTGTAGCGGTGCCACACCTCGTCGATGTCGCGCTGCTCCCACTCGTTCATCACGACCGGTTCGCCGAGCACGTCGAAGCCCCACGCGCCGATCCAGTGCACCGAGCCGAGCAGCACGTCGAAGGGGTAGCCCTCCAGCAGATCGGCGACCACGTCCATGCGCCCCTCGTAGAAGTCGACCTCGAGGCCGAGCAGCACGGGCAGACCCTCGGCCTTGGCCGCCAGCACCTTCTCGACGTAGTCGTCGAGGTCGGCCGAGACGTGCGACGACCAGTACTCGGCCATGTGCGACCGAAGCTTCGGATCGGGGTCGGACTCCCACCAACCCGACAGCAGCTCGTCGGCCTGGGTGAAGCGGAACAGGTGCTCGGTGAGGGCGATCTCGGTGACGCCCATGGTCGCGGCCTGCTCGCAGTAGGCGTGCAGCTCGTCCACGTGCAGCGGCCGGCCCGACTCGCCGTGGGGCCACAGATGCAGGTGGTAGTCGAGCACCCCTGCAGCCTACGGGTGGTCATCGGCGACGGATGAGGGTGATGCCGTCCCGCACCGTCAGCTGCACGCACACGACGCGGTCGTCGGCGGCCACGTGGTCGTTGAAGGCGCGGATGGCCGTGGTGCCGCTGCTGGTGTCGGATGCGTCGAGCACCGCCCCGCTCCACAGCGTGTTGTCGGCGGCGATGATGCCGCGGTCGCTCAGCTTGAGGAGCACGGCCTCGTAGTAGTCGATGTAGCTCTCCTTGTCGGCGTCGATGAACACCAGGTCGAAGGGCCCGTCGAGGCGGCGCACGGTGTCGATGGCGGGGCCCACCTGCACGTCGATGGCGTTGGAGTACCCGGCGGCGGCGATGTGGCGGCGCGCCACCTCGGCGTGGGCTTCCGACAGCTCGCAGGTGATGATGAAACCGTTGGGAGTCAGGCCGGCGGCCATGGAGATCGACGAGTACCCGCTGTAGGTGCCGATCTCCAGCACGATCCGTGGCGCGGTCGCGTAGACGAGCATCTCGAGGAACCGGCCCTCGAGCCCGCCCACCATCATGTGCGGCTTGTCGAGGATGGCGCGCGTCTCCTCGGCCAGCGCCCGGAGCACGTCGGTCGGAGGCGAGGTGTGGGCCTCGGCGTACTCCTCTATCCCCGGCAGGACGATGGGCTCCATGGTCAGCTCCAGATCGTTTCGCCCAGCCGCAGGAGGCCGGCCAGGTCGTGGATGTCGGTGTCGAAGTACGGCACGGTGGCGACGACCTCGGGTGTACGCGCCAGCTCGCCGCGCTGCTCGGTCTCGCGTTGGGCGACGAGCTGGAAGCGCCGGAAGCTCTCGGCCACCTCGACCAGCACCCGCTCGACCATGGCCGGATCGCCGATCTCGGGGCCCAGCGCTCCGGTGATCGCGGCGGCGTCGGTCTCCATGCGGCCGGCGACCGTCGCCGCCGCGTCGCTCAGGAGATACGAGGGGAGCACGCGGTTGAGGACGAGGGCGCCGAGGTGGAACCCCTTGTCGTGCAGGGTCTGTACGAAGAACTCGGCCTCGTGCACCGGCGCCGCTTCCAGCGTGGTGACGACGATAAAGGTCGTGCGCTTGTCACGCAGCAAACGGCTGACCTCGCGCGCCCGCTCGACGAAGCCGTCGTACATGGTCTGGAAGAGGATGAAGAACTCGGCGATGTCCTGCAGGAACTGCGAGCCGAGGATGCGATCGGCCACCTGGTAGAACGGCCGCGAGGCCATGTTCATGAGGCGCGACCGGTACGGCGCGATGAGCAGGCGCAGGAACCGGCTGGAGAAGAACTCGGCCATCCGCTCGGGCGCCTCGAGGAAGTCGATGGCGTTGCGCGTCGGCGGCGTGTCGACGATGACCAGGTCGTAGTTGCCCTCGCAGTGGATCTCGTACAGCCGCTCCATGGCGATGTAGTCGTGGCTCTGCACGAAGCGGCCTGAGATGTTCTTGTACAGCGGGTTGTCGAGGATGCGCTGCGTCGTCGCCGCGTCGGGCGCGTGGCGGCGCACCAGGTCGTCCCACGACTGCTTGGTGTCGAGCATGGCCGCCCAGAGCTCGCCCCGTGGGGTGACGCCGGCGGCGGTGAAGGTCTCGGGCGGCACCTGACGCTCGACGTTGCCGATGCCCTCCAGGCCCAGCGCGTTGGCCAGGCGGCGGGCGGGATCGACAGTGACGACGAGCACCTTGCCGCCCTGGCGCACCGCCGCCATGGCGGCGGCCGCGGCGGCCGTCGTGGTCTTGCCCACACCACCGGAGCCGCAGCAGATGGCGATCTCCTTGGCCGCCAGCAGCTGCTCGAGCGAACCGGTGCGCGTTGCCTTGTCGGCCGGCGGTGTCATCAGTAGCCCAGCTCGGCGCCGATGGCCTCGGCCACGTGGCGGGCCGAGCGCAGCCCGTGGGACCGCAGGAACAGGTACGGCACGTACAGCAGAGGGATGCCGGGGTCGACCGCGGCGCGCAGGTGCGCGAGGTGCTCGGCGCGCGTGCGGCGCAACGTGACGGCGAGCCGGGCGGCGCGCAGCACCGGCTCGGCATCACCGCCGGCGGCGTCGGAGAGCCTCGCCAGGGTCGCCGGCTCCTCCAGGCGCTCGAACACGTCCTCCTCGCCCTGACCGAACAGCTCCGGCAGCACGCGGTTGACGATCACCGCCGCCAGCTCGACACTCGTCTCGGCCTCGACGCGGGCGGCCAGCTCGATGGCCTCGTTGACCGGCATCTCCTCCGGCGTGGCGACGATGCACAGGCCGGTGGTGGCGTGGTCGGACAGGAGCTCGACCATCCAGTCGGTCTGCTGGCGGATGAGGCCGACCGACACCAGCTCGTTGATGGCCTGGGGCGCGGTGAGCTGGCCGACGATGTGGCCGCTGGCCGGCGCGTCGACGACGACCAGATCCCATTTCTGCTCCCGGACCTCGTACAGGAGCTTGCCGATGGTGAGGACCTCGCGCACCCCCGGTGCGGCGGTGGCGACGTAGTCGAAGATGCGGGCGAGGGGCCCGATGCGCGCCAGCAGCGGCATCTTCAGCTGGAGGGTGAGGTACTCCTTCAGCGACTCCTCGGTGTCCATCGCCATGGCCCACAGGTTGGGGTGGACCTCGCGCTCCTTGAAGCCGATGCGGCCGGTTTCGAAGAAGTCGGCCAGGTTGCCCTTGGCGTCGATCTCACAGACGAGGGTGCGCTTGCCGCGCTGGGCGGCGAGGAGGGCGAGCGACGCGGCGACGGTGCTCTTGCCGACCCCGCCCTTGCCGGTGACGAACAGCAGCCGCCGGTCGAGGAGGTCGGGCACCCGTTGGTGTGCTGGCGGCGCTAGTGGGCGCCGAAGCCGACCCGGCGGTCATCATGCGGGCTGCCGATCTCGACATAGGCGATCTTGGTCGACGGCACGCCGACCTTGCGGCCCCGGCGGTCGGTGACCCACAGCACGTTCGTTTCCTTGCCGAGGGCGGCGTCGACGTCCTTCATCAGGCCGTCGCGATCGGCGTCGTCGCCCAGATCGAGCTCGATCTCCTTGGGCGTGTAGGTGACGCCGATGCGGACTTCCACTGGCCTACTCCTCGTGCTTGTCTGTGCTGTCGCCGGCGGGCTCGCCGGCGGGCTCGGCCATCGTAGGCGCCTCCTCCGGCTCTTCCGTTTTGGGTGCGTCCAGCCCGGTATCCGGCGTTGGAGGCACCCAGATCGGTGGGGGGTCGGCGAGGACCGCCGGCTCGGGGATCTCCACCACCGCCTCGGGCTCGGGGGCCTCCGCCGCCTCGGGCTCGGGGGCCTCCGCCACTTCGGGCCCGGGCTCGGGCTCCGGTTCCGGTTCCGGTTCCGGCTCCGGATCGGGCTCCGTCTTCTCCCACCGGCCCCACCACGGGGTGCGGCGGCGGATGACGAGGCAGAAGAGACACACCACCAGCGTGGTCACCGCCGTCCACTGGCTGCCGGTCAGGCCGAAGCGGCGGACGTCCTCGCGCAGGAAGTCCTCGATGAGGCGCTGGACCCCGTAGGCGGCGCCGAACACGAGGATGAGGAAGCCGTCGTAGCGGGGCGTGCGGCGCAGCCACAGGAGGACGCCGAGGAGGACCATCGTCATCCCGAGGTCGTAGAGGGCGGTCTGGTGGACGACGTCGCCGATGCACGGCGAGGCCGTCTCCACCGTCGGGCAGCGGTAGCCGAGGGCGAAGTCGGTGGGCTTGCCGAGGTGGTCGCCGACGATCAGGTCGCCGACCCGGCCGACGATCACGCCCAGGGCCATGCCGGGCGCGGCGGCGTCCATCACCTTCCAGAACGACAGGCCACGTCTGCGCATCTCGGGCAGGGCGAGGGCAATGGCGCCGGCGAACCCGCCCAGGAGCGAGATGCCGCCCTTCCAGACCTGCAGCACCTCGGTGAGCGAGTCGTAGTCGCCCAGGTGGTTGATGACATAGGCCAGGCGGGCGCCGATGATGGCACCGATGGCGGCCCGGGTGAGCAGGGCGTAGACGTCGTCGTCGGTGATCCCCCGCTTGGCGGCGGCCGGGAGCATGAGGCGGGCGCCCAGAAGGAACCCGACGGCGATGCCGACGCCGTGGGGCGAGATGTTGAGCGGTCCCAGGCTGATGTGGACGAGAGGGTCGTAGGAGATGGCCGCCAGCACGGACCGATGTCTAGTGGGGCGGCGGCGCACGCCGCTGTCACACGTCGTGCGTACCGTTGGGGCCATGGCCGCTTTCGCCACCGCCCACCAGGCCCTCGCCGTCGGCCCCGCCCCCCACCCGCTGCTCGAGCGGCCGGCCCGCGAGCACCTCGAGCACGAGACGCTGGCCACCGGCGCGACCCGGGCCATCGGCGCCGGCACCCGGGCCGTGCCCGAGGAGCCCGACCGCTACCGCACGTGCTTCGAGCGCGACCTCGACCGCATCCACCACTCGCGGCCGTTCCGGCGCCTGGCCGGCAAGTGCCAGGTCTTCGTGGCGCCGGATGACGACCACCTGCGCACCCGGCTCACCCACGCCATCGAGGTCGCCCAGGTGGCCGTCGGCATCGCCCGTCCGGCGGGCCTGAACGTGGCCCTGACGGCGGCGGCGGCCACGGCCCACGACTGCGGGCACGGCCCGGCCGGCCATGCGTCGGAGGAAGCGCTGTCGCCGTTCCTCGAGGCGGGCTACCACCACGCCGTCTACGGCGCGGATGTCGTGCTGGCGCCGCTCAACCTGTGCGCCGAGACGCTCGACGCCGTGCGCAACCACTCGTGGAACCGGCCGTCGCCCATGACGCCCGAGGGCGAGGTGGTGGCATGGGCCGACCGCATCGCGTATGTGTGCCACGACTTCGAGGACGCCGTGCGCGCCGGCGTGGTGGCGCGCGACGACCTGCCCAGGGCCGTGCGCGACGTCGTCGGCGAGCGGCGGTCGTCGCAGCTGGGCGCCTTCATCGACGCCATGCTCGACACCATCGCCACCCACGGCCGCATCGGCATGCGGGCCGCCGAGGCCGACGCGCTGGCCGCCTTCCGCGCCTTCAACTTCGAGCGCATCTACCTGCGGCCTGCGTCGGTGGCCCAGGCCGAGCGGGTCGTCGAGCTGCTCCGGGCCCTCGTCGACTGGTTCGCCCACCACCCGGCCACCATGGCCGAGGCCGACGGCGCCCACGCGGCGGCGGGGTCGACCGAGGCCCTCACCGCCGCCGTCCACCACGTCAGCGGCATGACCGACCGCTATGCCCTGGCGCTGGCCGTCGAGCACCTCGGCTGGGACGAAGCCAAGCTCCCGCGCGGCGTCGGCGTCTAGGCGCCCTGCGAGTGGAGGCCGATCCGCGCGAGGTCGTGCGGCGAGGGTACGACGCACTGTCGTACCGGTACCGCGGGGACGACGACGCGCCGGCGGAGTACGCGGCGTGGCGTGACGAGCTGCTCGGGCGACTGCCGGCGGGTGCCGACGTCCTCGACGCCGGGTGTGGATGCGGTGTGCCCATGGCGCGTGACCTGGCTGTCGCCGGGCACAGGGTCACGGGCGTGGACGTGAGCGAGGTGCAGATCGAGCGGGCCCGCCGGCTCGCGCCGGAGGCGACGTTCGTGCAGGCCGATCTGACCGAGGCGGCGTTCGACGACGCGTCGTTCGACGCCGTCGTGTGCCTCTACGCCGTCATCCACGTGCCGGTCGAGGCGCAACCCGCCCTGCTCGGGCGGTTCGCCCGCTGGCTGCGGCCGGGCGGATGGCTGCTGCTCGTCGCCGGCGACCGGGCGTGGACGGGCACCGAGGACGGATGGCTGGGCGGCGACACACCGATGTGGTGGAGCCACGGCGACCGCGACGACTACCGCGCGTGGCTCTCCGACGCCGGACTGACGGTCACCGACGAGCGGTTCGTCCCGGAAGGCGACGGCGGCCACGCCCTCCTCTGGGCTCAGCGTCCCCGCTGAATCCCGTTCTCGTGCACGGCGCGCCGCTCAGACCGGCTCTGCATGCACGAGAACGGGGTCTGGGTCAGGAGGCGGCGACGGTGAGGCCGGTGTCGGTGCGGATGCTGTCGACGAGGCGTTCGCCCGCCTCCACCACGCCGCCCGGCCACACCACCGAGCGGACGACCTCGCCGTCGATGCGCGCCCCCGCGCCGATGACGCTCCGGCCGCCGTTGGCCGCCAGGTTGGCGGCGAGATAGCTGCCCGGCGTGCCGCAGTCGAAGAACCCGTCACGCGGCACGAGCTCGACGCGACCACGATCGAGCGCGTCGCGCCAGCACGCCTCGTAGAGGCCGGCCGGCTCCGACGGAAGCAGAGCCGCGTCGGCGGCGGCCATGAGCGACATCCCGGCGAACCGCCAGCCGCCGTCGAAGTCGGGTTGCTCGGCATCGCCCACGACCGAGAGGCGGATGCGCTCGCCGTCCCACTCGTCCAGTAGCTGCTCTGCATCGGTCGGCGGCCAGGCGTCGGCGTTGGCCACGAGGACGGTCCGCCCCTCGATCCACTCGCGGAGATGCCCTATGGCGCCCGCCGTGCCGAGCGCGACCGGCGCCTCGACCGACACATGCACCCCCCGCCCCTCGAGGTGGGCCACCACCTGGTCGGAGAGGTGGTGGGCGTTCACGGCGACGGCGTCGACGTGGGGAAGCACCGCGTCGAGAGCCCAGTCGAGCAGCGCCACGTTGTTCACCGGGCACAGTGCCTTGGGCCGCAGCTCGGTGAGCGGCCGCAGCCGCGTCCCGGCCCCGGCCGCCAGCACCACGCCGACGGCGCCGACCCTGGTCAGCTGATCGTGAGCTCGGGGCGGTAGACCCGCGGGGCGCCGAGGGCGACGATGCGCTCGGCGATGGCGAGGAACGCCTCTCCCACTTCTCCGTCCGGATCGCTCACGCTGAGAGGCACCCCGCTGTCGCCCCCCGATCGCAGCGCCTGCACCAGCGGCACGTGGCCGAGGAACGGCACCTCGATCTCCTCGGCCAGCAGCTGGCCGCCACCGGAGCCGAACAGGTCGTAGCGCTTCCCGTCGTCGCCGGTGAACCACGACATGTTCTCGATGACGCCGCGCACCGGCAGGTTCACCTTCTTGGCGAAGGCGGCCGTACGCTGCGCCACCCGCTGGGCGGCGGCCTGCGGCGTCGTCACGATGTACACCTCGGACTTCGGGAGATACTGCGCCATCGACAGGGCGATGTCGCCGGTGCCCGGCGGCATGTCGATGAGGAGGAAGTCGGGGTCGTCCCAGTGGAAGTCGGTGAGGAACTGGTGCAGCGCCTTGTGCAGCATCGGGCCCCGCCAGATGACGGCGTTCTCCTCCTCGACGAAGAACCCCATCGAGATGCACTTCACGCCATGGCTCTCCGGCGGCAGGATCATCTCGTCGCTGAGGATGGTCGGCGGCTGCTCGACCCCCAGCATGCGCGGCACGGAGAAGCCGTACACGTCAGCGTCGAGGACGGCGACGGAATGACCGAGCCGGGCCAGCGTGACGGCCAGGTTCACCGTCACCGACGACTTGCCGACACCCCCCTTGCCCGATGCGATGCCGAGCACGCGCGTGCGGTTGCCCGGCTGCATGAACGGGATGGGCCGCTCGGCCGGGTTGTCGTGCGAGTGCCCCGCGTGATCATGAGCGCCGCCGCCCTGCACCTTGCGGCGCAGACCGTCGAGCTCCTCGGGCGTCATCACCGTGAGGTCGACGTCGACCCGCTCGACGCCCTCGATGGCCTGCACCGCCTCGGTGACCCGCTTGGTGATCTCGGCCCGCAGCGGGCAGCCGGCGACGGTGAGTGCGACCTGCACGGCGACGATGCCGCCGTCGACGACGATCGTCCGCACCATGTCGAGGTCGACGATGCTGCGGTGCAGCTCCGGGTCCTGGACCGGCCGCAGGGCCTCGAGGACGGCCGCCTCGGTGACCTTGGGTCGACGTTGCTTACCGAGCACGCTGGGATTCCTCGGACACAGGGCCTCCGGGGCGATTTCCACTATGGCGATAGGTAGAATACAAGCCGTGGAACCGGGAACTCTCAGCGACGCCCAGTTCTCCTCCGCCGTGAGCGCCATCACCTCGGCCTTCGGCGACCGCACCCGTCGCGACATCTATCTCTTCGCCCGGGAGTCCGAAGGCGGGGTGACCGCCGCCGACGTGGCCCAGCGCTTCGAGCTGCACCCCAACGTCGCCCGTCACCATCTCGACAAGCTGGCCGCCGGCGGGTACGTCGAGGTCAGCCTCGAGCGGCCCGAACACGGCGCCGGGCGGCCGTCGAAGTGCTACCGGGTCTCAGGACCCGAGTTCGCCCTCGACAGCACGGCGCGTCGCGACGATCTCCTCGTCACCCTGCTCGGGCGCGCCCTCGCCCTCGTCCCGCCCGAGGCGGCCGAGGCCATGGCCGAGTCGGTCGGCGAGGAGTACGGCCGCTCGCTGGCCGATCACATGGCGCCCAACGAGGGTCACCGCTCGTTCCGCGCCGCGCTGCACGCCGTGGCCGACGCCCTCACCGCCCACGGCTTCGCCGCCCACGCCGAGGCGCGCGGCAGCTCGCTCGCCATCGTCAGCGACCACTGCCCGTTCGGCGACGCCGCCTCGCAGCATCCGGTGATGTGCGCCGTCGACCGGGGCATCGTGAAGGGGATGCTGGCCGGCCTGTACGGCCCGACCACGCCCGCCACGGAGTCGACCCGGGCCCTGGGCGACGCCGACTGCGTGACGTTGGTCTAGCGGCGCGTGGCCCGCGCCTACCTCGACCACGCGTCGACCTCACCGGCGCGCCCCGAGGTCGTCGAGGCCATGCTCCCGTGGCTGAGCTCGGCCGACCCGGCGCGGGTGCACACCGAGGGACGCATGGCCCGGGCCGCGGTGGAGGACGCCCGCGACAAGGTCGCCGCCCTGCTCGGCGCGCGCACGCGGGAGGTCGTGTTCACCTCGTCGGGCACCGAGGCGGTCAACGCGGCGGTGTGGGGCGCCGAAGAGCGGGCGTCGGAGGTCTCCACCACCGGCGCGCCACCGGTGATGGTCGCGGCGGCCGTCGAGCACTCATCGGTGCGTGACGCGTCGGCGCGCGCCGGCACGGTGCACGTGCTGGCCGTCGACGGGCTGGGGCGAATCGACCTCGATGACCTCGACGCGACCCTCGAACGTGGCTCGGTCGCCCTCGTGCACTGCCAGTGGGGCAACCATGAGGTGGCCACCCTCCAACCGGTGGCTGACGCCGTCGCCCGGTGCCGCCGGGCCGGCGTGCTCGTACATGTCGACGCGTGCCAGGCGGCCGGGCACGTCCCCGTCGACTTCGTCGCCATCGACGCCGACCTGCTGTCGGTCAGCGCCCACAAGCTCGGCGGCCCCCAAGGCGTCGGCGCCCTGCTCGTCCGCCGCGGCCTCCGCCTCGCGTCACTGCTGGTCGGAGGCGACCAGGAGCGCGCCAGACGCGCCGGCGCCGAGAACGTGGCCGCCATCGTCGGGTTCGGCACGGCGGCGGCCACGCTGCAGGACGGTGCCCTCGATACCGAGGCGGCCGCGTCCCGCCGCCAGACCGAACGGGTGCTGGCGGCAGCACGCGCCGTCGACGGCGTGCAGGCCTACGGCGACGTCGACATGCGGCTGCCGCACCTGGTGTGCCTGGGCATCGACGGCGTCGAGGCGGAGGCGGTGCTGCTCGGCCTCGACCAGGCCGGCATCGCCGCCCACTCCGGCAGCGCTTGCTCCTCGGAGTCGCTGGTGCCGTCGCCCGTGCTCGAGGCCATGGGCGTCGACGCCGACCGCTCGCTCCGGCTCTCGGTCGGCTGGTCGACAACCGACGCGGACATCGACGCGTTCGTCGAGTCGTTCGCGCCAGTGGTCGACCGGTTGCGCGCTCTCGCCGGCTAGGCGACCTCTGCGTCCTACCGCCGTATACCGGACGCGACCTCGTCCCGCGCCCGGTCGAGGACGGCGCGGACACTCGCGGCCAGGGCCTCGGGCGGGCCGGAGGCGAGGTAGCGCTCGAGCTCGGGGATGGCGCCCGCCGCGTCCTTGCGATCCTCGAGGAGGATGACGCCGCGGAAGAAATGCGCATCGGGGTAGTCGGGGTCGACGGCGATGGCTCGCTCCACGTAGCGGAGCCCCTCGTCGGGGAGCGACGCCAACCGCAGGAGCCAGCCCCGGTAGGCGAGGGCCTCGACGTTGCGCGGATCGGCGGCGATCACCTTGTCGTAGGCCTTGATGGCCTCCAGCGCCTGGCCCTGGCCGGCCAGGACGCGCGCTCGGGCCAGGAGGTCGGGGGTCGACGACTCGATGCCACCGCTGACCTGCTCGCCCGGTGCGCGCTCGCCCACCGCCGCTGCCACCGCCAGACCGGCGCCGCCCGCCAACAACGACGCCACGATGACGAAGGCGACGGCGCGCACCCATGCCGGCCGCGCCGCCACGCCGTTCTGGGTGCGCTCAGCCTCGTATTCGGCGCTCGACCCACCCAGAACGCCGGTGTCGTGGCGCAGGGCGGCGGCGGCCAGCGCCGTGTACCGGTCGTGCAGCTCGCGGTAGGCCTCCGGGTCGAGGTCGCCGGCGTCGCGCTCGGCCTCGAGGTCGGCGAGCGACCGCAGGTAGAAATCGGCGTCGTCGTTCACGGGGCCCGCGCCTCGGCCACCAGGGCCCGGTCCTCCGATGTCGGGCGCACCGCGGTGAGGCGCCGCCAGCGCACGAACGCGGCCGCCAGGCCCAGGGCGCCCAGCACGAACGCCACGGCCGGCAGGGCCCACACGGCGAGGCCGACGCCCGACGACGGCGGGGCCAGCAGGATGTCGTCGCCGTAGCGGCTGACGAGGTAGGCGCGGATGGCGTCGTCGCTCTGCCCGCGAGCCACCCGGCGACGGATCTCGTCGCGCACGGCGACGGCGGCCTTGGCGTCGGACTCGCCGGCCGACAGGCCGCGGCACGTGGGGCACCGGACGCTGCGGGCGATCCGCGCCGAGCGCTCGGCATCGGTGGGAGGTGATCCGTCACCGCGCGCGCCGACGAAGAGCGCGACGAGGAGCACGAGGGCCAGGGCCACCCATGCCAGGCGCGAGGTCATGAGCGCGCCGCCCCGGCCTGGGCCAGCAGGCGGTCGAGGCCGTCGGCGTCGACCTCGCCGACGATGCGCGTCAGCACGAACCCGTCGGGGTCGACGAGGAACGACTCGGGTGGTCCGCGCACGCCGTACTCGAGGGCGACCTTGCCGCGGGGGTCGGCCACGACCGGCCAGTCCCCGCCCTCGGCGGCGAAGAACCGGCGGACGTTGGCGGCGTCATCGTCGAAGATGACGGCCAGCACCCGGACATCATCGGCCGCCAGGTGGCGCTGGGTGAACTTCACCAGCTCGGGGTGCTCGCGCTGGCACGGGGTGCACCAGGTGGCGAAGAAGTTCACGAGCACGAACCGGCCGCGCAGCGACGACAGGCGCAGCGTGGCACCCGACAGCTCGCGCCCGGCGATCTCAGGGGCGGCGTGGCCCGCCAGGGCGCTGCTCGCCACCTGGGTGGCCGCCGGCTCGCGCGTGGCGAGCAGGGTCACCAGCAGGACGGCGACGAGGGCCACGCCCGCCGCCGACCAGCGCGCCATGCGCCGCGGCTTCACGTGGTGACGAGCTCGGGAGCGGGCTCGGCCGACGGGACGGACTGCCCCGCCGGTGCCGAGGCAGGCTCGGTGGGGCGGCGGCGGCGCGCTCCCGGCACGGCCGCCATCACCGTGCCCAGGGCCATCATCGCCCCGCCGATCCAGAGCCACACGGTGAGCGGCAGCACCCGCATGCCGATCACCGCGGGCTGGCTCGCCGAGCGCGGCGCGCTGAGCAGGGTGAGGTACACGTCGTCGCGCAGGCTGGTGCGCACCGACGGCGTACCGATCGCCTGGGTCGCGAACGGGAACGTGCTCAACGCCGGTCGGTAGACCTTGCCGCCGTCGATGCGGACCTTGGCCTCCGCCGACGTGCGGTTGCCGTGGTGGACCTCTTCGGTGCCGAGATAGGTGACGGTGTGCCCGGCGAACCGCGCCGTGTCACCCGGGAGGAGCCGGAGCTCGCGGCGTTGGGCGAACGACCCGCCGCTGGCCACGGCCACGGCGATCACCACCACACCGAGATGCACGACCATGCCGCCGTTGGCGCGACCGACCACGCCTCCCCACCCCTGGCGCCGAGCCGAGAGGACCAGCTGTCGCACCGCGGCGGCCGCCGCGAACGCACCGAGGCCGAACGCCAGCAGCGTGCCGAGGCCGCGGATCCCGGCCACGACCGAGGCCACGACGACGAGCGTGCCCGCCCACGCCGGCCACTGCAGCCGGTGGCGCAGCACCTCGCCGCTGGCCTTGCGCCACGGGAGGGCCGGGGCCACGGCCATCAGGAACAGCAGCGTGAGGGCGATGGGCGACGTCATGCGGTCGAAGTACGGGCGGCCGACCGACAGCCGGTCGCCGGTCACCGCCTCGGCGATCAGGGGGAAGACGGTGCCGAGCAGCACGACGAACGCGAAGGCGGCGAACAGCAGATTGTTGGCGAGGAAGAACCCTTCGCGCGACAACGGGGAGTCGATGGCACCGGGCGAGCGCAACTGGTCCCCGCGCCACGCGATGAGGCCGATGCCGACGGCGACCACGACGGCGAAGAACCCCAGCACGGCCGGGCCGATGGGCGACTCGGTGAACGCATGCACCGAGTCGAGCACCCCGGAGCGGGTGAGGAACGTACCGAGGATGGTGAGGCTGAAGGTGGCCATCACCAGCGAGAGGTTCCAGACGCGCAACATGCCGCGGCGCTCCTGCACCAGCACCGAGTGCAGGAAGGCGGTGCCGGTGAGCCACGGGAGGAACGAGGCGTTCTCCACCGGGTCCCACGCCCAGTACCCGCCCCACCCGAGGACCTCGTACGACCACCACGCGCCGAGAACGATGCCGGCGGTGAGGAATCCCCATGCGCACAACGTCCACCGGCGCGTCTCGAGCAGCCAGCCCTCTCCCACCCGACCCGTCACGAGAGCTGCCACCGCGAACGCGAACGGGACGGTGAACCCCACGTAGCCGAGGTAGAGCACGGGCGGGTGGAACGCCATGAGCGGGTGGTTCTGCAGCAGCGGGTTGGGCCCCGGGCCGTCGGTGGGCACGACTCCGGCGACGACGCGGAACGGGTTGGCGGGCCCGAGCATCAGCCCGAAGAAGAACACGGCGGTGGTCTGGCCGACGACCAGGGCCCACGCCACCAGCGGGTCGACGGCGCGGTGGCGGAAACGGTGGGCGACGGCCACGAGGTAGCCGGCCAACACCAGGCCCCACAGCAGGATCGAGCCCTCGAGCGCGCCCCACAACGAGGCGATCGTGTAGATCGTCGGCGTCGACAGGCTGTGGTTGTCGGCCACGTAACGCAGGGCGAAGTCGTGGGTCAGCAACGCGTGCTCCATGGTGAGCGCGGCCACGGCGGCGGCCCCGAGCACGACGAAGACGTGGAGCCGACCCTGGCGCCGCAGGTCGGGCCGGTCCCGCAGCAGCCCCACGGCGAGCAGCGCGGCACCGGATACCGCGGCCAGGAACCCGACGAGCACGGCGGCCTGCCCCACCACCGAGTGCAACGGCCTCACGGTCGTCCCCCCCCGGGCGGGTAGTCCTTCACGCGTGACGGGTTCTCGGCCCGGTACTCCGACGAGTGCTTCACCATGATGCGGTCACTGTCGAACCGCTCGCCACGGAAGCGGCCCTCGAGCACGACCGGGATGCCGTCCTGGAAGAGCTCGGGGGGGTCCCCGTGGTGCAGCACGCCGACCTCGGCGCCGTTCTCCTCGATGCGGAAGGTCACGCCGTCGCCGCTCGGCCGGACAGAACCGGGCACGACCGCGCCCTCGATGCGGAAGCGACGTTCGCCGAGGTCGGCCCGCTGGGCGACCGCCTCATCCGCGGTCTTGAAGTAGACGGCCGCGTCACCGAGGCCGCGCCACAGCAGGAAGCCGAGGGCGGCGGCGATGACGCCACCGGCGACGAGGGCGCGTCGACCCGTCCGCAGCTGGGGCCGGGGCCTGACCTCGGGGCCGTCGGTGCTCATCGCGGCCGGCGCAGAGCCCGCTCGCGGCGCAGGATGCGTGCCGAGTAGACCGCCAGCGTGACGAGGCTCACGGCGTACCCGGCGACGACATAGCTCACGCCGGAACCTCGGCGTGGCGGTCGGCCAGGGCGCGGTCCAGGCCCTCGACCTCCAGCTGCTCCTCGAGCTGCTCGACGCGGAATCGGTGCACCAGCAACCATGCGTAGAGCAGGGTCATGGCCAGGAACCCGAGGAGCATGGTCCAGGCCTGCGAGCCGTGGATCTGCGGATCGGGCCGCAGCACGGTCGGCTCCTGGTGCAGCGTCCGCCACCACTTCACCGACATGTGCACGAGTGGCACGTCGGCGAAGGCCACGAGGGCGGCCACGGCGGACCGTTTCGAGCGGGTCGCGATGTCGGCCGGCACCCGCCGAAGGGCCAGGTAGCCGAGGAACAGTGCGAGCAGGAGGGCCGTGGTCGTGAGCCGCGCGTCCCAGGTCCACCAGACACCCCAGGTGGGCCGGCCCCAGATCGATCCGGTCGCAAGAGCCAGCGCGCAGAAGACGACACCGATCTCGGCCGAGGCACCGGCCACCAGGTCCCACATCCGCGACCGGGTGTTGGGCAGGAGATAGAGCGCGCTGGCCAGGGCGGTCACGGCAAAGGCGACGTACATCACCCACGCGATCGGAGGATGGAGATAGATCAGCCTGACCAGCTCACCCTGCACGACGTCGGGCGGCGTGACGAAGAGGCCGAGCACCACGGTGAGGGCCACTGCGCCGGCGGCGACGACACCGAGGGCGCGGCTCATGACTCCTCCAGCAGGGGGCCGAAGGCGAGCACCCCGAAGGCGCCGTAGACCACGGCGAACACGGCCAGCACCCGTAGCCACGGCCAGCCCTCGCCGGGGTCGCCGGCCAGCGCCGCCTCCCACGCGCGGGTGGCGGCCAGCAGCACCGGCGCCACGACGGGGAGCAGGAGCAGAGGCAGCAACGTCTCGCGCACGCGCAGCCCCGCCGCGACCACGCCGTAGATCGTCCCCGCCGCCGCCAGCCCCACCGTCGCCAGGACGGCAGTGGCGACGAGGAGCAGCGGCCCGCGCAGGTGGGTGTCGTAGAGCACGACGATGCCGGCACCGAGCAGGAGCTCGAGGGCGACGAGCTGCACGGCGACGGCCCCCGCCTTGCCCAGGAAGATCCCCGCCGGGTCGAGGCCGGAGAGGCGAAGGCCGTCACGGGCCCCGTCGGCCGATTCGATGGCGAAGCTGCGCTGGACGGCGAGCAACGACGACAGGAGCACTGCCACCCAGAACAGCCCCGCCGACGTGCGCTCGAGGATGCCGCGGTCGGGGTCGAGGGCGAAGGCGAACAGCACGAGCACCACGACGGCGAAGGGGGCCACCTGGTTGGTCGCCACGCGGGACCTCATCTCGATGCGGAGGTCCTTGCCGCCGACGACGAGGGCGTCACGCCACACGGGTTGCTCCGACGTCGCTGCTGACCCGGCCGCCCACGATGGTCACGGTGCGGTGGGCGATGCGGCGGGCCCGCTCGGTCTCGTGCGAAGCGACCAGCACGGTGGCGCCGCCGGCGACAGCGTCGGTGATGAGCTCGTCGAGCACCTGGCGCGACGCGGCGTCGAGGCCGGCGTGCGGCTCGTCGAGCAGCCACAGCCGCGGGCGACGGGCCACGAGCACGGCGAGGGCGGTGCGGCGTCGTTGCCCGGCCGACAGGCGCGCCACGGCGACATCGCGGAGGCGTCCGTCGAGACCGACCCGTGCCATGGCTGCGTCGGCGGCGGAGACCTCGACGTGGGCGGCGCGCAGGGCGAAGGCGATGTTCTCCGCGACCGTGAGGTCGTCGTAGAGGGCGCTGGTGTGGCCGAGGAGGCCGACGTCGTTGCGCACGGCACGCTCGCCGCCGGTCGTGAGGTCGTGGCCGAGGACGACGGCGGTGCCCCGCGTCACCGGGAGGAGGCCGGCGCAGGCCCGCAGCAGGCTGGTCTTGCCCGCGCCGTTGGGGCCCTCGAGCAGGACGACCTCACCGGCGTCGACGTCGAGGTCGACGCCGGACAGGACCGGGAAGTGGCCCGCGAGCGCGACGACGGAGCGGAAGTGGACGACGGGAGCCATGGGGAGCCGCTCCACGGTACCGGTCCCCGCCCCGCCACTACCAAGCGCGCGGCCCCGCTACGTTGCCCGAATGGATTGGCGGCGGGTCGTGAGCGAGATCGGGCGCGTCCTCATCGGCATCGGCGTGCTCATCCTGCTGTTCGTCGTCTACCAGCTGTGGGGCACCGGGATCCACGAGTCCCGCAGCCAGGACCGCCTCCAGAAGGAGTTCAGTGCGGCCGCCTCCGAGCCGGCGCCCGACCCCGGCGAGACGCCACCACCCACGCCGGAAGGGGAGGCGGTGGCCATCATCAAGATCCCCAGGATCGGTCTCGAGAAGGCGGTCGTCGAAGGCGTCGGCGTCGCCGACCTCAAGAAGGCGCCCGGCCACTACCCGAGCACGCCGATGCCGGGCGAGGCTGGCAATGCCGCCATCGCCGGCCACCGCACGACCTACGGCGCGCCGTTCAACCGCCTCGACGAGCTCGTCCGGAACGACGACATCTTCGTCACGACCAAAGCCGGCAAGTACCGCTACAAGGTCTATTCGGCGACCGTCGTGAAGCCCAAGCAGTCCGAGGTGCTCGATCCGACCACCGACAACCGGCTGACGCTGACGACCTGCCATCCGAAGTTCAGCGCGTCCCAGCGACTCGTCATCGTCGCCGACCTGGTCGGTGAGGCGGTGGTCCCGGCGGTGAAGCGCAAGCCCGCGCAGCCCGCCGACGACGCCTTCTCCGAGAGCCTGTCCGGTGACCCCACGGCGCGCGGGCCGGCCATCCTCTTCGGGCTCCTCACGTTCCTCATCGGCTGCGTGATCGCGGCGTTCGGCCATTACTGGCGGCGCTGGCCGTCCTACCTCATCGGAGCGCCGGTGTTCGCCGTCTCACTGTTCTTCTTCTTCGAGAATTTCGCCAGGCTCCTCCCCGCCAACGTGTAAGCGCTCAGATGCGGGTCAGACGTTCGAGGCCGATGCGTGTCATGAACTGCACCAGGTGGGCCGAGAGCCAGCTGACGCGGTCGAGGAGGAGCACGAGGCCGAAGGCGGCGAGCATGAGGCCGGACACGAGGTTCACCACGCGGGCGTGCCGCTTGAACCACCCGAAGACGCCGGCCAGGCGGGCGAAGCCGACGCCGGCGGCCACGAACGGCACGCCGAGGCCGAGGGAGTAAGCGGCCAGCAACAGCGCTCCCTTGCCGACGCTCCCCTCCGACGCCGCCACCGAGAGCACCCCGGCCAGCACCGGCCCGATGCACGGTGTCCAGCCGAAGGCGAACGCCATGCCCATGACCGGCGCCGCCCAGGACCCGAGCCGCGCCGGGGACACGTGCAGACGGCGTTCGCGCTGGAGCAGGGCAGGTGACGTGCCGGATGCGATCAGCAGGCCCATGCCGAGGGTGATCGACCCGGCGATGCGGTTGAAGGCGCGTTGGTGCTCGAGGAGGAAGCCGCCGACGAGCGACGCCGCCGACCCGAGAGCCACGAACACGACCGTGAAGCCGGCGACGAACAGCAGCGTGGCGCGCAGGAGGCGGCGGGTGTCGGTCGCCGTCGCGACGTCGCCCCCGCCGACCACCACGCTGGTGCTCACCCCGGACATCAGCGACAGGTAGCCGGGCACCAACGGGAGGACGCAGGGCGACAGGAAGCTCAACATCCCGGCGCCGAAGGCGACGATCAGGCCGGGGTCGCCGGCCGCGAGGACCGGCGTGACCGGGATCACCGGCCCTCGAACCTCGGCGCCCGGCGTTCGCGTTGCGCCGTCATGCCCTCGGTGAGATCGGCGCTCGACCACGCCCGCTCGAACGCGGCCGTGACATCGGGGTCCTCGGGGGCGGACTGCTCGACGCGGTTGAGCGCAAGCTTGTGCCCGGCGATGGTCAGCGGCGCCAGCTGCGAGATCTCGTCCGCCCACGCCAGCGCGGCGTCGAGGTCTCCGAGCCGTTGCACGAACCCGATCCTCGCGGCTTGCTCTCCCGACAGCTCGGCCGCGGCCAGCAACATGGCGCGCGCCGTGGCCCCGCCGGCCAGCGCCACGGCGCGACGCACCGTCCAGTGGTCGACCATGAGACCGAGGCGCGCGGCGGGGACGCCGAAGCGCGCCAGCGGTGTCGCCACCCTGAGATCGGCGGCCACGGCCAACTGGGTGCCGGCGCCGAGCGCGGCCCCGTCGACGGCCACGATGACCGGCATGGGGGCCTCGATGATGCGGTCGAGCACCGCGCGCAGCGCGAGCCGGAAGTCGCCGTCCCGCACCGTCGCGAGGTCGGCGCCGGCGCAGAAATGGCCGCCCGCGCCGGTCAGCACCACGGCCCGCGCCCCCGACTCCCCTGCCTCGTCGAGGGCGCTGACAAGGTCGCGACAGGCCTCGGCATCGACCGCGTTGCGTCGGTCCGGCCGGTCGAGGGTGACGAGCACCACCCCGTCCCGGCGCTCGCTCCTGATCATCGCCCTCCTCCCGGTGTTTCCCCATTTGCTCGAGTGGGCCACACTACGGACATGCTCTTCGCCATCATCGGTCTCATCGTCGGCGGCATCATCATCGGCGCCCTGGGTCGCCTCGCCGTGCCCGGCCCCAACCCCATGAGCCTTCCCATGACCTGCGCCGTCGGCATCGGCGGCTCGCTGATCGGCGGCCTCATCGGGCGCGCGCTGTTCGGTAGCGGTGGGTTCTTCCTGTCGGTGCTCGTCGCCGCCCTGATCGTCTGGCTCGTCGCCCGCAGCCAGCAGGGGAACGCCGCCCGCCGCTAACGCGTCAGCAGGGCGAGGTCGGCGTCGACCATCATCGCGACCAGTTCCGGGAACGCCACCTCGGGCTCCCACCCCAGCAGGTCGCGGGCCTTGCCGGCGTCACCCACGAGCAGGTCCACCTCGGCCGGTCGTGAGAACCGCTCGTCACGGACCACGTGGTCGGACCAGTCCAGTCCCGCATGGTCGAAGGCCAATTGGCAGAACTCGCGCACCGAATGGGTCTGGCCGGTGGCGACCACGTAGTCGCCCGGGTCGTCCTGCTGGAGCATGAGCCACATGGCCCGCACGTAGTCACCGGCATACCCCCAGTCGCGGCGGGGCTCGAGGTCACCGAGGGCGAGCTTGTCCTGCAGACCGAGCTTGATGCGGGCCACGGCGTGGGTGATCTTCCGGGTGACGAACTCCAGTCCCCGGCGCGGGCCCTCGTGGTTGAACAGGATCCCCGACGACGCGTGCATCCCGTAGCTCTCGCGGTAGTTCACGGTGATCCAGTGGCCGTAGACCTTGGCCACGCCGTAGGGGCTACGGGGATAGAACGGCGTCGTCTCCCGCTGCGGGGTCTCCACCACCTTGCCGAACATCTCGCTGGAGCTGGCCTGGTAGAAGCGGATCTCCGGGTCGATCATCCGGATGGCGTCGAGCACGCGCGTCACACCCAGAGCCGTCGTCTCGCCCGTCAGCACGGGCTGGCTCCACGACGTCTGCACGAACGACTGGGCCGCCAGGTTGTAGAGCTCGGCGGGGCGGTGCTCGCGGAGGATGCCCATGATCGACGCCTCGTCCATGAGGTCGCCGGCCACGAGCGTGACGTCGTCCTGGATGTGGGCGATGCGCTCGAAGTTCACGGTGCTGCTGCGCCGCATCATCCCGATGACCTCATAGCCCTGGGCCAGGAGGAATTCGGCCAGGTACGAGCCGTCCTGACCCGTGATCCCGGTGATGAGGGCGCGCTTGGCCCGGCCCATGGTCACCCCCGCTTCCAGCGCGGCGGGCGCTTCTCGGTGAACGCGTCGATGCCCTCGCGGGCCTCGTCGGTGAGGGTGGCCACGGTCAGCATCGGGTGCAGCTGGCGGAGGGCGTCCTCGGCGGCCACGTCCCACACCGCATAGAACGAGTCGCGCCCGAGGCGCACGGTGGCGGGGGGCTTGCCGGCGAGCGTGGTCGCCAGCTCGTCGACGGCGGCGTCGAGCTCGTCGACCGGCACCACCCGGGTCACGAAGCCGATGCGCTCGCCTTCGGCAGCGTCGACACGCCGGCCCGTGAGCATGAGCTCGAGCACCTTCTTGGGCGGCATCGAGCGCACCAACGGGACGGTGGCCATGAACGGCCACAGGCCGACGTCGATCTCCGGTGTGGCGAAGCGCGCGTCCTCGGCGGCGATGACCATGTCGCACGCAAGGGCCAGCCCGAACCCGCCGGCGAGGGCGAAGCCACGCACCCTGGCGATGGTCGGCTTGCCCAGCGACCACAGATCGACGAAGAGCTCGGCCAGCTCGCCGCGCGACTCGTGCAGGGTGAGGAAGGCGCCGGGCGCATCGTCGGGAGGCGCCATCGTCGCCAGGTCGGCGCCGGCGCAGAATGCCTGGTCCCCCGCGCCGGTCAGCACGACGACGCGGACGTCCTCGTCGTCACGGGCGGTGGCCATGGCGTCGCGCAGCAGGCTGATCACGTCCCACGACAGGGCGTTGCGGCGGGCCGGACGATTGATGGTGACCGTGGCGATGCCCGCCGCGACCTCGTAGAGGACCTCGGCCGCGCCCTCGGCGGTCTCTTCGACGGTCTCGTCGCCTTCGGCTTCCGGCACCCGTCCGACGCTAGCGTTCCGCCGTCATGCGCTTCACTGCCGTCGCTGTCGGCGCGGGGTTGCTGCTGGGCCTCGTCGCCGGTGGCCACATTCGCGACATGTCCATGCGGCCCGTGCGCGCCTGGGCGCTGCTGGGCGCGGGTGTGGCGGTGCAGCTCGCGTCGGCGCGTATGGCAGGAGCGGCCGCCGTACCCGCCGTCCTGGTGTCATACGCCCTGCTCCTCACGTTCGCGGTGGCCAACCTCCACCTGGTGGGTATGACCGTCGTCCTGCTCGGGATGTCGGCCAACGCGCTGGTGATCGGCGTGAACAACGGCATGCCGGTGCGACCTGACGCGGTGGTCGCCGCCGGCCTGGCCGATGCCAGCCAGGTACCGCGCCTGCGCGCCGATGCCAAGACGCGCCCCGAGCGACCGGGCGACCGCCTCACCGTCCTCGCCGACATCATTCCCGCTCCCATGATCCGAGAGGTGCTGTCGTTCGGCGACCTCGTCATCGGCGTCGGGGTGGCCGACACCATCGTCCACCTCATGCGCGGGGCCGCCGAGCGGCCGCGCACGCGCCGCCGACGCCACGACGGAGCGCCGGTCGCGGTCACCGGCTGATGCCGGTCGTCGCCCTCGTGTCGTTCCGCCTCGGCGGCGGCGACGGCGTCTCGATCGAAGCGGCCAAGTGGGGCTGGGCGCTCGAGCGCCTCGGCTTCGAGGTGACGACTGTCGCCGGCGTCGGGCCCGTCGACCACCTCGTGCCGGGTCTCGCCCTCGACGCCACCGAGGGCCCGACCGAGGGCGAGGTGGCCGCCGCGCTGGCCGATGCCGACCTCGTGGTGGTCGAGAACCTGTGCTCGCTGCCCCTCAACCCGGCCGCCGCCGCGGTGGTCGCAACCGTGCTGCGCGGGCGTCCGGCCGTCCTGCATCACCACGATCTTCCCTGGCAGCGACCGCAGTTCGCCGCCGACCATCCGGTGCCGACCGACCCGGCGTGGGTGCACGTCACCATCAACGACCTCAGCCGTGCCGAGCTGCGCGCGAGGGGCATCGAGGCCGTCACCATCCGCAACGCCTTCGACACCGACGCTGCGCCCGGTCGGCGTTCCGTCATGCGCGCCGCCCTCGACGTCGACGACGGCACGCGCCTGTTCCTGCATCCGAGCCGCGCCATCGCGCGGAAGGACGTGCCCGCCGCCGTGGCCCTGGCCGAGGCGCTCGGTGCCACCTACTGGCTCCTCGGGCCGGCCGAGGACGGCTACGACGTCGACACCGTCCTGGGGCGGGCGACCACGCCGGTGCTGCGCGGCTTCCCCGAAGGGCGGTGGGCGGTGGCCGACGCCTACGCCGCGTCGGACGCCGTCGTGTTCCCCTCGACCTGGGAGGGCTTCGGCAACCCGACGGTCGAGTCGGCCGTGCACCGCCGGCCGCTGGCGGTGGGCCCGTACCCCGTGGCGGCCGAGCTGGCGCGCTTCGGGTTCCGGTGGTTCACCTCGGACGACCCGGCGCCGCTCGGACGGTGGCTCGACGCGCCCGACCCCGGGCTCCTCGACCACAACCGGGAAGTTGCCCGCCGCCACTTCTCCATGGACGGGCTCGTGACGCGCCTCGGCGCCGTGCTGGAGCGGAGCTGGTGGAAGACCAGCCTCTAGATCCCATCTTGGAGCGGCGCGCCCGCATCGCCGGGTGGGTGACGGCGGCCAAGCGCGTCGGATACGGGCTCCTTCTGGTCGCCGTGACCGCCTTCTTCGTCGGCGCGGCGACGTCGTTCTCGGGAACGATCGTCACGCTGGTCACGATCGCCATGGCCGCATCGGCGGTGCTCCTCGCCCCCGCCATCGTGTTCGGCTACGCCGTGGGCGCCGCCGAACGGGAGGACCGCGAGCGAGGCCTGTAGGGTGCCCTTCCGTTCGGGAACCACTTTTCAAGGGGAGCCACCACCATGGCCAAGGCCGCTGTCCTCACCGGCGTCAACCAGCCGCTCGAGATCCGTGACGACGTCGAGGTGGAAGCACCCCGCGCCGGCGAGGTGAAGGTCCGCATGGGTGCGTCGGGTGTCTGCCACTCCGACCTGTCGATGCAGAACGGCACGATGATGGCGCCGACCCCGATCGTGCTCGGCCACGAGGGTGCCGGTGTCATCGAGGAGGTCGGCGAGGGTGTCACCAACCTGGCCGTCGGCGACCACGTCGTCATCTCCTGGGTGCCGCAGTGCGGCGAGTGCTTCTTCTGCCAGCGGGAGCAGGGCTACCTGTGCGAGCGCTCCGGCGCCGCGCTGGCCAGCGGCGGCCTCCTCGACGGCAGCACCCGCTTCACCTCCCAGGGCGCGCCGCTGTTCCAGATGGCGGCGTCCGGCACCTTCTCCGAAGTCAGCATCATCCCGGCCATCGGCGCCGTGAAGGTCCCGAACGACCTCGACATGCGTGTCGCCGCCCTCATTGGTTGCGGCGTCCTCACCGGCACCGGTGCGGCCATGAACACCGCCACCATCCGCAAGGGCGACACCGTCGCCGTGGTCGGCTGCGGCGGCGTCGGCCTCAACGTCATCCAGGGGGCGCGCATCGCCGGCGCTGACCGCATCATCGCCGTCGACATGAACGACACGAAGCTGGCCATGGCCAAGGAGTTCGGCGCCACCGACACGGTCAACGCCAGCACCGGCAACGCCCAGTCCGAGGTCATGGGACTCACCGAGCAGCGCGGCGCCGACGTGGCGTTCGAGGTCATCGGGCTCCAGCAGACGATCGACCAGACCATCGGCATGGCGCGGCGCGGTGGCCAGGCCATCCTGGTCGGCGTCCCCAAGTTCGACGCCATGGTGAGCGTTCCCGCGTTCTTCGGCCTCGTGCTCTCGGAGAAGACGATCAAGGGCTGCTGGTACGGCTCGTCCAACGTGCAGAAGGACGTCCCCAAGCTGGTCGACCTCTACCAGAAGGGCGAGCTGAAGCTCGACGAGCTCATCAGCCACACCATCCCGCTCGAGGGCGTGAACGACGCCTTCGAGACCATGAAGACCGGCGAAGTAGCCCGCAGCGTGATTCAGTACTAGCTCTTGGCCATTCGTCTTCCCGCGCCGCGGCGGCGGCGGCAGTTGCTCGACGTCGCCCTCGAGCTGTTCGCGGATGGCGGCTTCCACCAGACGTCGATGGAGGAGATCGCCGAGCGGGCCGGCGTGACCAAGCCCGTGCTCTACCAGCACTTCGCCTCGAAGCGGGCCCTGTACCTGGAGCTGCTCGACGACGTCGGCACCCAGCTGCTGTCCACCATCGCCGGTGCGACGGCGGGGGCCGGCTCCCCGAGGCATCAGGTCGAGAACGGCTTCGCCGCCTACTTCCGCTTCGTGGCCGACCGCCGCAGCGCGTTCCGGCTGCTGTTCGGTGACGGCCCCCGCCGAGACCCGGAATTCGCTTCCGCCGTGCGCCGGGTGGAGGACAGCATCGCGGCCGTGATCGCCGATCTCATCGAGGCCGACCTCGAGCCCGAGCACCGCCGCCAGCTGGCCCACGGCATCGTCGGCCTGGCCGAGGGGACGAGCCAGCACTGGCTGGCACGCGGCGCCGACCCCGCCACCGCACCCGAGGTGCTGGCCCGCCGCACCGCCGAGCTGGCGTGGGCGGGACTCCGCGGCATCAGGGCCGACCGATGATCCCGCCCTCGGCGCCGCGACGGCCGACCACGCTGACGACCCACGGCGACGACCGCGTCGACGACTGGTACTGGCTGCGCGACAAGGACGACCCGGAGACGATCGCCTACCTCGAAGCGGAGAACGCGTACACCGCAGCCGGCCTGGCTCACACCGAGGCGTTGCAGGAGCTGCTGTTCTCCGAGATCAAGGGACGGGTGCTGGAGACCGACCTGTCGGTGCCCTACCGGCACGGGCCGTGGTGGTACTACGCCCGCACCATCGAGGGCCAGCAGTACCCGATCCACTGCCGGGCGGCCGACGCCGGCGGATCCGGGGAGCAGGTGCTGTTCGACATGAACCTGGAGGCCGGTGGGGCCGAGTTCTTCGCCATGGGCAACCGCGTGGTCAGCCCCGATCACAACACCCTCGCCTACTCCACCGACACCGACGGCAACGAGCGATTCACGCTGCGCTTCCGCGACCTCACCACCGGCGAGGACCACCCCGACCTCATCCCCGGCACGTCGGAGGGCGGGGCGTGGGCGGATGACAACCGCACGTTCTTCTACACGACGGTCGACGGGCAGGAGCGGCCCTACCGGGTCTGGAGGCACCGCCTCGGGACACCGGGCGGCGACGACGACCTCGTCTTCGAGGAGCCCGACCCGCGCTACTTCGTGGAGGTCGACCGCACGCGCAGCGGCGCCTTTCTGTTCATCGCCATCGGCAGCAAGATCACGACCGAGTTCCGCATCTGGCCGACCTCGCAACCCGATGCCGCGCCCGTCGTCGCCCATCCTCGCGAGCAGGGCGTCGAGTACTACCTCGAGCACCATCGCTCGCCGCACGGTGACCGCTTCTTCGTCGCCACCAACGCCGACGGCGCGGCCAACTTCAAGCTCATGGAGGCGACGCTCCCGAATCTGGGGCGCGAGCACTGGATCGAGGTCGAGCCGGAGCGGCCGGACGTGAAGCTCGACGGCGTCGACGCCTTTGCCGACCACCTCGTGCTGTACGAGCGGGCCGAGGGCGTGCGCCGCCTCCGCATCCGGGACGTGGCCGGCGGCGAGACGCATGTCATCGACCAGCCCGAGGCGGTGTCGACGGCATGGGCCGGAACGAACATGGAGTTCGCGACCGCCACCCTCCGCTATCAGTACGAGTCCCTCGTCACGCCCCCGTCGGTGTTCGACTACGACATGGCGTCGCGCACCCGCGAGCTGAAGAAGCAGCAGCCGGTGCTGGGCGGGTACGAACCGTCGGACTACGCCACCGACCGCGAGTGGGCCACCGCGCCGGACGGGACGAAGGTGCCGATCACGCTGGTGTGGCGCAAGGACGCCGTCACCCGCGACGGTACCGGTCCGGCGTTGCTCTACGGCTACGGCTCGTACGAGATCAGTCGCGACCCGAGCTTCTCCAGCGCCCGGCTCAGCCTGCTCGACCGCGGCGTCGTCTACGCCGTCGCCCAGGTGCGCGGCGGGGGCGAGCTGGGCCGGCGCTGGTACGAGGAGGGCAAGTACCTCAAGAAGACCAACACCTTCACCGACTTCATCGCCTGCGCCGAGCATCTCGTGTCCGAGGGCTGGACGTCGCCGGCACGCCTCGCCATCAGGGGCGGCAGCGCGGGTGGGCTCCTCGTCGGTGCCGTGCTCAACATGCGGCCCGACCTGTTCGGTGCGGCAGTGGCCCAGGTGCCGTTCGTCGACGTGCTCACGACCATTCTCGACGAGAGTCTCCCGCTGACGGTCACCGAGTGGGAGGAGTGGGGCAACCCCAACGAGCGCCAGTTCTACGACTACATGAAGTCGTACTCGCCGTATGACAACGTCCGGCCCGTCGACTACCCGGCCATGCTCGTCACCGCCGGCCTCAACGATCCCCGCGTTTCGTACTGGGAGCCGGCCAAATGGGTCGCCAAGCTGCGCGTGACCAAGACCGGCGATCGGGCGCTGTTCCTGAAGACGGAGATGGGAGCGGGCCACAAGGGCCCCTCGGGCCGGTACGACGCGTGGCGGGACGAGGCGCTCGTCTTCGCCTTCGTGCTCGACGCCCTCGGCGCTACTGGGGCGTGAGCGACAGCAGCTCGCGCTGCGTCTGGGACTTCTGCTCGCCGCCGAACCCGCTGATCGTGTTCTGCGTGTCGGACTTCACGTTCACGCCGTGCCTGGCCGAGTACTGACTCGTTCCCTTGGTGTCGTAGACGAGGTGGAACGGCCGGCCCTGGTAGGTCGTGTCGACCGTCATCGTCGACGTCGACTCCATGCCCCAGACGTCGATCTCCTGTCCGCCGATCTTGGCCCGTTGAGGGCCGACCACCTTGGTGTTCTCCACCATGTGGAACGTGGCCTTCTCGCCGTTGAAGGTCGTGTTGCAGGTGCTCTCGGCCCTCCACGCCGCCCCTGCCTTCAGGGGGAACTTCATCTCGAGGAGGTCGGGCTCCCAGTCGCAGTCGACCGATCCCCCGCTCGGCGAGGGGAACGTCATCTTGCGGACGTAGATGCCGTCGCTGCGCCGGGCGGTGTACACGGACTGCTCCCGGCCGCCCTCCCCGACGCGCACGACGAAGCGGTCCTCGCCGGCGGCCTGCTCCGGGTCCTTGGCGATCTTGACCGTCGTCTCCTTGGTCTCGTCGCCCGAGGTCGTGCGGTAGCGGTAGGTGCCGAGCTTGGGCGACACCGGCTGGCCGGGGTCGCCCGTCGCCGCGGCCGGCTTCGTCGTGGTGGTTCCCGCCTGCCTGGGCGGGACAGTGGTGACCGGGGCCCCGGCGGACGGCTGGGTGGCGGCCGGCACGCTCGACGGCGAGTCGACCGGCGCGCCGAGGCCCTGGCCCCCGTCGCCGGCCACGGTCGTCGTTGTGGTGAGGTCGGCGGTGGCCACGGTCTGGGCGTCGTCGGACTCGTCGATCGTCGCCGCCCCGATCACACCGACGAGCAGGAGCAGCGCGCTGAGCGCGGCGAGGACGCGGGGAAGCACGGGCGGAAAGGTCATCGGGCTCAATCGTAGGTGGGCCCCGGCATGGGGCCGTCGCGCCCACGCTCGGTAGTCTCCGCCCATGGAGACGCGAGCCATCGGGAGCCTGCAGGTCACGGTCGTCGGCATCGGCTGCAACAACTTCGGCGGGCGCATCGACGCCCCCGCCACCCAGGCCGTGGTCGATGCCGCCCTGGACGCCGGCATCAACCTCTTCGACACCGCCGACATCTACGGCGGCGGCCAGAGCGAGGTGCTTCTGGGCCAGGCCCTGGGTGACCGCCGCGACCAGGTCGTGATCGCCACCAAGTTCGGCATGGGCGACGGGTCGTCCCTGCCCAAGGGGGCCTCGGCCACCTCGGTCGCCGCTGCCTGCGAGGGGAGCCTCCGGCGGCTGGGCACCGACCGCATCGACCTGTACCAGCTGCACGCCCCCGACGGCGAGGTCCCCCAGGACGAGACCCTGGAGGCCCTCGACCGCTTGGTGCGCGAAGGGAAGGTGCGCGAGATCGGGTGCTCGAACTTCGGGGGTGACCTCGTCGACGAGGCGACGACCGTCGCCGCCAAGAACGGCACCGCTCGCTACGTGAGCGTGCAGAACGAGCTGAGCCTGGTGCGGCGGGGAGGGGAGACCGACCTGCTGGCGGCGTGCGAGCGCAACGACCTGGTGGTGCTCCCCTACTTCCCGCTGGCCAGCGGGCTGCTCACCGGCAAGTACCGCCGCGGGGAGGAGCCGCCCGCCGGCACGCGCCTGGCCAACCTGCCCGAGGACCGCAGGGAGAAGGCCCTGTCCGACAAGCGCTTCGACACCGTCGAGGCCCTGGAGGCGTTCGCCTCCGAGCGGGGGCACACCCTGCTCGAGCTGGCCATGTCCTGGCTGGCCGGGCTCCCCCATCTCGCCTCCGTCATCGCCGGCGCCACCAGGCCCGACCAGGTGAAGGCCAACGCCGCGTCCGTGGGCTGGCAGCTCACGGCCGAGGACCGGGCCGAGCTCGACCGGATCACACCTCCCCGCTGATCCTCGGAACAACCCCGCCGGGACCGGGGTTGTCCACGGCATGGCCATGACCAATCTCGTGGGTGAGCCGGCGCGCAAGCGGACGGCTTCCCGTGTCCTGCTCTCGCTGGTGATGGTCGTGCTCGGCGTGATGGGGCTCGACCGCATCCGCGACGCGCTCCCGAGTCTTGGCAACCCGTTCTCCAGCCACACCGTCGACCGCAGCGGCCCCGCCGTGCTGCACGCCTTGGAGGACGTGAGCCTCTACAACGCGGCGACCGCCAACTACTCGGTGATCATCGACTCCGAGAAGGACACGCGATGGGTGCCGTCGGTCATCAGCGGCGAGCGGGCCGTCTTCGTCGCCGCCGGCTCGGTGCCGGCATCGGTCGATTTCTCCGCCCTCGGGGCCGACAACGTCGTGGTGACCGACGAGCGCGTCGTCGTCAGCCTGCCGGCCGTGAGGTTGGGTCAGGCGCGCATCGACCCGGGCGCCAGCCGCGTCGTGTCACGCGACCGTGGCCTGTTGAACCGACTCGGGTCGGTGTTCAGCGACACGCCCACCAGTGAGAAGCCCCTCTACCTCGAGGCCCAGCGCCGGCTGTCAGCGGCGGCCAAGGCCGACCCGGCCCTGTCGTCCCGCGCCCGGGCCAACACCACACGCATGCTCCGCGAGCTGCTCGCGCCACTGGGCTTCACCCAGGTCCAGGTGCGCTTCACCCGCTGAGCAGCTCGACAGAAAACACCTTGCGGCCATTGGGTTTTGGCACCCTTTACTGTCACACCCCCTTTGTAGTGTGGGGGATGTGTTCGACGTGCTGGAAGCCGAGATAGAGGGTCTGCGGATCCCGGTCGACGGCGCCGCACTGCGCAAGGCCCACCGCCTGCTCGACCGGTTCGCGGCGAAGGTGTCGGAGGCCGACGGCGAGTTCGATGCGGCCGGCATGTGGGAGCCCGAGGGCGCCACGTCGATGGCCAACTGGCTGCGGTACGAGGCGCGTCAGTCCGGCGGCAAGGCCGCGAGCGATGCCAAGATCGCCGAGGCCCTGCGCTCGCTGCCGGTGACGGCCGTGGCGTGGCGCTCGGGAGAGCTGTCCGGCGCCCAGGTGCAGGCCATCGTGGCCAACGTGCCCCGCCGCCACCGCGAGCTGTTCGCGTCGCAC
>DATLDH010000137.1:0-23713 GCA_035526015.1 Acidimicrobiales bacterium
CGACACCAAGGGCGTCGAGGAGAGCCGCCAGCTCGTCTACGACTACTTCCCGCGGCTGGCCGAGCGTTCGGAGCAGATGGCCGGCCTGCTGTCGGGCGGCGAGCAGCAGATGCTCGCCATCGGGCGCGCCCTCATGAGCCGCCCGAAGCTGCTGCTGATCGACGAGGCGTCACTGGGGCTCAGCCCGGCCTTGGCCAAGACCGTGTTCGAGGTCGTGAGCCGCATCAACGACGAAGGGGTCACCGTCGTCATCGTGGAGCAGAACGTGGGCGTGCTTCCGTATGCCGACCGGGCCCTCATCATGGAGAAGGGCACGTTGGTGTACCAGGGCGTGGGCGAGGAGATCCGCTCGGCCAATCTGCGCGAGACCTATCTGGGCGCCGAATGACGCGAGAGAACGGGAGTGTGGCGTGAAGCTGCGATGGAGCACGTTGGGCGGACAGGTCGGTCTCGGTGTGGTGCTGGCCGGCCTCGTCCTGGTCTTTCTCGGGTGGAACGGTGCCGCGAGCTACGACCGCGTCCCCGCCCAGTTCCCGTACCTGATCTCGGGTGGCGTGGCCGGCCTCGGGCTCATCATCCTCGGGGCCGCACTCATCGTCGTGCAGAACCAGCGCGCCGACCGGGCCGCGCTCCAGGACGCGCTGGCCGAGTTGCGCGAGGCCGTCGCACTCCTGGGCACCACCACCGCGGCCCCCGCCAACGGCGCCGCCGCCGCCGCAATCGACGGCGATGTCGTGATGGCGGGGCCGACGTCGTACCACCGCCCCGGATGCCGGCTGGCCGAGGGGCGCGGCGACCTGCCGACGATGACCGTGGCCGACGCCGTGGCCTCCGGCCGCACGCCGTGCCGCGTCTGTCACCGGGCTCCGGAGCCGGTGAGGAAGGCCCCGAGGGCCACCAAGGTCTCCAAGGCCAGGGCGACGAAGAAGCGCGCCTCGCGATGAGCCGCCTGGCCGGGCGCGTCGCTCTCGTGACCGGAGTGGCGTCCGGGATCGGCGCCGCCTGCGCCACCCGCTTCGGCGCCGAGGGCGCCACCGTCGTGGGTCTCGACGTGAGCGGGGATGCCGACCATCACGTCGACGTCCGCGACGAGGCCGCCGTCAGCGCCGCGGTGACGGCGGTCGTCGGTGCCCACGGCCGCATCGACATCCTGGTGAACGCCGCGGGTGTCGCGGGCGTCGGCCCGGTGCATGCCTTGGCCGAGGAGGAGTGGGACCGCGTCGTCGACATCAACCTCAAGGGCACGTTCCTGGTGTCCAAGCATGTGCTCGCCCCGATGATGGAGCAGCGGTCGGGCTCGGTCATCCACCTGGCCAGCATCGAGGGCATTCAGGCCATGGAGCTGGCGACGGCCTACAACGCGTCGAAGGGCGGGGTCGTCAACCTCACGAGGCAGATGGCCATCGACTACGGGCGGCTCGGCATCCGCGTGAACTGCATCTGCCCCGGCTTCATCGACACGCCGATGACCTCGGCGTTCAGTGGGCCCGGGATGGAGGCGATCGGCGAACGCATCACCGAGGCCCACATGCTCGGACGTTTCGGCCGGCCCGAGGAGGTCGCCGCCGTGGCCGCCTTCCTCGCCTCCGACGACGCCTCGTTCGTGTCCGGCCATCCGCTGGTGGTCGACGGCGGCTTCACCGCCGGCCACCGCTTCGGCCTGGCCGCCCTCTTCGGGTTGTAGGTCTAGTTGGCGGTCATGCCGCCGTCGACGACGAACTCGGAGCCCGTGGAGTAGGCGCTGTCGTCGGAGGCGAGGAACAGGGCCAGCCTGGCCACGTCCTCGGCGCCGGCCAGGCGACCGAGGGGGATCCGCTGGCGCACGTTCTCCACCACGTCGTCACCCCATTTGGCGATCTCGGCGAACATCGGGGTGTCGATGATGCCCGGGTGGACGGAGTTGACCCGTACCCCGAACGGCGCCAGCTCCATGGCGGCCACCTTGGTCATGCCCCGCACCGCGAACTTGCTGGCGCCGTAGGCGATGGTGCCGGCCGTGCCGGTGAGCCCGGCGACGGAGGAGATGTTGATGATCGACCCCGACGACCGCGCCACCATGGCCGGGGCGACGGCCTTCATGCCGAGGAACACGCCGACCTGGTTGATGTTCACGATCTGCATGTAGTCGTCGAGGCTCGTCATGGCCATCGGGATGATCTTGAAGATGCCGGCGTTGTTGACGAGGACGTCGGGCGCCCCGAACCGCTCGGTGGTGGCGGCCACGATGGCCTCCCACTCGGTCTCGCTGGTCACGTCATGGTGCAGGTACGCGACGCCGTCGCCGAGCTCCTTGGCCGTCAGCTCACCTTCGGCGTCGAGGACGTCGCCGATCACCACCCGCGCCCCCTCGGCGACGAACAGCGCCGCCTCCGCCGCGCCCTGCCCCCGCGCGCCGCCCGTGATCAGCGCCACCTTGCCGTCGAGACGTCCCATGCCTGCTGTCTAGTCCAGCGTGCGGAAGACCATGCCGGTCAGGGGCTTGGGCCAGAAGAAGGTGGTCTTCGGTGGCATGCGCTCCTTGCGTCTCCCCGTGTCGGAGATCTGGGCCACCGTCGCCGGCCGCAGCAACACGCCTGCCTCGGCCCGTCCCGAGGAGATGGCCTCGGCGACCCGGTCCTCGCCGTGCTGGTAGCTCACCTCCACTCCCATCCCGTCGAGTGCGACATCCAGCCGACTGGAGTCGAGGCCCGTGGCCGCCAGGTCGTCGAGCTCGCCGCTCGGCACCAGCAACCAGCGCCCGTCGGTGGTCACCAGACGGAGGCCGTCGGCTCCATCGGCGGGGTCCGGCGTGACCGTGAACCACCGACCGAGGCGATCGACGAGGTCCTCGGGAACCTGAGTGAGGAGCCGGTGGATCGGCTCCACCATGAGCTGGTCGTCGGACAGCTCCACGACGAGGGTGAGGATCGCGTCGGGGCCGGCCGATTCGTCGCCGCCATCGTCGCGGTCGACGGTCTCCTGCTGGTAGGCGCGCGCCACCTCGAAGCGGTGGTGGCCATCGGCCACGATCACCGGCGCCTCGGCCACGGCGGCGGTGATGGCCGCGACGACGGCCTCGTCGGTGATGGGCCACAGCTCGTGGAGGACACCGTCGGCGTCGGTGGCGGCCGTGGCCGGCCGGCCGTCTGGCTTCCACGCCGCCGCCAGTGATCCACTCATCGACAGACCCCAGATCGGGGAGAGGTTGCAGCGCGTGGCGCGCAGCAGGTCGAGACGGTCGCTCTTGGCCTTCGGCGTGGTGCGCTCGTGGGGGAGGATGCCCGCGCCCGGCTCCTCGAGCTCGAGAGCACCGAGCACGCCGGTCGTCACGCCGCGGTCGGCGGTCATGCGGTAGCCGTAGAACGCCGGCTCGTCGTCACGGTGCAGCACGCCATCGGCGTGCCACGTGGTGAGCAGACGGCCGGCGGTGGCGTACCGGTCGATGTCGGCCCCCTCCTGGTGTGGCAGCTCGAGACGCACCGCGTTGTGCGGGCTCCGGGCCCGCAACGCGTCCTCCTCGGACGGGGAGATCACGTCATAGGGCGGGCAGACCAGGTCGGTCGGGTCGCCGGCGCCGGGCGCGTAGCGGACACCGCGGAACGGAGTGAGACGGGGCACCCCCCCTGGCTACCAGACTGCAGCCCATGCCCTGGGTACTCGATCTCGACGGTGTGGTGTGGCTTGCCGATGACGTCCTCCCCGGCGCGCCGGAGGCCGTGGCCCGCATCCGCTCGTCCGGCGAGCGGATCGCATTCGTCACCAACAACTCCTCCGAGGTCGTCGGCACCTACGTCGACAAGCTCGGGCGCATGGGGATTCCGGTCGGCCCCGACGACGTGATCACCTCGGCCCAGGCGGCCGCCGCCATGGTCGAGCCCGGGCAGCGGGTGATGTGCTGCGGCGGCGACGGGGTCGTCGAGGCCCTCACCACGCGCGGCGTCGAGGTGGTGGACGGTGCCCCTGCGGACGCCGTCATGGTGGGCTGGCACCGGTCGTTCGACTACGACGAGCTGACGCGGGCCATGCGCGCCGTGCGCGCCGGTGCCGTGCTCATCGGCACCAACGACGACCCCAGCTATCCGATCCCGGGTGGGCTCCTGCCCGGCGGCGGGGCCCTGGTGGCGGCCGTCGCCTACGCCAGCGAATGCGAAGCACAGATCGCCGGCAAGCCGCACGTGCCCATGGTCGACCTCATCGCCGCTCGCGTGGGCGCCGTGGAGTGGGTCATCGGCGACCGCCCGTCGACCGACGGACGGCTGGCGGCCGCCCTCGGTGCCCGGTTCGGGCTCGTGCTGAGCGGCGTCGCCACCCAGGTGCCGGCGTCCGATGACTCGCCCCCGACGGCTGACGTGGCCGCCGACCTGGCCGCGCTGGTCGGCGTGCTGCTACCAGGCTGAGGGGACGTACACCGGGTCGCGTTGCACCCTGTTCCGCAGCACGAGCCCCACCAGCACGCCGAACACGAAGCCGCCGACGTGGGCCATCCACGCCACACCCTCGGCCGGGTTGGTGAAGAACTGCGACACGAACCAGAACCCCAGCAGCCACTTGGCGCGCACGTCACGGAACAGGATGAAGATGAAGATGAACAACGTGCGGATCTGGGCGTTGGGGAACAGCACCAGGTAGGCCCCCATCACCGCGGCGATGGCGCCCGAGGCGCCCACCAGCGGCACCGTGCTCGACGGCTGCACGGCGATGTGGGCGAGCGTCGCCACCAGCCCGCCGATCAGATAGAAGGCGAGATAGCCGACCTTGCCGAAGACGTCCTCGATGTTGTTGCCGAAGATCCAGAGGAACAGCATGTTGCCGCCCAGGTGCAGCAGGCCCCCGTGGAGGAACATCGAGTAGAGGACGGCGAGGAGCGGGTGCTTGCCCGGGAACGCGGCGTCCCCCTCGGGCGAGGAGTCGCAGGCCGTGCTGTCGTTCTCGGGTCCGACGGTGGCGACCACCTCGGTCTCGGTGAGGGCCCGGTTGTGCACCACCTCGCACGGGATGGCGGCGTTGGCGAAGCTGAACCGCGCCTCCTCCACGCCCTGGTCGTGGGGTTGCACGGCGAAGAAGATGACGGCACAGATCCCGATGAGGACCATGGTGACGAGCGGCCGCGTGCGAGTCGGGTTCTCGTCCTTGAGCGGGATCACCGCCTGATTATGGCTGGCGGCCGGTGCGAACTATTGCAAGCACCGGGATGGGATCGGTAGCCTGGGGCCCATGGCTGACAACGACATGCTCAAGCGGTACCTCGACGCCGGGGTCCAGTTCACCCAGATGACCCGCACCCGCGCCGAGGCGATCGTCAAGGAGCTGGTGCGCGCCGGCGAGCTGCAGCGCGACCAGGCCCAGGGACGGGCCCAGGAGCTGGTGGAGGGCAGCCGGCGCAACACCGAGCAGCTCCTGGCCCTCGTGCGCAAGGAGGTCGCCGACCAGCTGGCGGCACTGGGCCTGGCCACCAAGGCCGACCTCGAGGCCCTCGAGTCCCGCGTGAGCGGCAAGGCCCGCGCCGCGGCGAAGACGGCGGTGGCCAACGCCCCGGCGGCGCGCAAGCCGCCGGTCGCCAAGAGGGCGTCGGCCGGAACGGCCGCCAAGCGCACGACCGGAACCGCCTGAGCCAGCGGCGCCGGCTCGACAGCGAGCTGGTCCGCAGGGGTCTGGCGCCCTCGCGGGAGGCGGCCCGCGAGGCCGTCGAAGCCGGCAAGGTGACGGTGGGCGGCGCGCCCGCCGCCAAGCCGGCCCGGCTGGTGGCCGCCGACGAGGCCATCGTCGTGGCCGGCCCTCCGCCCCGATTCGTCGGGCGGGGCGGCGAGAAGCTCGACGCCGCCGTGGTGCACTTCGCCATTCCCGTGGCCGGCCGCCGGGCACTCGACGCCGGCGCCTCGACGGGGGGCTTCACCGACTGCCTGCTCCAGCACGGCGCGCTCGAGGTCGTCGCCGTGGACGTGGGGCACGGGCAGCTCGACGACCGTCTCCGCCGCGACGCCCGGGTGCGGGTCATGGAGCGGCGCAACATCCGTCACGTCACGTCCGACGACGTGGGTGGTCCGTTCGATCTCGTCACGGCCGACCTGTCGTTCATCTCGCTGCGGACGGTGCTCCCGCAGCTCGTCGCGCTGCTCGCCGGCGACGGTGACGGCGTGCTCCTGGTGAAGCCACAGTTCGAGGCGGGCCGGGCCGAGACGTCGCGCGGCGGGGGAGTGATCCGCGACCCGGCGGTGTGGCGCCGCGTGCTCGACGAGGTGCGCTCCGCCCTGTCGGCCTGCGGGGCGATCATGATGGGCGTCATGGTGTCGCCGCTGCGGGGGGCCGACGGGAACGTCGAGTTCCTCGCCCACGTCTCCCTCACAGGGGAAGCGGGGGTCACCGACACCGATCTCGACGCGGTGATCGTCGCAGCAGGACGCGGGGCGTAGATGGCCGTCGTGGCCGTGGTGGCCCACCCCGACCGGACCGAGGCCGCCGAGCTGGCCGCAAGGGTCGACGAGTGGTTGACCGGCCGCGGTCATCAGGTTCGATCGCCCGACAGCAACGGGGCCCTCGATTCCGACGGGCTCGATCTGGCCGTGGCCCTGGGCGGCGACGGGACGATGCTGCGCTCGGTCGACCTCGTCTGTGGCTCGGGCGTCCCCGTGCTCGGCGTCAACGTCGGTCATCTCGGCTACCTCACCGAAGTCGACCCCGCCGGGCTCGACGATGCGCTCGAGCGCTTCTTCGCCGGCGACTACACCGTCGAGCCGCGCATGACGCTCGAGGTCGAGCTGCAGGCCCCGGCCGGCGCCGCCGTGGCGTCGTGGACGGCGCTCAACGAAGCCGTGCTCGACAAGACCGTCTCCGGCCACACCGTCCGGCTGGCGGTGTCGATCGACGACCGCTTCTTCACGACCTATGCCGCCGACGGGCTCATCGTGGCGACCGCCACCGGCTCGACGGCCTACAACCTGTCGGCGCGCGGGCCCATCGTCTCTCCACAGCTGCGCGCCATGCTGCTGACCCCGGTGTCGCCCCACATGCTCTTCGACCGGTCCCTCGTGCTCGACCCCGCCCAGGTCGTGCGGCTCGAGGTGCTCGATGGACCGGCTGCCACGCTCGTGGTCGACGGTCGCACCGTGACGACGCTGCCGGTCGGTGCCGTCGTGCGGTGTCGCTCCGGTCGCCACGATGCGCGCCTCGTCACGTTCGGCGACCGCGACTTCCACCGCATCCTCAAGACCAAGTTCGGTCTGGCCGACCGCTGATGCTGGCCGAGCTGCGGGTCCGCGATCTCGGCGTCATCGCCGACCTCTCTCTCGTGCTCGGCCCCGGCATGACGGCCGTGACCGGAGAAACTGGTGCCGGCAAGACCCTGGTCGTCGAGGCCATCGAGCTGCTCGTGGGCGGTCGGGCCGAGTCCGGCCTGGTGCGCCAGGGTGCAGCCGAGGCACGCGTGGACGGGCGTTTCGATCTCGGTGACGATGCTGGCGACGAGCAGCAGACCGTCCTTGCCCGCGTCCTGCCCGCCGAAGGCCGGTCGCGCGCCTACGTCGACGGGTCGATGGCAACGGTGGGGGCCCTGGCCGAGACAGCCGGGCCGCTCGTCGACCTGCACGGCCAGCACGCCCACCAGTCGCTGCTCACGCCGGCGTCGCAGCGCCGGGCCCTCGATGCCTTCGCCGGCGTCGACCTCACCGCGCTGCAGGCAGCCCGGGCCGCGCTCAAGGCGATCGACGACGCCCTCGGTGGCCTCGGCGGCGACGAGCGGGCCCGCGCACGCGAAGTCGATCTGCTCCTGTTCCAGGTCGGCGAGATCGATGCCGCGCTCCTCCAGGACCCCGACGAGGACCAACACCTCGCCGCCGAGGAGGACGCCCTGCGGAACGCCGCCGCCCATCGCGAGGCCGCCGCCACCGCTCACTCGGCCCTGGCCGCCGACGAGGGCGCCGTCGAGGCCCTGGGTCGGGCCGTCGCCGCCGTCACCGGCCACGCGCCGTTGCTGGACCTCGAGGCGAGGCTGCGCGCATCGGCCGCCGAGCTGCAGGACGTCGTGGCCGAGGTCCGGGCCGCGGCGGAGCGCCTGGAGGACGACCCGCAGCGACTCGAGGAGATCCGGGCGCGCCGGCAGCTCCTGCGGGACCTGACGCGCAAGTACGGCGACACGGTGGCCGCGGTGGTGAGCTTCGGCGAGGAGGCGCGGGCCCGGCTCGACGAGCTCCAGAGCCGTGAGGCGCGGGCCTCGGCCCTGGAGGTCGAGCGCGGAGCAGCGGTCGTGCGGCTCGAGGCCGAGGCCGAGGCGGTCGCCGTTCTGCGCCGGGACGCGGCCGACGCCATGGCCGCCGCTGTCACCGGGCATCTCCGGACGCTGGCCATGGCCACGGCGCGCGTGGAGATCTCGGTCGAGGGAGCGGGGCCCGGCGACGACGTGAGCTTCCTGCTGGCCGCCAACCCGGGCGAGCCACCCCAGCCGCTGGCACGGGTCGCCTCCGGCGGCGAGCTGGCCCGGGCCATGCTCGCCGTGCGGCTCGTGCTGCTGGCCACGGGCGACGGCGCCACCACGTTGGTGTTCGACGAGGTCGACGCCGGGGTCGGAGGCGAGGCGGCCCTGGCCGTCGGCCGTGCCCTGGCCGCGTTGGCCGGGCGTCATCAGGTGCTGGTCGTCACTCATCTCGCCCAGGTGGCGGCGTTCGCCGACCACCACGTCGTCGTCACCAAGCGCGAGGTCGACGGCCGCACCGTGGCCGCGGCCGCGGTGGTCGAAGGCGCCGACCGCGTCGTCGAGCTGTCGCGGATGCTGTCGGGCCGGCCCGAGAGCGAGACCGCCCGCGTCCATGCCCAGGAGCTGCTCGCCACCGCCCGGGCCGCGCTCGCCTGATGCTCGCGCGCGACGAGGCAGAGGCGACCGTCGGCCCGGCGCGTGTGGACCGCCGCACCAAGGACCTCATCAAGCGGCTGCATCCCGGTGACGTGGCTGTCATCGACCACGAGGACCTCGACCGCATCGCCGCCGAGGGCATCGTCGAGGCGCGCGCCGGCGCCGTCGTGAACGCCGCGTCGTCGTTGTCGGGTCGCTACCCGAACGTCGGCCCGCTGCTGGTGGCCGCCGCCGGCATTCCCCTCGTCGACGGCGTCGGCCCCGACGTCATGGACCGCATCGCCGAGGGGGAGTGGGTGCGCGTCGAGGGAGGCGACGTCGTCGTCGAGGGGCGCCGCGTCGCCACCGGCACGCGCCAGACCCTGCAGTCGCTCGAGCACGCCTACGAGCAGGCCAAGGGCAACATGGGGGAGGAGCTCGAGCGCTTCGCCGAGAACACCCTCGAGTACCTCCGTCGCGAGCGCCACCTGATCCTCGACACGCCGCATCTGCCGGAGATCCGCACGACGATCCGGGGCCGCCAGGTGCTCATCGTCGTGCGCGGCCTCGACTACAAGGAGGACCTCGCCCACCTGCGCCGCACCGGGTACGTCGGTGAGATGCGCCCGGTTCTGATCGGCGTCGACGGCGGTGCCGACGCGCTCCTCGAGTCGGGGTTGAAGCCCGACATCATCATCGGCGACTTCGACTCGGTCTCGACCAAGGCGCTGGACTGCGGCGCCGAGCTGGTGGTCCACGCCTATCCGGGGGGCGGTGCTCCCGGCGCCGAGCGCCTGCGCGAAGGTGACCGCCCGTTCTCCCTGTTCGAGGCGGGCGGCACGAGTGAGGACATCGCCATGCTCCTCGCCTACGAGCTCGGCGCCGAGCTCATCGTCGCGGTCGGAACACATGCGTCGATGGTGGAGTTCCTCGACAAGGGCCGGGCCGGCATGGCCTCCACCTTCCTCGTGCGCCTGAAGGTCGGGCCGATCCTCGTCGATGCCAAGGGCGTCAGCCGGCTGTACCACACGCGGCTGCGGACGCGGGACCTCGTCCTGTTCCTCGTCGCCGCCTTCGTCACCTTCGCCGTCATCGTGGCGGTGGCGTTCCCCAGCGTGTTCATCCAGAGCGCATGGGTCGTCGTGCGCGATCTGTGGGGGTCGGTGTTCGGATGATCAACTTCCGCTTCCACCTCGTCTCGCTGACCGCCGTGTTCCTCGCCCTGGCCATGGGCATCGCCATGGGGGCCACGGTCGTCGACCGCGCCCTGGTCGACACCCTCGAGCAGCAGCTGAACGGTGTCGAGCGGCGGACGGTGCGCACCAATGCCGCCAACCAGCGGCTGGAGGGTGACGTCGCCTCGTGGGAGCGGTTCGCGGCGCAGTCGGGCGACCAGCTCGTCGACGGCCGCCTGGCCGGGCTACCCGTGCTCCTCGTGGCCGTCGAGGGCGCCGACCGGCGGGTGGTGGAGGCCGTGCGGCAGTCGATCGTCGCCGCCGACGCCTCCCTCCAGGCGACGGTGTGGCTCTCCGAGCGGTTCCTCCTCGCCCGCCCCGAGGACGTCGTCGCCCTGGCGACCGCCCTCGGCTCCGATGCCGCCCGCCCCGAGGTGCTGCAGCGGCAGGCGACCGACCGCCTGGCGACGGCCTGGAGTGGCGACCTGGCCGCCAACCCACTGGGACCGCTGCGCGACGCGCGGTTCGTGGAGGTGCAGGCGCCGCCGGGCGCCCCTGACGCCGATCCGGCGACGGTCCCCGCGACCGGCACCCGGATCGTCCTCGTCTCGTCGGGCACGCCGGCGGAGATGAACCTCGCCGTGGGCCTGCCCCTTGCTCGCCGGCTCGGCCGCCAGCCTCCGCCGCGACTCGTTGCCGTCGATGCCGAGCCGGCGGCGGTGACCGGTGCGGTGGCGCCCTTCGTGGGGCGGCTCCGGGGCCGGCCCGAGCTGGCCGGCGCGCTGTCGACCGTCGACTCGGCCGGCGACTTCCGCAGCCGCGTCGCCGTCGTTCTCGCGCTGGCCGAGCTCGGCAGCGGGCGCACCGGGCACTACGGGCAGGGCCCCGGGGCCAACCGGCTCGTGCCCGAGCCCGCCCCGTGAGCGCGCCGGAGTCCGTCCTCCGCAACGTCGGGGTCATCGGGGCGTGGAACGCCGTGTCGCGCGTGACTGGGTTCGTGCGCGCCCTCGCCGTGGCCGGAGCGCTCGGCGCCACGTTCCTGGGCAACACCTACCAGAGCGCCAACCTGCTCTCGACGGTGCTGTTCGAGGTGCTGGCGGCCGGCCTGCTCAGCGCGCCGTTGGTGCCGGTGGTCGTGGGGCTGCTCGCGTCGGAGCGCGAGGACGACGCCAACCGGTTGCTTGGCGACCTGCTCGGCACCGCGCTGGCCGCCCTCGGGGTGCTGGTCGTGGCCGGCGCCGCCGCCGGGCCCTGGATCATGCGCGCCCTCACGACCGGCGTCGCCCCGGCCGGGCGTGACGACCAGATCAGGCTCGGCTCGTTCCTCCTCTGGTTCTTCCTGCCCCAGCTGCTCCTCTACGCCACGGGCGCCATCGCCACGGCCTGGCTCACGGCCCGCCGGCGGTTCGCGGCGGCCGCCGCCGCGCCGGTTGCCAACAACATCGTCGTCGTGGCCACCATGCTGTTGTTCATGGCCACGAGACCGGGGGGGCGGCCGAACCTCGACCTGCCGCTCGTGCCCCGGCTCGTGCTCGCCCTCGGCACCAGCGCGGGCGTCTTCGCCCTCGCCGCCGTTCCCTGGATGGCGGCCAGGCGCGTCGGTCTCCGCGTCCGCCTCCGTGTCGCGCCGCGGGATGCCGGGGTCAGGCAGGTGGCTCGGCGCGCCGGGTGGGCGGCCGCCCTCGTCGCCGCCCACCAGGTGCTTGCCGCAGTGACGCTGGTGCTGGCCAACCGCGTGGAGGGCGGCGTCGTCGCCTACCAGCTCGGCTTCACGTTCTTCCTGCTGCCGTTCGCGCTGTTGGCCCACCCGATCATGACCGCCCAGTTCCCGTCGCTGTCGGCGCGGGCCCATGCCGGCGACACCGCCGGCTTCGTCGACGAGCTCGGGCGAGGCCTGCGCATCGTCGCCATCGTCACCCTCCCGGCCGGCGCCCTACTGGCCGCCCTGAGCGGCCCGTTGCTCCAGACCGTCAGGCTCGGGCAGCTCGACCGCGCCGGCGCCGGGCTCGTCGCGCCCGTCCTCTCGGCTTACGCCGTCGGGCTCACCGGGTTCGCCCTGGCCATGTTCATGGGCCGGGCCTTCGCCGCCCTGGGCGACACCCGCACGCCCGGTGTCGTGGCCGCGTGGACGACGGCGGCCGGCGTGGCCGCCATGGTGACGGCCGCCGCCGCCCTCGAGGGCCGGGGCCTCGTGGTCGGCCTCGGCCTGGTCCACAGCACAGTGGCCGTCGCCGGCGCGGTGTGGCTGTACGTCCGGCTGCGCGCCCGCATGGGTGTGCCGGTGCCGCTCGTCGCCACCACCGGTCGCGGGCTGGTGGCGGCCGGAGCCGCCGCCGCTGCCGCGGCCGGCGTGGCATCGGCCGTGCGTACCCCGTCGCGGGCCGGCGAGGCCCTCGCCCTGGCCGGCGGCGGCGTCGTGGGGGTGTCGGTCGCCCTGGCGACGGCCCGCCTCCTGCACGAGCCCGAGGTGGTCTCGCTCGGCCACGCCCTGCGAGGCGGACGTCGGTGACCATCACCGCGCCTGTCGTCGCGCCTGTCGTCGCCCTCGTCGCGGCCAAGGACGCCGAGGCCGACATCGCCGCGACCGTCGCCGCCCTTGTCGCACTGGGTGAGGTCGATGAGGTCGTCGTCGTCGACGACGGCTCGACCGACGCGACCGCGGCCGCCGCCGTCGGTGCCGGGGCCCGGGTGGTGCGGCTGCCGTCCAATCGGGGCAAGGGTGGCGCGCTGGTCGCCGGCATCGCCGCCGCGCCGGATGCCGAGGTGTACCTGCTGGTCGACGCCGACGTGGCGGGCACGGCCGCCCTGGCCGGCGCCCTCCTGCCGCCGGTCCTGGGCGGGACCGCCGACCTGACCATCGGGGTCCTGCCGCCGGCCGCGGGCCGGGGAGGCTTCGGCAAGGTGCGCGACCTGGCCGCCCGCGGGATCCGGCGGGCCGTGGGGTTCGAAACCAGGGCGCCGCTGTCGGGTCAGCGCGCCGTACGCGGGGAGCTGCTGCGCTCACTCGAGCTGGCCGACCGGTTCGGCGTCGAGACGGCCATGACGATCGATGCCATCCGGGCCGGCGCGCGCGTCGTCGAGATCGACGTGGCCATGGATCACCGCCACACCGGTCGCACCGTCGCCGGGTTCCGTCACCGGGCCAGGCAGGGCACCGACGTCGCCCGCGCGCTGTGGCCCCGCCTCACGACCAGCTCCCAACGGATCGCCGTGATGATGGTGGCGTTCGCGGTCCTCGCCGCCGTCGTGCTCGTGACCTCGGCGCGCGCCGCGCCGGCCAGCGCGGCGGCGACCGGCCCGGCGCCCGACCGCGTGCTCGTCGTCGGCATGCCCGGCCTGAGCCTCGACGACCTCGGGTCGGGGCGGACGCCGGTCATCGACCGGCTGATCCACCGCGGCGCGGTGGCGGCCATGAGCGTGAGGACGTTGGCCGGTCGCCCGTCGGTGACCGAGGGCTACGCCACCCTGGGCGCCGGCTCGCGCGTGCGCGCCGATGCCACCGGGGCGCTGGCCTATGACGCGGCCGACGTCGTCGAAGGAGGGACGGCGGTCGAGGCGATGGCGCGCCGCACCGGCGTCCGCCCTTCGGGTGCGGTGGTCGTCCTCGGGGCGCCGACCGTGCAACGACTCTCGAGTGGCAAGAACGTGCCGAGCCTCCCCGGGGCCCTTGGCGATGCGCTCCATCTGGCCGGCAAGCGGGCCGCCGTCGTCGGCAACGGCGACGGAGCCGAGGTGCTCACCGCGCCAGGCTCGACCGTCCGACGGCCGGCGGCCGTGGCGGTGATGAGGAGCGACGGCAGCGTCGACGGCGGCAGTGTCTCGCCCGCCCTGTTGCGCCCGGACCGGCGCGCGCCGTTCGGTCGCCGGGCCGACGCCGGCGGGGTCGTCGCCGCCACGCGCCAGGCGCTGGTGACGGCCGAGGTCGTGGTCGTCGACCCCGGTGACCTGAGCCGGGCCGCCGACTTCGCCCTGGTGGCCACCCCTGACGCAGCCGACGGGGCGCGTCGCCGCGCCGTGCGCCAGACCGATGCACTGCTCGGCCGGCTCGTCGACGCGGCCGGGCCCCGCACACTCGTCCTGGTCGTCGCCGTGACACCCCCGAACCGCACCTGGCATTTGACCCCGATCATCGCCGCCGGTCCGGGCGTGACCCCGGGTTGGCTCCACTCGGCCTCGACCCGGCGGGCCGGCGTCGTCACTCTCACCGATGTGGCGCCGACAGTGCTCGACGCCCTCGGCGTCACCGTGCCCGACGCCATGATCGGCAACCCGCTCCGCTACCGGGCCGGCACACCGGAACTCGACCAGCTCCGGCGCCTGGACCGCGACGCCGCCTACCGCGAGGGCATCTACCTGCCGCTGACGATCTGGTACATCGTCCTGCAGGCAATGGTGTACCTGTTCGCTCTGCTCGCCTTCGGGCGCTTCGGCGGCGCCGGTTCGACGGCCACGCTGTTCCGGTGGGTCGTGCTCGCCATCGCCGCCCACCCGCTGGCGTCGTTCGTCCTGCGCGCCATCCCGAACGTGGCCGCTCTAGGGGGCCTCGGCGTCGTGCTGCTGGTGGCCATCGACATCGCCATCGCCGGGCTGGCCCAGCGGGCACGTCGTCATGCCCTCAGTCCGCTGGCGTGGATCCTTGGCCTCACCGTCGCACTGCTCTGCGCCGACGTGGCCACCGGCGCGCGGCTGCAGACGTCGAGCCTGCTGGGGTACTCCCTGCACACGGCGGCGCGCTTCACCGGCCTGGGCAACACCGCCTTCGCCACGCTGGCCGCCACCACGGTGCTCGCCGGCGCGCTGCACGTTCATTTCGCGCCGCGGCGGCGCGAGGCACTGGTGGCGGTGGCCCTGCTGTTCTCCTTCGTCGTGCTGGTCGACGGGGCGCCGTCACTCGGCAGCGACGTGGGCGGCATCCTCACTCTCGTGCCGGTGTTCGGGTTGACGCTGCTCGTCCTCGCCGGCCGCCGCGTCTCGTGGAGGGCCCTGGTCGTGGCCGGAGCGGTCACCGTGCTGGCCGTCGGCCTGGCGACGGGCATCGACCTGCTGCGCCCTCCCGAGGCGCGCACCCACCTCGGCCGGCTCGTCGCCGACGTCGGCCACGACGGGCTCTCGCCGTTCTGGGCGACGCTGGGCCGCAAGGTGTCGGCCAACTTCCGCACGTACCGGTCGCCGTGGAGCTGGGCCGTCGTCGTGATCACCGTCTATCTCCTGGCCATCCTCGTCTGGGCACGCGGGTGGGCCCGGCTCCTCCCCCCCGGGTCGGCATTGCGGGCCGGCACCGTCGGCGCCCTGGCCGCCGGGCTGCTCGGCTACCTCACCAACGACTCGGGCATCGTCGTCACCGCTCTGGTGTTCGTCTACCTCGGGCCGTTCCTCACCCTCGTGGCGCTGGAGGACGAGCGGGGCGGCGCCGTCGTGCCGGAAGCGCCGCTGCTGGAGACCGGCCCATGACCGTCCTGCTGGCGCTGGGGACCGGCTTCCTGGCCGGGCGGCTGGCCTGGGTCGCGCTCGGCGCCACCCTCATGACACCTGCGCTGCGGCGCGAGAACCACCGCGGCCGCGCTGTCGCCACCGCCGGCGGCATGGTGGTCGTCGTGGCGGTGCTCGTGGTCGAGGCCGGCCGGGTTGTGGCCGAATCGGCCGGGTTGGGCGGCGACCCGCCCGGCGCCCGTCGACTGGCGGTGCTGGCCGCGGCGGTCGGCTTCGGGCTCCTCGGGCTGTTCGACGACACCGCCGGCAGCGGCGACGCCCGAGGCTTCCGCGGCCACCTGGCGTCGGCAGCGCGGGGGACGCTCACCAGCGGGGGTGTGAAGCTGCTCGGCGGTGCGTGCCTCGGGATCGTGCTCGTGGGGCCGTGGGCCGACGCCGGGGCCGGCGCCCTGCAGCTCGTGGCCGACGGGGCGCTGGTGGCGGCCGCCGCCAACCTGGCCAACCTCTTCGACCGCGCGCCGGGCCGCGCCGGCAAGGCCGCCATCGCCGCCTTCGCCGTGCTGGCCGTCGCCACGGCCGCCGATCACCGCCTGGCCGCCGCCGCCGTCGTCATCGGTGCCGGCACCGCGCTGCTGCTCGACGATCTCCGCGAGCGCGTGATGCTGGGTGACACCGGGGCCAACGTCCTCGGCGCCGTCCTCGGGCTCGCCGTCGTCCAGGTCTGCGTCCCGTCCGTGCGGCTCGTCGTCCTCGCCGTGGTGCTGGCCGCCAACCTGGCCAGCGAGGTGATCTCGTTCAGCCGGGTGATCGACGCCGTGCCGCCGCTGCGCGCCCTCGACCGGGCCGGGCGGCGGCCGTGACCCGCCGATGACTCGCCGATGACTCGCCGATGAAACGCGTCGCCATCACCCTCGCCGTGCTCGCCGCCGTGAGCGCGATCGGATTGCGCCTCCTGCCGGCGAAGGAGAAGCCGGCGCCACGTGTCGAGCAGCGCGCCGTCGAGGCTGTCGACCCCTTCGACACCGACGGGAAGGTGGCGGCCGGCCCCTACCGGGCCGGCTTCAGCCCCGACGGCGCGCACATGGCCGTCCTCGACGGCCGAGGTGTGGCCATGGCCGAAGGCGGCCGGCTCCGACGCATCGAGCCACCCGACGGCGGGGTCGTCGACTTCGCCTTCCTGCCCGGCTCCGATCACGTGCTCCTCGGCCAGGGACCGGAGATCGTCCGCCGGCTCCTGCTGTTCGGCGTCGACGGTTCGGCCACCGGTCATGTCCCCCTCGACCCGCCGCTGTCGCTCGGCAGCGGCCACGGGATGACCGTCGACGCCACGGGGCGCACGGCGATCGTGACGGCGTCGGTGCGCCCACCGCTCGGCGAGGAGCACCTGCACCTCGTCGTCGTCGACCTGCGCGAGGGCACGACACGCAGCCTCACGCCGGCCGACGGCCCCGACGAGTCGCGGCCGGTGTTCGCCGGCGACAAGGTCGTGTACACCTCGACCGACGACGGCGTGTCGTCGGTGCAGCTGCTCGACCGGGCGACCGGCGCGAGCGAGCAATTGTCCCCGAAGGGACGGTCGAGCGCGCTGGCCGCCGTGGGGGAAGGCCACGTGCTCTACGTCACCGAGGCGGCGCCGCCCGTGAACGGCCGGTCCGAGCCGCGCAGCATCTGGGTCCGACCGCTCGGAGGCGGCGACCAGCACCTCGTCGGCGTGCTGCAGGAGACCGAGTCGATCGTGACCGCCGACCTTGCCAACGGCCTCCTCGTGGTGGCCGAACGGGGCCAGGCGACAGTGCTGAAGGCCCGCCGCGTGCCGTCGCGCCTGCTCCGACCAGGCCGGTAACCGGTATCGACGGTGCGGTGATGACCCTGCGGTAGGGTGGGATCCCGTGGCGAAGCACATTTTCGTGACGGGTGGCGTTGCCAGCAGCCTGGGCAAGGGCCTCACCGCCTCATCGCTCGGTCGACTGCTGAAGTGCCGTGGCCTGCGGGTCACGATGCAGAAGCTCGATCCCTACATCAACGTGGATCCGGGCACGATGAACCCGTTCGAGCACGGCGAGGTCTTCGTGACCGACGACGGCGGCGAGACCGACCTCGACCTCGGTCATTACGAGCGCTTCATCGACGAGAACCTCCACCGTGACTCCAACGCCACGACGGGTTCGATCTACCAGTCGGTGATCGGCAAGGAGCGCCGCGGCGACTACCTCGGCCGGACCGTGCAGGTCATCCCGCATGTCACCAACGAGATCAAGGACCGCATCACGCGCCTGGCCACCGACGACATCGACGTCGTCATCACCGAGGTGGGTGGCACGGTCGGCGACATCGAGATCCTCCCGTTCCTCGAGGCGTTGCGGCAGTTCCGTAACGACATCGGCCGCGACAACGTCTGTTTCGTCCACCTCAGCCTGGTGCCGGCCGTCGGCCCCAGTGCCGAGCAGAAGACCAAGCCCACCCAGCACTCGGTCACCGAGTTGCGCAGCCGGGGCATCCAGCCCGACGTGATCGTGTGCCGCAGCGACCGTCCCATCTCCGACGACCTGAAGCGCAAGATCTCCAACCTGTGCGACGTGCCGATGGCCGCCGTCATCTCCAACATCGACGCCGGAAACATCTACGAGATTCCCCTCGTGCTCCACGCCGAGGGCCTCGACGACGAGGTCTGCCGTCATCTCGGCTTCTCCGACCGGCCCGCCGACCTGACGGCGTGGGAGGAGCTGGTCGAGCGCATCCGCGGTGCCCAGCGCCCGGTGCGGGTCGGGCTGGTCGGCAAGTACGTCGCCTATCCCGACGCGTATCTGTCGGTGGCCGAGTCGCTCCGCCACGCCGGCTTCTACCAGGGCGCCCGCATCGACGTGGTGTGGATCCAGGCCGAGGACGTCACCGGGCTGCTGGCCGACGACCTGCTGCGCGACCTCGACGGCATCGTCATCCCCGGCGGGTTCGGCGAGCGCGGTATCGAGGGCAAGATCGCCGCGGCGGGCTACGCCAGGGAGAACGACATTCCCTGCCTCGGCCTCTGTCTCGGCCTCCAGGTGATGGTGATCGAGTTCGCCCGCAACGTGCTCGGCCTGGCCGATGCCAACTCCCGTGAGGTCGATCCCGCCTCCGAGCACCTCGTCATCGACCTGATGGACGAGCAGCGCGAAGTCGTCGACATGGGCGGCACCATGCGGCTCGGCACCTACCCGGCCCGCCTCGCTGAGGGGTCGCAGATCGCCAAGGCCTACGGTGACGAGCTCATCTACGAGCGCCACCGTCACCGCTTCGAGGTGAACCCCCGCTACCGCCACCGGCTCGAGGACGCGGGGCTGCGGTGCTCGGGTACCTCTCCCGACGACCGCCTCGTGGAGTTCATCGAGCTGCCCGACCACCCGTGCTGGCTCGGCACCCAGGCCCATCCCGAGTTCAAGAGCCGGCCCGACCGTCCCCACCCGTTGTTCTCCGAGCTGGTGGGCGCCGCCCTCGAGCGGGCCGAGGGCCGCAACCCGACACTCCTCGACGTGTGAGCGAGCGCGGCGAGCGGGGCCCGAGCGGCCCGGCCGCAGGCCGAGAGCGGACGACTTGAGCTTTCGCAAGCTCGGTGAGCGCGAGGTCTACCGCGGCCACCTGATCCAGGTCGCGGAGGCCATGTTCCAGGGCGACGGCGAGCCGTTCGAGCGCACGATCGTGCACCACCCCGGCGCCGTGTCGGTCGTGCCCGTCGACGGTGACGACGTCGTCCTCGTGCGCCAGTACCGGGCGTCGGTGGGCACCGAGCTGCTCGAGATCCCCGCCGGCAAGCGCGACGTCGACGGCGAGGCCGTCGAGACCACGGCCCGGCGCGAGCTGGCCGAGGAGATCGGGATGGCGGCCACCGACCTGGAACCGTTGGTCGACTTCTACAACTCGCCGGGGTTCTGCGACGAGCACATGTGGATCTTCTTGGCCACGGGCCTGACATCCTGTGCTGATGACCGCCAGGGTGACGAGGAGCAGGTCATGACGGTCGAGCGCCATCCGCTCTCATCGGTGGGCGCGCTCATCGGGTCAGGGGCGATCGTCGACGCGAAGACGATCATCGGGCTCCTGCTCGCCGTGCAGCGGATCGGCTCGCGCCGATGATCATCGGGGTCCCGACCGAGACCAAGACGGGTGAGCACCGCGTCGCCATGACGCCCGACGGTGTCCGCGAGCTCGTCCACCACGGCCACCGCGTGCTCGTGCAGGAGGGAGCGGGGGAGGGCTCGGCCATCCACGACGGCGACTTCACCGCGGCCGGTGCCGAGATCGTCGACCTCGACGGGGCGTGGGGCGCGGAGATGGTCGTCAAGGTCAAGGAGCCCCAGGGCCCCGAGCTCGACAAGCTGCGCGCCGGACTGGTGCTGTTCACCTACCTGCACATCGCCGCCTACCCCGAGGTCGGCCGCGCCCTGGTGGCCAGCGGCACCACGGCGCTGGCGTACGAGACCGTGCAGCTCGAGGACGGCGCCCTCCCGCTGCTGGCCCCGATGAGCGAGGTGGCGGGACGGATGGCCACCCAGGTCGGCGCCCATTATCTCGAGCGCGAGAACGGCGGTCGGGGTGTGCTCCTCGGCGGCGCGCCGGGGGTACGCCCGGCACGGGTGGTCGTGATCGGGGCCGGCAACGTGGGATGGAACTCGGCGTGGATCGCAGCGGGCATGGAGGCCGAGGTGATGCTGCTCGACAAGAACATCGATCGGTTGCGCTTCGTCGACCAGATCCACCAGGGCCGGATCATGACGCTCGCGTCCAACCGTGGCGCGGTGGAGCGGGCCGTGGCCGAGGCCGACCTGGTGATCGGCGCCGTGCTGGTGCCCGGCGGCCGGGCCCCCATGGTCGTCACCGACGACATGGTGCGGGGCATGAAGCGGGGAGCGGTGATCGTCGACGTCGCCGTCGACCAGGGCGGCTGCATCGAGACGACCCACGAGACGACCCACGCCGACCCGGTCTATGAGGTCCACGACGTCGTGCACTACGCGGTCGGCAACATCCCGGGCGCCGTCCCGCACACCTCGACCTACGCCCTCACCAACGCCACGCTCCCGTACCTCCTCGAGGTCGCCGAGCGCGGCGTGCGCGGAGCGGTCGAGCACGACCACGCTCTCCTCGGTGGCCTCACCACGGTGGCGGGCCAGGTGACGAACCCGGCCGTGGCCGAGGCCCTCGGCGTCGCCGTCGCCGACCCCCTCACCCTCCTCTAGCCGGGCGGGGCGGTGGACGCGCTCTCGCGCGACGGCGAGGAGTTCATGGGGTGGCTCTCGGAGCAGGGCCGGGCCGTGAACACCCGCAACGCCTACCGCCGCGATCTCGCCACCTATGAGCGGTGGTTGCACGGACGGGGCCTCACCGTCCGCACCGCCGCCCGCGGTGACGTCGAGTCCTACGTCGAGTTCCTGCGCACCGACGACATCCGGCCCGACCCCGACGGGCCGGCCCGCCAGCGGCGTCCCGCCTCGGTGGCCCGCAGCCTGGCCGCCGTGCGGGGACTCCACCGGTTTCTGGTCGACGAGATGGACGCCACCGTGGACCCCACCGCCGATGTGGGCTCGCCCAAGATCCCCCAGGGAGTGCCCAAGGCGCTCACCGAGGGCCAGGTGGAGTCCCTGCTGGCCGCCGTGGTCGGTGACGACGCGGTGGCCCGCCGCGACCGGGCCATCCTCGAGATGCTCTACGGCACCGGCATGCGGATCTCGGAGCTGGTCGGGCTCTCGCTCGGCAACACCGCCCTGGAGGAGGGCCTGGTCCGCGTCCTGGGCAAGGGGTCGAAGGAGCGGCTGGTGCCGGTGGGCGGCTTCGCTCAGCGCGCCCTGGCCGCCTGGCTGGCGCCGGGCGGGCGGCCGTCGATGGCGCCGGAGCGCTGGGCCCGCCGCGACGATGCCGATGCCGTCTTCCTGAACGCCCGGGGCGGGCGGCTGGGCCGGGGCGGGGCATGGGGGATCGTGCGCCGCCACGGGGTGCGGGCCGGGCTGGGCGAGGTGCTCACGCCTCACGTCCTGCGCCACTCCTGTGCCACCCACATGCTCGACCGCGGCGCCGACATCAGGGTCGTCCAGGAGCTGCTCGGTCACGCCTCGATCGCCACGACCCAGGTGTACACACGGGTGTCGGCCGAGCGCCTCCGCTCCGCCTACGAGGCGGCCCACCCGAGGGCCCGCAGGCGCTGAACCGGGGCACCGCCCCGGAGAATGGGCACTACCATTCCCCTCTATGGCCAGTGACATCGACACGTCCGCGGCGCGCGCCCTGCTCCAGCAGGAGCGCGACGAGCTGCGTCAGCAGCTGGCCGATCTCGGTTTCGGTGATGCCGGGGGCCTCGACTACGACTCCAACTTCGCCGACTCCTCACAGGTGACCGCCGAGCGTGGCGAGAACGAGGCGCTGGCCACCACGTTGCGTGAGACCCTCAGCGACGTGGAGCACGCCCTGGAGAAGATGGACGCCGGCACCTACGGCCCGTGCGAGTCGTGTGGCAACCCCATCGCGCCGGCGCGCCTGGAGGCCGTCCCGGCCGCCCGGCTGTGCATGGACTGCTCCGCCCAGCGCCGCTGAACCACAGGGACACGATCACTCGCCGCCCATGTCGGTGAAAGTGCTGCTGCTGGTCGCGCTGGTGCCGTCGATCATTCTCCACGAGGTGTCCCACGGTGCCGTGGCCCTGCTGTTCGGGGACCCGACGGCCAAGGAGCAGGGCCGCCTCACGCTCAACCCCATCCGCCACATCGACCCGTTCGGCACCATCCTGCTGCCGGTGATGCTGTCGCTCAGCGGGGCGGGCGCGTTCGGTTACGCCAAGCCGGTGCCGGTGAACCCCCGGCGACTCCGCCACCCGCGCAACCACGGGCTCGTGGTCAGCCTGGTCGGGCCCGTCGTCAACATCACCCTCGCCGTCGTGGCCGCCCTGGTGCTGCGCTTCCTCCGCCCCGACGGCACGGTGAGCAACGTGATCACCCACTTCGACGGGTTCCGCCTCCTCGACCCACCGCCGGTGGGCGACCAGCTCCTGTTCGCCTTCGGGTTCGTGAACGTGATCCTGGCCGCCTTCAACCTCATCCCCATCCCACCGCTCGACGGGTCGGCCGTGATCGAGCGGCTCATGCCGAAGTCGTGGTGGCCGAAGTACCTCCAGCTGCGCCAGTACTCCATGGTGCTCGTGCTGGTGCTCGTGCTCGCCGTCCCCGGCGCCCTGAACACCGTTTTCGAGCCCGCGCTGCGCCTCTGGTCGAACCTGCTGGGTTAGCGGGGGAGGAGGCCCATGGCCGCCTTGGCCCGGGCCAGGGTGCCGGCCGCCACCGACCGGGCCTGTTCCGCCCCCCGGTCGAGGATCTTGACCACGCCGGCGGGATCGGCGGCGACCTCGGCGAAACGTTCTTGCACCGGGCGCAGGAACTCCACCACGGCGGCGGCGGTGTCGGACTTGAGGTCGCCGTAGCGCTCGTAGCGGCCGGCCAGCGCGTGCGGGTCGCCACCGGGGGCGACCGCGAGCAGCTCGAGCAGGTTGGACACGCCGGGCTTGGCCTCCCGGTCGTAGCGCACCTCGGTCTCGGCGTCGGTGACGGCGCGCATGATCTTGCGGGTCATCGACTCCGGGGGCTCGAGCAGGACGAGCAACCCCTGGGGGGAGGAGGCCGACTTCGACATCTTGTTGGTCGGGCGCTGCAGGTCCATGATCCGGGCGCCGACCTTGGCGATGGCGACCTCGGGCACCACGAAGGTGTCGCCGTAGCGCCCGTTGAAGCGGATGGCGATGTCGCGGCACAGCTCGACGTGCTGGCGCTGCTCGTCGCCCACCGGCACCCGGTCGGCGCCGTAGACGAGGATGTCGGCGGCCTGCAGCACGGGGTAGTCGAAGAGCCCGACGGTCACCGACTCCTTCCCCTTGGCCTTCTCCTTGTACTGCGTCATCCGGCTCAGCTCGCCGGTGGTGGCGACGCAGTTGAGCAGCCACCCCAGCTCGCTGACCTCGGGCACGTGGCTCTGCACGAACAGGGTGCACGTCTCGGGGTCGATGCCGGAGGCCAGCAGCACCATGGCCGCCTCGAGCGTCTTGTCCCGCACCTCGGCCGGGTCCCTCGGCACGGTCAGGGCGTGGAGGTCGGCGATGAAGATGAAGGCGTCCTGGTCGTGCTGGCCGGCGACCCAGTGGCGGATGGCACCGACGTAGTTGCCGACGTGGATGTCGCCCGTGGGCTGGATGCCGGAGAGGACCCTCACGGGCCCAAGGGTATGCGCGGGCCCCCGGGTGGCCCTCGGTACGCTGCACTGGTGCCGTACGAGGTCCAGACGTCGGTGTTCGAGG